>NZ_JAGOID010000089.1 GCF_017995835.1 Amaricoccus sp.
GCGCACTTCCACCGGGCGGCCGACGGCGCTGGCCTCGACCGAGTATTTGTTGTTGTCGAAGCGCACGAGGCAGGTCTTCGACACCGAGGCGTGGACGGCGTGAAAGCCGTCGAAGCGGCCGCGATACAGGCTCGCTCTCTCTTCCTCGAACACCTCCCGGATCGTCTTGCCGCTGATCTCCGGATGGGCCTGGACACTTTCGCCCGGGCGACGCACTGGTCGACCAGCCAGTCGTTGAGCTCTTCCATGCTCTTGACCCGCACCCGCGGCGAGAACAGCCGCGCGCGGATCGTGCCCGCCTGGTTCTCGACCTGGCCCTTCTCCCAGCCCGAGGCCGGCGTGCAGGCGACCGGTTCCACGAGATAGTGGCTGCACATCTGCTGGAACTGCCGGTTGCAGGCCCGCTCCTTGCCCACGAAGATCGCGTCCACCGCATCCCGCGCGTGCAGGCGCCCTTGTAGAAGGCGAAGGCCCGGTCATGCGCGTCGAACACCATCTGCCTCAGGGTCTCGCGCGGGTAGGCGCGCACGAACGGCATCCGGCTGTGGCAGAGGGCGAGTCTACCAGGCCACCCGGGGCTAACACGCGTGATAGGTATGGTAACTACCTGATTACACACGATAAAAGTGATAGAGGTCAAAAAGTTCCACGAGTCGCTTCACGAGCCCGCCGGTATCATGCCAACGGCCCGGGCGCCTGCCTCGTGCCGAGGCCTTCCCGAATCCTGAAAAAGGGGCAGGCCTGATTCCAGCCGGCTTCCAGCCACATTCCTGTACCTGAAGGACAGCCGCATCACATGGGGCCAAGCGCCCGGCGGTCGATCGGAGCCGCGGGCCGTGGGTCAGGGATGAAGACCGTCGGTATCAGCGCGCCGCGGGCGGGACGGCGAAACCCGCGCGACCTCGACGCGGCGCCTCGGTCCGTCCGTCGGCGTCGGCCACAAGGCCGGCGCCGACGGGCGGAGGAGCCGGGACGCCGTTGACGCGCAGGCGACGCGAGACCGGGAAGTCGATCGCGCCGGAGACCTCGTCGCACCAGACCCGGAAGCTCTCGATCCGGTGCGCCCCGAACGAGGCGATCATCGCGGTGTCGGCGGCGTCGCGGCCGCGCACCATCAGGATTCGTCCGATGCGCGGCGTGTTGTAGCGCGCATCGAAGGTGTGCCAGCGGCCGCCGAGCCAGACCTCGAACCAGGCGCAGAAGTCCATCGGCTCGGGCTGCGGCGGAATGCCGATGTCGCCGAGATAGCCGCTGGCGTAGCGCGCCGGAATGTTCATCGCCCGGCACAGCGCGATCGCGAGATGGGCGAAGTCGCGGCAGACGCCGCGTCCCTCGCGCATCGCGTCGGCCGCCGTCTTGGTCGGGCTGCCGTAGCCGTAGCCGAAGGCGATGTGGTCGTGCACGAAGTCGCAGATCGCCTGAACCCGCGACCAGCCGGCAGCCACGCCGCCGAAGCGCCGCCACGCCTCCCCGGCGAGCAGGTCTGATTCGCAGAAGCGGCTCGGCATGAGGTACAGCAGCGTCGCGTCGGGAAGGTCGTCGACGCTCGCCTGGGCCGCTTCCGGCGCCGCCGCGTCGGCGGAGCCGTCATGGGCGACGACGAAATCCGAGGTCAGAGTGGCGCCGCCGCCGGGAAGGACGAGCCGGCTGATCCGGTTGTCGAAATCGTCGAGGTAGGTCTCGATCGGCGCCGGCGGTTCGACCTCGAGCGCGCCGGTCCCGGCGACGGGCGCGAGTCCCTCCGGGTGCGGCGACAGCGCGCAGAGGATGGGCGTGGGCGCATCGACATGGATGGCGATCTCGAAGCCGGCGCGGATGAGCATCCTTGGGGGTTCCCTCGCGGTCGTTCCTGACGTCGTGCCCTCGGCCGAAGCTCTGTGCTGGCCGGGCAAACGATGCAACGCCGTCGTGCCCGATCCGTTCCGGATTCGGGGCGCGGGATCGTGGTCAATGGCCGGGAACGGCTCGGGGCGCGAGACCCCCGTCAGCCCCGCTCGCGCATCAGCCGCGCCTTCTGGCGCTGCCAGTCGCGCTTGGCCTCGGTCGCGCGCTTGTCGGCCAGCTTCTTGCCCTTGGCGACGCCGAGCTTGAGCTTGGCGCGGCCCTTCTCGTTGAAATACAGGCTGAGCGGCACCAGCGTCATGCCCTCGCGCGCCGTGCCCTGCCAGAGCCTGGCGAGTTCGCGCCGCGAGACGAGGAGCTTGCGCCGGCGGCGCTCGTCGTGGCCGAAGGCCTTGGCCTGGGAATAGGCGGGGATGTAGCCGTTGATCAGCCACAGTTCGCCGCCCTCGACGCTCGCGTAACTCTCGGCGATGTTGGCCTTGCCGGTGCGCAGCGACTTCACCTCCGAGCCCTCGAGCACGATTCCCGCCTCGAGGTCATCCTCGATGAAATAGTCGTGACGCGCGCGGCGGTTCTCGGCGACGACCTTGACGGGGCGGGGTTGTTTTTCGGCCATGGCCGTCCGCATGTATTCCCGGCGGCGCGGCCTGTCCAGCCGGCGCCGCCGGGAGTTCGCAGGGAGGCCCGCGATGCTGAAGATCACCGACGATCCCGCCCGGCACGCGCTCGTGCTCGAGCCGTCCGGCGGGCTGACCCGCGACGACTTCGCCGCGCTCGATCGCCGCTTCGAGGCCCGCGCCGCCGCGGACGGCGGACGGATCAACCTCGTCGTCAACGCCCCGACCTTTCCCGGCTGGGCGGATTTCTCCGGCTTTCTCGCCCATCTCGACTTCGTGCGGACGCACCAGGCGCGGGTCGAGAAGGTCGCCCTCGTCTCGGACTCGCGCCTCCTCGACGCGGCGCCGGCCGTGGCGCGGCTGTTCGTTTCGGCCGAGATCCGGCATTTCCCGGGCGACGGTCTCGCCGCGGCGCAGGCATGGATCGCCGCGCCGGCCGCGCCGGGGGGCTTCGAGCTGATGGCCGGGCTGCCGGAGGACGTGCTCGGCATCTCCGCCACGGGCGAGATCACCGCGCGCGACTATGCCGAGACGCTGCGCCCGCTGATCGAGGCGCGGCTGAAGACGCGGCCGAAGCTCCGGCTGCTCTACCGGATCGGGCCGGAGTTCGACTACACCGCCGGGGCGGTGCTGGCCGACGCGCGGCTCGGGCTGACGCACTGGAGCGATTTCGAGCGCGTGGCGATCGTCACCGACGTCGACTGGATCGCCCGCGCCGTGCGGCTCTTCACGCCGCTGATCCCGGGCGAGGTGCGGGTGTTTCCCGACGCCGGGATCGACGCGGCGAAGGTCTGGGTCTCCGCGCCGGCCGAGGCGGCCTGACGCGCGCAGCCGGGACGGGGTCTTAACCGGATAACGCCTCTCCGCTCACGCCCGGCCGCGCGTCCGCGCTACCCTTGCCATCGGGGCAAGGGAGAGGGGCGCGACATGCGCGGGGGGTCCATTTCGGCGGCGGCGTTCGCGTTCCTGGTGGCGGCGGGGGTCTGGCTGCTGGCCTCGCCGTGGTGGACGCTGCACGAGATGCGTGCGGCCGCGGAGGCGCGCAACGCCGAGGCGCTGGCCGCCCATGTCGACTTCCCGGCGCTGCGCGAGAGCCTGAAGTCGGAGCTCGCGGCCGCGATGATGGCGGAGGCGGCGGAGACGCAGGACGGGGCGGCGGCGCTCGGCGTCGCGCTCGGGGCGGCGTTGATCGGGCCGCTGGTCGAGGGACTGGTTTCGCCGGCGGGGCTGCGGGTCATGTTCGCCTCCGAGGCTTCGGCGGGCGGCGCGCCGGTGGCAGGCTTCGGCGACGAGGCCGCGATGACGATCGACCGCGACGGGCTGTCGGGCTTTCGCGTCGTGCGTCGCGACGGAACGGGCGCCGGCGCGCTGGTCTTTCGCCGCCACGGCTATGCGTGGAAGCTCTCGGCGGTCGAGCTGCCGGAGGGCGGGCAGGAGGTGGCGGCGCGCTGACGCGAGGTCAGCGTCGGCGGGAAGGCCCGGCGAGGGCGCCGGGTCAGGCAGCGACCTCGCTCAGGAGGCCGGCATGGCGAAGGGCGGCGCGCATCTTTTCGCGGGTCGGCTCCTCGATCGTCACCAGCGGCGAGCGCACCTCTTCCTCGCACATGCCGAGCAGCGAGAGCGCGTACTTGGTCGGGCAGGGATTGGGTTCGGCGAAGGCCGCGCGGTGGAGCGGCATCAACCGGTCCTGATACGCCAGCGCGCGGCGGTAGTCGCCGGCGAGCGTCGCCTCCTGGAACTCCGCGCAGAGCCGGGGCGCGATGTTGGCCACCACCGAGATGCAGCCGACCCCGCCATGGGCGTTGAAGCCGAGGGCGCTCGCGTCCTCGCCGGAAAGCTGGATGAAGTCCGGCCCGCAGGCGATCCGCTGGTCGGAGACCCGCGTCACGTCGCCGGTCGCGTCCTTGACGCCGACGATGCGCGGCAGCCGCGCCAGCTCGCCCATCGTCGCGGGGGTCATGTCGATCACCGACCGCCCGGGAATGTTGTAGATGATGATCGGCAGCTCGACCGCGTCGTGCAGCGCCTTGTAGTGCCGGACGAGCCCGCGCTGGCTCGGCTTGTTGTAGTAGGGCGTCACCACCAGCGCCGCGTCCGCGCCGACCTTGCGGGCAAAGCGCATCAGGCGGATCGCCTCCTCGGTGTTGTTCGAGCCGGCGCCCGCGATCACCGGCACACGCCCGCGAGCGGTCTTCACCACCACCTCGATGACGTGCTCGTGCTCCTCGTGGGTCAGCGTCGGGCTCTCGCCGGTGGTGCCCACCGGCACGAGCCCGTGGCTGCCCTCGGCGATCTGCCATTCCACGAGCCTGGCCAGAGCGGGTTCGTCGACCTTGCCGCCCGCGAAGGGAGTGATGAGCGCTGGGATGGAGCCTCGGTACATGGGCCTGCCTCGGAGCCGGAAGGGAGCGGCGAGACCCTAGTCGCAACCCCGTCCGCCCGCAAGCGGGACCGGCTCGCGCCGCGGGGGGCCAGGATGCCGGCCCCGCAGCGGGGCCGGCATGGCGGGGCGCCCCCGGAGATCAGACGGTTTCGTCGATCCAGCCCTTCAGGTTCGCCTTGGGGGTGGCGCCGGTGCGGTGGGACACCACCTCGCCGCCCTTGAACATGAAGAGCGCCGGGATGCCGCGGACGCCGAACTGCGCCGGCAGGGCCGGGTTCTCGTCCACGTTGACCTTGGCGATCTTGATGCGGCCATCGTACTCCGCGGCCAGCTCCTCGAGGGCCGGGCCGATCATCTTGCAGGGGCCGCACCACTCCGCCCAGAAATCCACCAGGACCGGGACATCGGACCCGAGGACGTCGTCCTGGAAGGTCTTGTCCGTGACCTTGATCGTCGCCATTCGAATGGCCTCCTCGTGACAGGTTGGGGAGGAACCTATGAAGCCCCCCCGCCCGGGTCAAGGCGGGGCTCGGCGACCATCACGCCCGGCAGCCCGGACCGGGCCCGGTCCAGCGCGGCGGCGACGAGCCCCGAGGGCAGGCGCACGAGCCGACGCGAGCGGGTCCAGAGCACGGCGGTTTCGACCCGGCGGCCCGGCCAGATCGCGGCGAGCGCGGCGGCATAGGCGCCCATCTGGCGCAGGATCGCCTCGGGCGTCGCCTCCGGCGCGGCGGGCTCGACCCGGTTCGACTTGAAGTCGACGGCGAGCACATGGTCGGGGGCGACGACGAGCCGGTCGATCCGCCCGAGCATCCGCGCGCCGCCCAGCGCCGCCAGCGGCGCGGAGACGTCGACCTCGGCGAGCGCGTCCGGCCCGAACAGGAACGCGAGCGCCGGGTCGGCGACGAGCGCCGAGGCCTCCTCCAGAACGTCCGCCCCGGCGGAGGGCGCGAGCCGCGCGGCGAGCGCCGGCCATTCGGCCTGTGGCCGCCCCGGCAGCGCCTCCAGCAGCAGGTGCAGCGCCGAACCGCGCGCGAGTGCTACCGCCTCGTCGAGGCCCTCGCCGGGCAGCGCATGGGCGCCGCCGAGGCCCGACGGCGAAACGGAGGGCGGCGCCGTCGCCGGCGGCGGGGGCCGGCGCCGCGCCCAGTCGGGCAGCGCCGCCTCCGGCCCGCGGCGGGGCGCCGGGGCGCCGGCGGCGGGACCGCCGCTCCAGCGGTGCGACAGGACGAGCGCCGGTCCGTCGGGGCTCGGCTCGTCCGCGGCGCCGGCGCGGGTCATCCCGTCGCGGACCAGCGCGTGCCAGCTGTCCGGACCGACCGCGCCTGCCCCGGCGACGATGAGCCAGGTGCGGGCGCGGGTCAGCGCGACGTAGAGCAGGCGGTTGTTCTCGGCCGCCGCGTCGGCCTTGCGCCGCGCCTCGGCGTCGGCGATCACGCGCGGCGCCTCGTCCTTGTTCACCCGCCAGCCGGCGAACCCGCCGCCCTCGCCGCCGAGCCGCAGCACCTGCGGAAGCAGCCCTCCCGATTCCTGCCGGGCGGCGGTGTCGGGGAGGATCACGATCTCGCTCTCCAGCCCCTTGGCGCCGTGGACGGTCATCACCCGCACCTGGTCGGCGGCCTCGTCCATCCGCCGCTTCACCGCCACTTCCTCGCGGTCCATGAAGGCGAGGAAGCCGGTCAGGCTCGGCGGTTCGACCTGCTCGTAGGCGAGCGCCTGGTCGAGGAGCGCGTCGATGCCGTCCTCCGCCTCGGTTCCGAGCCGGGCGACCAGCAGCCGCCTCGCGTCGTGGCGGACGAGGAGACGTTGCAGGAGCTCGAACGGCCGCAGGAAATCGGCCTGCGCGCGGAGGTCGGCAAGCGCCTCGCGGATCGGCAGCGCGTCCGGGTCAGCCTCAAGCGCACGCCAGAGCGGCCCGGTCCGGGCGTGGGCGAGGCGGAAGAGCCCGGCCTCGGACATGCCGCCGAGCGGGCTGCGCAGCAACGCCGCGAGCGAGAGGTCGTCCGCCTCGGTGGCGACCACCCGCAAGGCCGCGAGCAGGTCGCGCACGGCGAGCTCGGCCCCGACGCGGAGCAGGTCGGCGCCCGCGACCGGGACGTCGGCGCGCTTCAGCGCCCGGATCACCGCATCGAAGACCGCGCCGCGGCGCTGGACGAGGATGGTGACGTCGCCGGGCGCGATCGGCCGGTTCGTGCCCGGCAGCGCCCGACGCGCGGCGAGCCAGCCGCGGATCGTCGACGCGATGCGGCGGGCCAGCGCCTCGACCGGATCCTCCGGCGCGGGGGGGAGCGCGGGGCTGTGCCAGGGGCCCTCGTCGACCCGCTCCGGCCTGGGCAGGAACGGCCAGAGTTCGACGCGACCCGGGGCGTCGGGCGCGATCGGCTCGTGGCGGGCGCGGGCGAGACCGGCGCCGGCGGGGCCGGCGAAGGTGGCGTCGACGACGCCGAGGATCGGTTGCGCCGAGCGGAACGACCACAGGAGGTCGCACCGGGCGAGCGCGTCGCCCATGTCGTCGAGCATCCGGGCGAAGCGATCGCGCATGGCCCCGAAGGCGGCCGGATCCGCGCCCTGGAAACTGTAGATCGACTGCTTCTCGTCGCCGACGACGAAGATGGTGCGCCGGGCGTCGACACGCGCGCCATGGCCGGCGAAGAACTCGCCCGAGACCGCCTCGATGACCCGCCACTGGGCCGGGCTGGTGTCCTGGGCCTCGTCGACGAGCACGTGGTCGAGTCCGCCATCGAGCCGCCACAGCACCCAGGCGGCGACGTCCGGCCGCGAGAGCAGCCCGGCGGCGCGGTCGACAAGATCGTCGAAGTCGAGCAGCCCGCGCGCCGCCTTGCGCTCCGCGAGCGCGGCGAGCCAGACCCGGGCGAAGCGGTTGAGTGCGACGGACTTCTCGAAGCCCGCCCGGGCGAGGCGGCGGACCCTTTCGTCGGCGACGCGGACGGCGATCGCGTCGGCGTCGGCGAAGAGCGCCGGATTGGCGCCGCGCAGGCCCTTGGTCGGGAACCGGCCGCGCGGCTGGAAGGCCTCGGCGCCCGACTGGTTGAGCAGCGCGACCTCGAGAAGCTCCTGGCGGGTCGCGGGGTCGGCGACGGCGAGCGCCTCGGCCAGCGCCGCGGCGACCTTGCCGTCGGCAGGACCGCTGGCGCCGGCGACGGCGACCACGGCGCGCAGCACGGAAAGCTCGGTCGCGGAGAGGTCGAGCGGCGGCGTCGGATGGTCGGCGTCGACGCCGAAGGCGCGGGCGAGGGCGTCGCGGTCGAAGGGGGCTGCGAAGGCGGTCCGGCGGTGGCCGATCTCGGCGAGGAGCGGGTCGAGGTCGTCCCGGGTGAGCCAGGGGGCGAGCGCCACGAACTCGGGCGCGCCGGCCGCGGCGAGCGCGTCGAGGGTCTCGGCCCTGAGCGCCCGCGCCTGCCGGTCCTCCAGCACCGCGAAGCCCGGCGGCACGCCGGCCTCGAGCGGGAAGCGGCGCAGGAGGCCGTCGCAGAAGGCGTGGATGGTCTGGATCTTGAGCCCGCCCGGGGTCTCCAGCGCGCGGGCGAACAGGGTCCGGGCGTGCTCGAGCCGGTCCGCGGCGAGCGCGTCGCCGGGCTCGCCGACGTCGGTCAGCGCGGCGCGGAGGTCGCCCTCGGGCAGCATCGCCCAGGCCCCGAGGGTGCGGAAGAGCCGCGTCTGCATCTCCGCGGCGGCGGCCTTGGTGTAGGTGAGGCAGAGGATGCGGCCCGGCTCGGCCCCGGCGAGCAGCAGGCGCGCCACCCGGTCGGTCAGCACCCGGGTCTTGCCCGAGCCGGCGTTGGCCGAGACCCAGCTCGACGCCTGCGGCCGCGCCGCGAGAATCTGCGCCAGCGTCGCCTCGTTCATCCGACGTCCTCGACGGCGGGTTCGTCGCCGTCCGCCCATTCGCCGCGGCGGGCGAGGTGGTCGTAGTCGCCGGGAAAGCCGATCAGGCCGGGCCGGAGCCGCGCGACGAAGCCGGAGGCCTCGTCCTGGAACCAGCCGACGAGCCCCGCGAGGCGGTCCAGGAACGCCGGGTCCGGGTCGATGCCCTGCGCGCGCCGCGTGCCGACGCCGAGCAGCTCCAGATGCGCCGCCGGGCCGGGCGGCAGCCCGGGGAAGCCGCCCGCTTCGGCGATCGCCGCCTCGACGTGGAGTTGCAGGTGGTAGGCGAGATCGGATTTCGCGGGCAGGCCGCCGGACTTGTAGTCGTAGATCGCATAGGCCCCCCCGGCGTCGCGGTCGATGCGGTCGGCCTTGGCGACGACGGCGAAGGGCAGCGGCGTGCCGTCGAGGGCGCGGGTTCCGCGCAGTTCGCGGACGCAGGGATCGGCGCGACCGCGCCGCTCGGCTTCGCCGGCGAGGAACCAGTCGGCGGCGCGGGCGAGCCGCGCGGCCCAGGCGGCGCGCACCGCCGGCCAGGGTGCGGCGGCGGCCAGCGCCGCGGCGCAGGCGGCGTCCCAGGCCGCGCGCGGATCGGCGGGCAGGCCGGTTTCGGTCGCGGCGAGGAACGCCTCCAGCGCGCCGTGGATCGCCGAGCCGCGCTCCAGCGCGTCCGGGGCCCGGCCGAGCGGGTCGAGGGGCTTCAGCCGCAGGATCCGCCGCGCATAGACCGCGTAGGGATCGCGCACCAGCGCATCGAGGTCCGTCACCGACAGCGACGACGGGCGCGCCGCCGCGGGCGGCCGAGGACACGGCCGGCCGGCCGGGACGGCGGCGGCGTCGGGCCGGTCAAGGAGCGCCGCGAGGCCGAGCGCGGCGTCGCCGCGCGCCCGCGCCGCGGCGAGCGCCTCGGTTCCCGCCGCGCCGAGGCCGCCGAGGAGGTTCTCGAGCCGCAGCAGCCAGCGCGACGGCACGGTCGGCCCCTCGGCGTCGCGGCTGGCGCGTGAGAGAACGATCCGCCCGGCGGCGGCGGCCTGCTGGAAATCGTGCGCGGCGAGGCCGATCACCCGCTCCGGGCTCGGCAGGCCCAGCGCCCGGCGCATCGGTCGGCTGAGCCAGGCGTCGGCGGCGGGCAGGCGCGGCCAGACGCCTTCGTTGAGCCCGGCGAGGAGCGTGAGGTCGGCGCTCTGCACCCGCGCCTCCAGCGTGCCCCAGATCGCCACGCCGGGATGGGTGACGACCGCCTCCTCCGGCACGTCGCGTCCGTTCGAGAGCGTGGCGAGGAGGGCGCGGAAATCTTCCGCCGCGATCGGCCCGAACGACGTCGCCGCGGCTTCGAGCCCGTCGAGGATTGCCCGCGCCTCGATGCCCGCGGCCTTGTCCCACAGCGCGTGGGCGCCGCCGCCGGCGGGCCCCGCCGCAACCGCCTCGGCGGCCGCGCGCAGCCGCGCCGTCCGCTCCGCAAGCGTGCGTCCGCCGCCGTCCTGCGTCACCGGCGCCAGACCGGCCTCGATCCAGGCGATCCAGGCGGCGGCCTCGGGCCCGGTCTCCGCCGCCCACGCGGCGAGGTCGGACCAGTCGATCTCCGGCGGGCCGCCGCGCAGCTTCCGCAGCTCCAGCCGCGCCGCCAGCCGGCGGTGGCCGGCGCGGTCGCCGCCGCCGCTCGCCGTCAGCGGGTGGGCAAGGATGGCGAGCAGCGCCGCCGGGGTCAGCGGCGCCCCCGCGAGCGCCGCAAGCTGGCGCAGCAGGATGCCGGGCGGCGTCAGCGCGAGCGGCCGCCCGGCGCTGTCGTCGGGACGGATGCCCCAGCGGCCGAGTTCGGCGCCCACCCGCCGCGCCAGCGCGCGATCCGGGGTGACGAGCGCCGCCCGCTCGCCGCGCTCGGCCGCCTCCCGCAGCAGGAAGGCGAGCGTCCGCGCCTCGGCCCGCGGGTCCGCCGCCTCGATCCAGGTCACGCCCCCGAGCGCGTCGGCGAGTTCGCCGACCAGCGCCGCCCCCTCGGCGCGCCACTGGCCGGTCACCGGCGCCGGGCGCATCGCCAGCGCCACCAGCCGGTTGCGCGCCGGCGTCGGCGGTGGGCTCGCGTCCCAGGGCGCGACGTCGCCGGGCGCGAAGCCGAGCGCGTCCGCGAGCCGGCGGAAGCCCGCCTGCGGATGGTCCTCCGCGCCCGCGTCGCCGGCGCCGAGCCTGTCCCAGACCGCCCGCGGCGTCGTCGCGTCGAAGCCCGGCAGCACCAGCGCCCCCTGCGGCAGCCGCGCCACCGCCGCCATGAAGGCCCGCGTCGGCCCGCGCGAGCCGGTCGAGCCCGCGACGATCACCGGGTGCTGCGGCGGATCGTCCGCCCAGCGACGCGCCAGCGCGTCGGCGACCGCGCGCATCCGTCCCTGAACCTCGGCGGCGGGGTCGGCCGCGACATAGCCTTCGAGGATCCCGAGGAAGCCGAGGCTCCGCTGCCAGTGCAGCGCATGCTCGCCGGCGTCGATCCCGCGCAGCGCGCCGGCCGGCAGGCCCTCGCCCTCCATCTCGTCGACCAGATCGGCGAGACGGTCGGCAAGGTCGAACGCCGCGCGGGCCGGGGCAAGGCCGGGTTCCGCAGCGAGAAGCGCCCGCACGAGCCGCGCGAGATCGAGCCGCCGGGCCAGCGCCGAGGCCGCCGGCGGCACATCGTTCGGCGCGAGCCCCGCGGGTGCGGCCGCGGCGTCGGCGAGATCCGCCACCACCCGGATCCGCGGCAGGAGCCGCGGCGGGCCGTTCGCAAAGGCGGCGAGCAGCGCCCGACGGGCGCGGCGGGTGTTGGTCCAGATCTCGACGCGAGCGAGCGCCTCCGGCGGCGCGTCGCCGAGCCGGGCGTCGATTCCGGCGACCAGTGCCCGGCACACGTCCGCCCCCGGCGGCAGGCCGAAGACGCGCGGCCCGGGGCAGGGCGGGAACAGGGTCACCATGGCCGGCCTCGGCCCGGCGCGTCGCAGTGCCACAACGTCACCGTCCGAGCTCCGCCTCGGCGAGCGCAATGCCCTCGGGCCGCCCCACGTCGACCCAGCGCCCCAGCCAGACGACGCCATGGAGCCGACCCCTGGCGAGGAGCCTGTCCCAGACGCGGTTGAGCGAGAACGCCCCCGGCTCCATGTCGTCGAGCGCCACCGGGTCGATGATCTGCGCTCCCGCAAAGACGAACGGGGCCGTCTCCGCCGCCCCGCGGCGGGCGAGCCTGCCGTCCGCCCCGAGGGTGAAATCGCCGGCGCCGCCATGGCCGATCGCGGCCTTGCGCGGCACGACCGCGAGCAGTGCCGACATCCGCGCCGGATCCCAGGCGGCGGCGAGCGCCGCCCCCGGGTTCGGCCCCCGCCAGATCATGTCGGCGTTGAGCGTCAGCACCGGCCCGGGTCCGAGCAGCGGCAGCGCCGCCTTCAGCCCGCCGCCGGTTTCGAGCAGCACGGATTCGAAAGACACCGCCGCCTCGGGCGCGACGCGGGCGAGGTGCGCCTCGACCTGCCCGGCATGGGCATGGGCGTTGACGACGATGCAACGGACGCCGGCCTCCCGCACCAGATCGAGCGCGTGGTCGAGCAGGGTCCGGTCGCCGACCCGGATCAGCGGCTTCGGCCGGTCGCGGGTCAGCGCCCCCATGCGGGTGCCGAGGCCGGCGGCGAAGATCATCGCGGCGGCGGGAATCATGACGCCGGCGGCGGCACGTGCGCGGCCACGAAGGCGGCGACGGGCGCGAGGTCCGGATGGCGAAGGTCGCGGGTCAGGCCCTGCCAGACCCGCGGGAGGTGTCGCAGGTAGCCGCGCTTGCCGTCCCGCTCGGCGAGCCGGACGAAGAGCCCGAGGATCTTGAGGTTGCGCTGCGCCCCGAGCGCCGCCGCGCTGCGGGCGAAGCCCGCCGGCTCGCGCCCGGTGCGGTCGAGATAGCGCGCCGTCATCGCCGCGGCGAGCCCCGGCCCGAGGTCGCGCCGCGCGTCCCCGAGCAGCGACACGAGGTCGTAGGCCGGCGTCCCGATCAGCAGGTCCTGGTAGTCGAGCAGCCCGACCCGGGCATGGCCCCCCCGCTCTGGTAGCCAGAGCAGGTTCTCGGCATGGTAGTCGCGCAGGACCACGGTCGGCGGCTCCGCCTCGGCGATGGCGACGACCGCCTCGACGCGCGCGTCGAACTCCGCCGCGAGGTCCGGCGGCGTCGGCCGGCCGGTGCGCATCGGCAGGTACCACTCGTGGACGAGACGCATCTCGCGCAGGAGCACCGCCCGATCGTAGGGCGGCGGGGTCCAGTCTCCGGTCGGCTGCGGCGGCGGCGCGGACTGGAGGAACGCCAGCAGGTCCACCGCCGCCGCATAGAGCCCCGCCTCGCGCCCGGGCTCGGCCGCCAGCCGCAGGAACAGCTCGTCGCCGAGGTCCTCGAGCAGCACGAGCCCCGCCGCCCGATCGGCCGTGTAGATCTCCGGCGCGCTCAGCCCGAGCCCGCGCAGCCAGTCCGTCACCGCGAGAAACGGCGCGACGGCGAGCCCGCTCTCGGGCGGCACGTCCATCAGCATCGCCCGCTCCGCCCCACGCGCCAGCCGCACGTAGGACCGCGCCGAGGCGTCCCCGGCAAGCGGGGCGCGCGCCGCCCCCGCCCAGCCCGCATCAGCGAGGAAGGCTTCCGTTGCTGCCGCCCGGTTCATGCGGGGCCCGCCGCATCGGCCAGCGCCCCGGCCAGCCAGTCCCAGCCGCCGCCCCGTGCCTCGACGCGCGCCACCCGCGCAT
>NZ_JAGOID010000179.1 GCF_017995835.1 Amaricoccus sp.
TCTCGGGCGTGTCGTCGGGGTGGCAGAAGCAGAGCACCTTGACCACATCCTCGCGCGCCCACTCGTTGAGGCCGCCGAAGTCGAGCCCGAGCTCGGGCTCGAGGGTCAGCGGGCGCGCGCCCGGCCACTCGCAGGGCCGGCCGACCCACAGGCCCGAGCCCGAGGCCGCATGCAGCGTCGCCCGGCCGAGGCGGTTGTCGCAGAGGATGCCGTAGCCGGGGCGGCCGTCGGCCACCCGCAGCGCCGCGGCGAGGCAGAGCTCCTTGAAGGCGCCGATCTTCTTCGGGGTGGCGCCCTCCATCTCCTCGAGCTGCATGCGGTGGTCGAAGGCGAAGACGCGCATCTCCGACCAGTCGCCGCCATGCTCGCGCTGGCGGTTGGTCGCCCAGTGGACCTGCTCGAGGGCCACGTCGTTGCGGAGGTCGGGGCGGACGACTCCGCGGCTGAGGAAGAAGTCGAGTTCGGTGAGCGACGGATAGGCCGGGGTGCAGCCGTGGCGCGAGACGGCGAAGGCGCCGCAGGCGTTGGCAAACTTGAGGCTCGTCGGCCAGTCCTGGTCTGTCAGCCAGCCTCGGAGGAGGCCGGAGAAGAAGCCGTCGCCGGCGCCGAGGACGTTGAAGACCTCGATCGGGAAGCCGGGGCCGGTCTGGCCGTCGTCGAGGGAGGCCGGGATCGTGCCCTCGAAGGCCGAGGCGCCGCGGGCGCCGCGCTTGCAGATCAGCGTCGCGTCGGAGACGGCGCGGACGGCGCGGAGCGCCTCGAGCGTGTCGGTCGAGCCGCCGGCGATGTGGAACTCCTCCTCGGTGCCGACGATGAGGTCGAAGAGGGAGAGCGTCGACTGGAGCTTCCGCGTCACCTCGGCGCTCGCGACAAAGCGGCTCTCGCCCTCGCCGTGGCCGGCGACGCCCCAGAGGTTCGGGCGATAGTCTATGTCGAGGGCGGTGCGGGCGCCGTGCTTCTTCGCGAGCTCCAGCGCCTTCAGCACCGCCGCCTCGGTCGCCTGGTGGCTGAGGTGGGTGCCGGTGGCGAGGACGGCGCGGGCCTCGGCGATGAAGCCCTCGTCGATGTCGGCCTCGGTCAGGCCCATGTCGGCGCAGTCGGTGCGGTAGAAAATCAGCGGGAAGCGCTCGTCGTCGCGGATGCCGAGGAGGACCAGCGCGGTCAGCCGGTCGGGATCGACCTTGACGCCGCGGGTGTCGACCCCCTCGCGCGCCAGCTGCTCGACGATGAAGCGGCCCATGTGCTCGTCGCCGACGCCGGTGATCACGGCGGACTTGAGCCCAAGCCGCGCGGTGCCGCAGGCGATGTTGGTCGGCGAGCCCCCGATGTACTTCGAGAAGCTCCCCATGTCCTCCAGCCGGCCGCCGATCTGGTCGCCGTACAGGTCGACCGAAGACCGGCCGATGGTGATGAGGTCCAGCGTCTTGGCCATGTCGTCCCCCTCAGAAGCCCTGCGCCCGCAGGAAGTCCCGGCTCGCGGTCAGGTCCGCAAGGCTGCCGCCCGCGTTGCGCGGGTCGCGTTCCTGCTCGATGGTGATGAAGCCGCCATAGCCGATCTCGCCGAGGAGCCGGTGGATGGCGGGGTAGTCGATGCGCCCGCGGCCGATCGGGCACATGACGCCCTCGGCGCAGGCCTCGAAGAATCGGATGCGGCGGGACATGACGTCGGCGTATTTCGCCGCGTCGATGTCCTTGAAGTGGATGTAGTCGAGCCGGTCGGCATAGGTCCGGATCGTCTCGACCGGGTCCATCCCGGAATAGTCCATGTGGCCGGTGTCGAGGCAGAGGCCGGCGAGATCGGGCGACACGTCGGACGCGATGCGGTCGAGCTCGTCGGCGAACTCGATGTAGCCGCCGGCGTGCGGGTGGATGACGGCGCGCACGCCGTAGCGGTCGCGGGCGAGCGCGGCAATGGCGCGGATGCTGGAGACCATGTCAGCCCATGCGGCGGGGTCGAGACGCGGGGCGCGGCCGGAGTGGCCGGCGGCATAGTCCCGCTCGTCGTGGCCCCAGTCCATCACGGTCAGGTAGGGGGCCGGGTAGCGCTGGCCGGGATGCGAGCGCGGCCGTGGCAGCGCAGTGACGAAGGCGCAGATCTCGTCGGTCTGGCGCAGAAGGTTCTCGCGGTTCGCCGGGTCGACGAGGTCGTCGAATATCGTGCCGGCAACGATGCGCAAGGACCGGGCGTCGAGAGCCGCGCCGACGCGGGACACGTCGAGCGGCATGTAGCCGTAGGGGCCGAGTTCGAGGCCGCCGAAGCCGGCGGCGGCGGCCTCGTCGAGCACCCGCTCCCACGGGGGCAGGTGCGGGTTCCTGACGTCGTCCACGCCCCAGCAGCAGGGGGCGCAGGTGACGGTGACGGGAAGGGTCTCAAGACTCAGCATTGATCGTCTCGAACAGGAGGCTGCGGTTCTTCGGCTCGTGGAAGGCGATCCAGTCCTTGGTGTGCTGCTGCTGCATGTGGAAGTCGTGGGCCTCCTTCGAGGTCCACGACTCGACGAACACCAGCCGGTCCGGGTCGTCGGTGCAGGTGTAGAAGTCGTAGGCGATGCACCCCGGCTCCGCCCGCGTCGCCGCCTGCGCCGCGGGCGCGCGGGCGCGCGGGCGAGGATTTCGTCCCGCGTGCCGGGTTCGAGCTCGATCGTGATGATGAACTTGTACACCGCCCAGGCTCCTCAGCGGCTGATCGTGGCCTGCAGCGCGTCGATCGAGGACTGGATGCCAGCCTCGGTCGACATGGTGAAGTCTTCCATCTCGAGGCTGACCCAGCCGTTGTAGCCGACCATGCGGACGACGGAGAAGAACTCCTTCCACCACTGGAGATCCCGCCCGGCGCCGACGGCGACGTAGTTCCACGAGCGGTTGGCGACGTCGGTGACGTCTTTGAGCTCGAGGAGGCCGTTGACGTCGGCGAGGCCGCGCTCGATGCGGGTGTCCTTGCCGTGGCAATGGTGGATCGCCGAACCGAGGGCCCGGGCCGAGGCGATGGGGTCGGCGCCCATCCACATCAGGTGGCTGGGGTCGAGGTTCATGCCGATCTTGTCGCTGACGGCGTTGCGGAGGCGGAACAGGGTCTCCGGGTTCCAGACCAGCATCGCCGAGAAGTTTTCGAGCGCGTACTTCTCGACGCCGACCTCGGTCGCGAGCTTGACCATCTTCTCCCAGAACGGGAAGGCGCAGTCCTCCCACTGGTAGCGATCGCGCTCGGGCATCTCGTCGGGCCAGCTCTTGGTGTAGACGAGCCAGTTCGGCACGGTGTCGCCGGGGGCCGCGGCGGGCAGGCCCGACATGGTGACGATGGTCTTGGCGCCGATCTCGCCGGCGAGGCGGACGGTCTCCTCCATCTCCTTGCGGTGGCGCTCGCCCATCGGGCCGGGATCGAGGGGGTTGGCCGAGCAGTTCAAGGCGGCGATCTCGAGGCCGCGGGCCTCGATCTCCTTCAGTGCCGCCTTCAGCTTGCCCTTGTCGGCGAGCAGTGCGTCGGCGCGGAAGTGCGGGCCCTTCGACCAGCCGCCGCCGGTCATCTCGATGCCCTCGACGCCGAGCTTGACGCACTTGTCGAGCATATCGGTGAAGGCGAGGTCGCCCATCACGTCGGTG
>NZ_JAGOID010000180.1 GCF_017995835.1 Amaricoccus sp.
CCACCATGTTCGAGCCGCCACCCGAGATCAGGATGGCCACGCGGCGGCGCGCCATGCCGGGGCTCACAGATCGCCCGAAAAGCGGACGCCGGCCCCGGGGACGATGCGACCGATGGTCGTGACCGTCTCGCCCGCGGCGGCGAGAAGGGCGGCGATGTCCCCGGCCCGGTCCGGCGCGACCGCGAGGACGAGGCCGACGCCGCAATTGAAGGTCTTCAGCATTTCCGCCGGGGCGATGCCGGCCTCGGTCCGGAGCCAGCGAAAGACCGGCGGAAGGTCCCAGGCGCCGAGGTCGATCTCGGCGCCCAGACCATCGGGCAGCATCCGCGGCGTGTTCTCGGTCAGGCCGCCGCCGGTGATATGGGCCAGCCCGTGCACGCCGCCCGCGGCGATGGCGTCGAGCAGGGGGCGGACATAGATGCGTGTCGGCGCCAGCAGCGCCTCGCCGAGCGTGCCGGGACCGAAGGGCGAGGGCGCGTCCCAGCCGAGACCGCTTTGCGCGACCACGCGGCGCACGAGGCTGTAGCCGTTGGAATGCACGCCGCTCGAAGCGAGGCCGATGAGGACATCGCCGGCCGCCACGTCGCGGGGCAGTCCCTGGCCGCGTTCCATCGCGCCGACGGCGAAGCCGGCGAGGTCGAAGTCGCCGTCGGCGTACATGCCCGGCATCTCGGCGGTTTCGCCGCCGACGAGCGCCGCGCCGGCGAGGGCGCAGCCCTCGCCGATGCCGGCGATGACGGCCGCCGCCTCGGCGACCTCGAGCTTGCCGGTGGCGAAATAGTCCAGAAAGAACAGCGGCGCCGCGCCCTGACAGACGAGGTCGTTGACGCACATGGCGACGAGGTCGATACCGACCGTCCCGAGTCGCCCGCTCTCGATCGCGACGCGCAGCTTGGTACCGACGCCGTCCGTCGCGGCGACGAGGATCGGATCCTGAAACCCCGCCGCGCGCAGGTCGAAGAGCGCGCCGAAGCCGCCGAGGCCCGCCATGACCCCGGGCCGGTCCGTGCGCCGGGCGACCGGCTTGATCCGTTCCACGAGGGCGTTCCCCGCGTCGATGTCGACGCCCGCGTCCGCGTAGGTCAGGCCGTTCCGCCGTTCGGTCACCCGCGTGTCTCCCTTTCGCTGCGCGGCCCGCTCTAGCCCAAGTCGCGGCCGATGGGAACACCGCCAGCGGCCTGACCGGTCAGCCGGCGCGGAAATGCGCGAGCAGCGCCCCGCGCGCCGCCGCGGCGGAGGGTCAAGCGCGATGGTCGGGGAACCGCACGGCGCAGAAGGGCTTGGTCCCGACATGGAAATCGGTCGGCGGGGTGGCGGGTCTTGGCTTGCCTCAGGCCGGCTCGCGCGCGTGATCCTGCACGATGCGTTCGGCCGCCTTGCCGTGCAACTCCTCATAATGATCGAAAGCCGCCTCGAACGAACCGACACCCTGGGTTGCCGCGCGAATGTCGTTCGCGAGGTCGGCGAGCGCGGCGCCCGGGATCAGGGCGGCGAAGACCTCCCAGCCCTTGGCATCGGGGTCGGCGTCGAAGCCGAGAACCTGGCCGAGATGCGCCGAGACGATGGGCGAGATCGCCCCGGTAAAGGCCGCCGGCGCGTGGATCGCCACCTTGAACACCGGTTGCAGCAATACCGGCGCCGCCTCGCGCAGAGCCTCGCCAACGGCGCGGCGGCCGGCGATGCGGAAGGCCATTTCGGAACTGTCGACCGCGTGATGCAGCCCGTCGGTCAGCACCACGGCCACGTCGATCACCGGAAAGCCGAGCGGCCCGCGCTCCATCGCGTCGCGCGCACCCTGTTCGACGGCGGGGATGTAGTTGCGGGGCACGGCGCCGCCTTTGACCAATTCCGAGAAGACGAAGCCCGCGCCGCGGGCGCCGGGCGCGACGGTCAGCTTGACATCGGCGAACTGGCCGGCGCCGCCCGTCTGCTTCTTGTGGCGATAGGCCTGGTCGTGGGGGCGCGTGACGGTCTCGCGATAGGCGGGCGGCGGCACGCTGTCGCGGGCCTCCAACCCGAAGGTCTCCTTCAGGCGCTGGCGCAGGACGCGCAGATGCAGCGGCCCCTGGATGCCGATCAGGGCGGCGCCGGTCACCGGATCCTGCCCGACGCGGAGCGCGCCATCGGTCTCGGCGAGGGTGGCGAGCGCGCCCGAGAGCTTGACGCCTTCGCGCTCGGTCATCGGCTCGAGGATGCGCCGGGTCTGCGGCCGCGGTGCGCGGTGCCAGGCGGGGGCGGGGAAGGTGCCCGCCCCGGTGACGAGCAGGCCCGGCGTCAGGTGGTCGGCCTTGACGAGCGAGACGATCTCGCCGTCGGCCGCGGCGTCGAGATGGCGCCCGTCGCGCGGATCGGCGCAACCGAACTGCCCCGGCGCCCGCCCGCCGAGCGGCCGGTTGGCGGGCAGCGGTTCCAGCGCGCGCAGCAGGAGCGCGCGGCCGAGATGCTTGCGATGCGCGCCGCTGAAGACGACGGCGCTGGGCGCGGCGTCGAGCCCGGCCTGTTCGCGCAGCCGGTCCCTGAGCGCGGCCGGTCCGGGCGCCTCGTGGCGCAGCGCCTTCATCAGCCGCGTGATGCCATTGCCATGCGCGGCCGAGCCGATCAGCGCCGGCATGGCCGTCCGAGCGCCGAGCACCTGGGCGCAGATCGCATAGACCTCGGCGCTCGGCGGCGTCTGGTCCTCGATCAACTCCTCCAGCAGATGGTCGTCGAAGCTCGAAAGATGTTCGAGCAGGTCGCCGCGCGCCTCGCGCTCGCGCTCGGTCACTTCCTTCGGGATCTCGATCAGGCGAGAGGGTTCGCCCTCGCGATAGGCCCAGGCCCGTTCCGAGACGAGATCGACGGCGCCGACCACATGCCCGTCGCGGCGGATCGGCACCTGGCGCAGCACGATCGGCCGCGGCGTGTAGTCCTGGAGCGCGGCGACCACGTCGCGCAAACGGCCGACCGCCTCGTCCATGCGGTTCACGAAAACAAGGGCCGGCGTTCCGGACCGCTCCACCAGCCGGAGGTAGGGCGCGGCGAGCACGGCGGCGTCCGGATCCGGCGAGACGCAGATCACGGCGGCGTCGGCCGCGAGCAGGGCATCGGCGGCGACCGAGAGGAATTCGATCGACCCCGGCGTGTCGATCGCCTGCCAGTCCTCGCCGAGATGGGTGAGGCTCGCGACGCGAAGCTCGCCCGGGCCGGCGGGAGCCGGTGGCTTGCCTTCGAGCGCGCGGATGCGATCGACCAGCGTCGACTTGCCGGTGTTCGATGCCCCGAGTATCGCGATGGCTCGCGTCATGACATTTCCCCCTTGGTCGTTCCTGCTTGCGGGAACTCTCCGCTATGTCGCGCCGGATTTCCAGCACGGCGCGCGGGCGTCGGCCGAAAGGCGCGGGCAATCGGAAGGATGGTGAACGCCGGGCCTTGCGTCCCGGACGGCGCCGGGGCCGTCCCCGGGTGGGTCGCGACGCGCGTCGGCGGCGGGATTTCAGGGGGGATTGTTGGTACCAGCGCCCCGGCTTGAACGGGGGACCTCCTGATCCACAATCAGGCGCTCTAACCAACTGAGCTACGCCGGCAC
>NZ_JAGOID010000090.1 GCF_017995835.1 Amaricoccus sp.
CCTTCCCAGCGACATGCCGCGCGTGGTCAGCGTCGGGCGGCTCGACCTCGCCTCGGAGGGGCTGCTGCTCCTGACCAACGACGGCGCGCTCCAGCGGCGGCTGGAGCTGCCCTCGACCGGCTGGCTGCGGCGCTATCGGGTGCGCGCCCGCGGCGCGCCGGACGAGGCGGCGCTGGCGCCGTTGCGCAAGGGGCTGGTGCTCGGGGGCGAGCGGTTCGCGCCGATGACGGTCGAGGTCGACCGCCAGCAGGGCGCCAATGTCTGGCTGACGGTCGGGCTGCGCGAGGGCCGCAACCGCGAGGTGCGCCGGGCGCTCGCGGCGGCAGGGCTGACGGTCAACCGGCTGATCCGCATCTCCTACGGCCCGTTCCAGCTCGGCGAACTTGCCCCCGGCGCGGTTGAGGAGGTGAAGCCGAGGATCCTGCGCGACCAGCTGGGGCTGCGCAAGTGATTGCGGGCGAAATCAAGGGTTAAGGGCCCGCCGTGCTGTGCACGAGGCATGCACGGGGCATGCACGACGCATATGCATAGGAAAACAGTCGGGTATCAGGGGTTAACGCGCCCCCCGCGTCAGGCGGCGTAGGGGCCGCCCTCGGTCATGCGGGCATGGCCGAGGGCGGCGAGGGTTTCGAGGAGCGGGCGCACGGCCTCGGTGCGGGCGCGGCGGAAGCGGTGGGCGATGCCCGGGATGAGGCGGACGTCCTCGGCAAATATGGAGGGCGCACGAGGAAGCGGGCGCCTGGCCCGCGAGCCTTCGCCCCGTCAAGCCGAAGCACTGCTTCGGCCGGGGCGTTCGCCGGAGCGCGCGCGGAGGCGAAGGGACTCTCCGCTCGCCCGACGGTCGCAATCCGCGCGCGCCTGCCAGGGGCAGGCAGGCGCGCTCGGGGGCGTCGGCGTCGCGCCAGCGGGCGATGAAGGTCTCGACGTCGGGCGCGACGGACGTGTGCATCGCCGCAGGCTAGCGGCGATGCGGGCGGCCCGGCAAGTCCCCGGGCCGGGCGGGCGTCAGACCTTGAGGTCGCCCGCGCTCTTGCGGCCGTCGCGGCCGTCGATGAGCTCGTACTCGATCGGCTGGTTGTCCTTCAGCGTCTGGAGTCCCGCGGCCTGGACCGCGGTGATGTGCACGAAAATGTCCTTACCGCCGTCCGAGGGCTGGATGAATCCGTAGCCCTTCTCGGTGTTGAACCACTTGACGGTGCCTTTTGCCATTCGAGACAGCCCTTAGTCTCTTGGAGCCGGCGCTGCGCCGCCCCCCCACGTTGCGCCGCTCCCGGAACGCGCAAGCGGCAAGCAGGCGCCGTCCCGCCCCGAAATCGGCCTCATATTGTTACCGCGAATCGCGCCGCAAAAAAAGCGCCTTGTCTTTGCGCGCCGTCGGCGACGCTGGTAACTGCGGGGTCCGACGCCTATGTTGGCGGAGGGTTCGACCTCAGGGAACAATGTCCTCGCGCATGCAGCTTCTCGCCTATGTCATTCTGGTCGCGATCGTGCTGACGGCCGGTTTCGGAGCGATCTGATGGCGGCGCAGCGTTTTGGCGGCCGGCATTCCCCGGCGGGCTCGCGACCGGCCGGAGCGCCGCAGCCGGCGCCGTTTCGCGGCCGCTCCGCCGCGCGCGTCTCGGTCCGCGCCCGCGCCATGTTCCTGCTGCCGCTGCCGCTCCTCGTCGCGGCGCTCGGCGCCATCGGCCGCGGCGCGGCCGGCGAGATGCTGGCCGAGATCGGCGGCTTCGTCGGGCTGATGCTGTCGGCCTGGCTGCTCAACGAGGGCCTGCGCGCCGAGGCGGCGTTCGAGGCGCGCAAGGTGGCGAAGCCGCCGGCGCTGCCGCGCAAGCTCGTCGCCGCCGTGCTGACCGGCGTCTCGGTGTTCGGCGTCGGCGTCGCGAGCCTCGGGCAGGGCGTGCTCGGGGCGGCGACCTTCGGCGTCGTCGCCGGGCTCGCGCAACTCGCGGCGTTCGGGCTCGACCCGATGCGGGCAAAGGGGATCGAGGGCGCCGACGCCTTCGAGACCGAGCGGGTGGCGAAGGCGATCGACGCCGGCGAGGCGCTGGTGCGCGAGACGGTCGCGGCGGCGGCGCGGCTCGGCGACCGGCGGCTCGAGGGGCGGGTCGAGCGCATCTGCGACCAGGCGCGCGAGGTGTTCCGGGTGATCGAGAACGATCCGCGCGACCTCGGCCGCGCGCGGGTGTTTCTCAACGTCTACCTGCGCGGCCTGCGCGACGCGACGGTGAAGCTCGCCGACCTCGTCGGCCGCGGCGGCGACCGCGAGGCCGCGGCGCGCTACGAGGCGCTGCTCGGCGATCTGGAGGCGAGCTTCGCCGCGCAGCGGACGCATCTGCTCGAGGACAACCGCAGCGATCTCGACGTCGAGATCGAGGTGCTGCGCGAGCGACTGCAACAGGACGGGCTCGTCGCCCGCTGACAGGAGGCAATTCCCATGTCCGACGACGTTCGCGCCCAGGCGCAGGCGACCTTGCAGGAGGTGCAGGCGGTGACCGCCGCGCTGCTGCCCGAGCCGAAGGGCGAGGTGGTTCGTGTCGAGGTGGCCGAACCGGCGCTCAGGGCGGAGATCGAGCGGCGCAAGGCCGAGATCGACCTCGGCAACACCCAGTCGATCATACGCTTCGGCAGCCAGGCGCAGGCCGAGTTGCAGGCGATCAGCCAGGACATGCTGGCCGGCGTGCGCAACAAGGACATCGGCCCGGCGGGCGACAGCTTGCGCGAGATCGTCACGTCGATCCGCGGCTTTTCGGTCGACGAGCTCGACCCCAACCGCAAGCGGTCGATCTGGGAGCGGATCACCGGCGCGGCCGAGCCGATCGCGCTGTTCAAGGCGCGCTACGAGGAGGTTCAGGGGCAGATCGACCGGATCACCGGCGATTTGCTGCGCCACGAGCACACGCTGCTCAAGGACGTCAAGTCGCTCGACCTGCTCTACGAGAAGACGCTCGGCTTCTATGACGAGCTCGCGCTCTACATCGCCGCGGGCGAGGCGCGGCTCGCCGAGATCGACGGGGCCGACATCCCGGCCAAGGAGGCCGAGGTGCAGGCCGCGCCGGAGGATCAGGGCGTGATGAAGGCGCAGGAGCTGCGCGACCTGCGCTCGGCGCGCGACGACCTGGAGCGGCGGGTGCACGACCTGAAGCTGACGCGGCAGGTGACGATGCAGAGCCTGCCCTCGATCCGGCTGGTGCAGGAGAACGACAAGAGCCTCGTCACCAAGATCAACTCGACCCTTGTCAACACCGTGCCCCTGTGGGAGACGCAGCTCGCCCAGGCGGTCACCATCCATCGTTCGCGCGACGCGGCGAAGGTGGTGCGCGAGGCCAACGACCTCACGAACGAACTGTTGACGAAGAACGCCGAGAACCTGCGGCAGGCGAACAAGGAGATCCGGACCGAGATGGAGCGCGGCGTCTTCGACATCGAGGCCATCGAGAAGGCGAACGCCGACCTGATCGGCACGATCCAGGAAAGCCTCCAGATCGCCGACGAGGGCAAGGCGCGCCGCGCCGTCGCCGAGGAGAGCCTCCAGAAGATGGAGAACGAGCTGAAGGCGACGCTCGCCGCGGCCTCGGCCCGGGCGACGGGCTTCAGCGCCCATGCCAGCGGCAGCGTGGCAGGCTGAGGGAAACGACGTGGACGGCGCGGCGGCTCGCGGGGAACGCAACGGCGGCGCCGGCGCGCGCGCGCTGCGCCTCTGCGCTTTCGCCGCGCTGCTGATCGTCGCCGCCTGCGGCGTGGGCCAGCGCGCCGCCGACGCGCCGCCGCCGGCGGCGCCGGCGGCCGTCGGTCCGCCGCGCGCCCGCGTCGAGCCCGATCCGGCCGCGGCGGACGAGTTGACCAGCTTCTACGCCGGGGTGCAGGGCGAGCTGACCGCCAGCGGCCGGATGCGGCTCGACACCGCGCCGCCGGATGCGCCGTTCACCGTCGACGACCTCGTGCGCAACTTCGAGCGGATCGCGCTGCACGACGAATACGTCGACGTCGGCGGCCGTTTCGTCCGTCGCGAGGCCCCGGCGCTGCTGCGCCGCTGGGAGCGACCGGTGCGTGTCGGCGTGGTGATCGGCCCCTCGGTTCCGCCGCAGGACGCCGCGCGCGATCGCGCCGACATCGCCGCCTACACCGCGCGGCTGGCGCGCCTGACCGGGCTCGACATGCGGATGGGGACGGGCGCGGAGGTGAACTTCCTCGTCATGGTCCTCTCCAGCGACGAGCAGGCGGTCGCCGCGGACGCGACCGCGGCCGCCCTGCCCGGCTTCCAGCCCGCCGTGCTCGGCGCCATCGCCTCGACGCCCATCGACACGTTCTGCACCGCCTACGCCTTCGCCGAGCCGACGGCGCCCTCGACCTACGCCGCGGTCATGGTGCTGATCCGCGCCGAGCACCCGGCGCTGACCCGGCTTTCCTGCGTCAACGAGGAGATGGCCCAGGCGATGGGCCTGCCCAACGACAGCCCCGACGCGCGGCCGTCGCTGTTCAACGACAGCCTCGAGTTCGCCTTCCTGACCGAGCACGACGAGATCCTGCTGCGGATGCTCTACGACCCGCGACTCCGCCCCGGCATGACGATCGCCGAGGCCCGCCCGCTCCTGCCCGCGATCGCCCGGGACGCGATGGCGGCGCAATCGGGCGGCGCGCACGATGCGGCGCGGGTGATGTGACGGCCCTGGCGCCGACGGCGCCGTTCCGGCGCCGCCGCTGAGGGTGTCGCCGCCCGGACACCGCCGTAGAAGGTGTCGTCCCCATTTCCGCCGTTGAGGATGTCGGCGCCGCGGAGGCCCCGCAGGATGTCGGCGCCGCCCGACGCGGCATCATGCCATTGGGGTGCAACGTCCACGCGGCCACGCGAGTGTTGACGGCTTGTGCCAAGGGATTACGGTCTCATCGTTCGGGCTGCGCACGAGGGAGGAAAGTTCATGGCCGGCATTCTAGAGCTCGTCCGGAGCCAGGCCGACTCGTTCACCGCCATTCGGCGCGATATTCACCGCCATCCCGAGTTGTCCTTCCAGGAAAGCCGCACGAGCGATCTCGTGGCGGGGTTGCTCGAAAGCTGGGGCTTTCAGGTCGAGCGCGGCATCGGCGGCACTGGCGTTGTCGGCCAGCTCCGCCGCGGCAACGGGCTACGTTCCATCGGCGTGCGGGCGGACATGGACGCCCTTCCGATCGCGGAGACGACGGGCGCGGAATATGCCAGCACACGGCCCGGCGTGATGCACGCCTGTGGCCATGACGGCCACACGACGATGCTGCTCGCCGCGGCCAAGACCCTGGCCGAGCGGGGCCAGTTCAACGGCACGGTCAACCTGATCTTCCAGCCGGCCGAGGAGTACGGCCGCGCCGACAGCGGCGCAGCGCGGATGATCGCCGACGGGCTGTTCGAGCGTTACCCCTGCGACGCCGTCTACGGGATGCACAACTGGCCGGGTCTGCCCCAGGGTCGCCTCGTCTTTCGCGACGGCGCGATGATGGCCTCGTCGGACAGTGTGACGATCACGGTCGCGGGCAAGGGCGGGCACGGCGCGCAGCCGCATCTGGCCATCGACCCGGTGGTGGCCGCCGCCAGCATCGTCATGGCGCTGCAAACGGTCGTGGCCCGCAACGTCAACCCCAACCGCACCGCCGTCGTCACGGTCGGCGTGCTGCGGGCTGGAATCGCCAACAACGTCATCCCCGACAGCGCCCGGCTGGAACTGACCGTCCGGGCGCTCGACGAGGACGTGAGGTCGCTGCTCGAGGAGCGCATCACCGCCCTCGTCCATACCCAAGCCGAGAGCTACGGCTGTACGGCCGAAATCGACTACAACAGGGGCTACCCCGCGCTCCGGAATGCCGTGGCGGAGACAGACCTCGCCCGCGAGGTCGGCCGCGCGCTCGTCGGCGAGAGCGAGGTCATCGGTCAGGGCGAGGCGATCATCGCCAGCGAGGATTTCGCCTTCATGCTGGAAGCCGTGCCCGGCGCCTATTTCATGATCGGCAACGGCCTGCCGGGCGAAAAGGGCGGGGTGCCCGTCCACAACCCCGGCTACGACTTCAACGACGCCAACATCCCGCTTGGCGGCGCCTATTGGGTGACGCTCGTCGAGCGATTTCTCGACCCGGAGCGTCCGGAAGCCTGACCTGGACCATCCGAGGAGATGTCGACATGGCTACGGATGCAATGACCGCGGACGGCGGCGGCGCCAATCGGCAAACTGTCGCCGCGCCACCGCGTGTGTCGCCCAAGATCGTCGCGGCCACGGTGGCCGGCAACGCGCTGGAGTTCTTCGACTTCACCACCTACGCGTTCTTCGCGGTCTATATCGGCGCGGCGTTCTTCCCGACCCATGACCCGCTCGTCAGCGTGATGCTCTCGGTGGCCGTCTTTGGCGTGGGCTTCGTCACGCGGCCGCTGGGCGGCGTCTTCATCGGCGCGTTCGCCGATCGCGTAGGCCGCAAGCCGGCGATGCTGCTGACCATCGCCCTGATCACGGTCGGCACGATGGGACTGGCGCTGACGCCGTCCTACGAGCGCATCGGCATCACGGCGGCCATCATCGTCATCATCTGCCGCCTGATCCAGGGCTTTGCGCTCGGGGGCGAAGTGGGACCGTCGAGCTCGTTCCTGATCGAGATAGCGCCTCCGGGCCGGCGCGGCTTCTACGGCAGCTGGCAGCTGGCCAGCCAGGGCATCGCGTCACTGGCCGCCGGGATCGTCGGCCTGGCGCTGACGCTGACCCTGACTCCAGAGCAGATGCACGCCTGGGGCTGGCGGGTGCCCTTCTTCCTCGGGCTGGGGCTGATTCCGATCGCCGTCTACCTGCGCCGGAACATGCCCGAAAGCCTGCACGGGGAGGCTGGCGAGGCCGTCAAGAACCCGCTGGTGGAAATCAGGAACCATTTCCGGCCGGTCATCCTGTCGCTGATGCTCATCATGGGCATGACGATCTCGACCTATGCCGCGATCTACATGACGACCTATGCGATCACGACGCTCAAGCTGTCGGCGGCGGTGGGCATGATGGCCACCGTGGTCTTTGGCATATCGACCTGGGCCGGGAGCCTGATCGGCGGCTGGCTGTCCGATCGTTACGGACGCAAGCCGGTGATACTGTGGGCGCGCGTGGCCATCGTGGTGCTGACCATTCCGGTGTTCATGCTGCTGGTCAAAGCCCCCAGCATCGGCACGCTGCTGCTGGCATCCGTCACGCTGAGCACCCTGACGGCAATCTCCGGCGCGCCATCGCTCGTGGCGATTCCCGAGCTGTTTCCGGCGCATGTGCGCGCCCTTGGCCTGTCCATCGCCTATGCCTTCGGCGTGGCGTTTTTCGGCGGCACCGCGCAGCTGGTGATCACCTAGCTGATCAAGGTGACAGGCAACCCGGCAGCGCCGGCGTACTACGTCGTGCCCACCAGCCTGATCTCGGTGATCGCCATCCTGATGATGCGCGAGACCGGCAAGGACCGGACGTTGCAGCACTGACGCTGCATCGGCGGTCTGACTGTCTTCATCCTTGCGCCCGTGGCCGGTCTTGCGTCGGGCCGCCAGGGTCGCAAGGGTCGCAAGGGTCGATGAGTTGCGCCGCCGCATCCAGCCCTTCCCTGTCCGGTCGGTCAGCGCCCTCGCCTTGAGCCCTGCCGATCTCGGGGGCGGGAGGGCTATTCCGACCGTCGGCCAGGCGCATGGCGCGGTGGCGATCGGTCGGGGCGCGCCGTATAGTCGGCCGCGCCGCCGGTCCGAGCCAGGCGGCCAGACGGGAAGGAGCCGGGCGCAATGATCTTCGATTTCCTCCGCGGCGAGTTCATCGACGTCATCGACTGGACCGACGACAGCCGCGACACCATCGTGTGGCGTTTCGAGCGGCGCGGGCATGCGATCAAGTACGGGGCGAAGCTGACCGTCCGCGAGAGCCAGGCCGCCGTCTTCGTGCACGAGGGGCAGCTCGCGGACGTGTTCGGGCCCGGGCTCTACATGCTCGAGACCAACAACCTCCCCGTCCTGACGACGCTCCAGCACTGGGACCACGGTTTCCAGTCGCCGTTCAAGTCGGAGATCTACTTCATCAACACCCGCCGCTTCACCGACCTGAAGTGGGGGACGCGGAACCCGATCACCTGCCGCGACCCGGAATTCGGCATGGTGCGGCTGCGCGCCTTCGGAACCTACACGATGCGGGTCGCCGATCCCGGAAGGTTCATGACCGAGATCGTCGGCACCGACGGCGAGTTCACCACCGCCGAGATCGAGTTCCAGATCCGCAACGTCATCGTGTCGAACTTCAGCCAGATCATCGCGTCGTCCGGGATCCCGGTGCTCGACATGGCGGCGAACACCATCGACCTCGCGAAGATCGTCCATGAGCGCATTGCGCCGAAGATCGCGGAGTACGGGCTGGAGTTGCCGGCCTTCTACGTCGAGAACGTCTCGCTGCCCGAGGAGGTGGAGAAGGTGCTCGACAAGCGCACCTCGACGGCGATCGCCGGCGACCTGTCGAAGTATGCCGACTTCTCCGCCGCCGAGGCGATGACGAAATCCGCCGAGAACCCCGGCGGCGGCGGCGGCATGGCCGCCGGCATGGGGATGGGCATGGGCATGGCGATGGCCGACCGCATGGCCCGGCGCGGCCCCTGGGGCGCGGCGCCCGACGCGCCTGCGGTCCCGGCGGCGCAGACGCCTCCCCCGCCCCCGGCCGGCAAGGTCTGGCACGTCGCCGTCGACGGCAGGACGACCGGGCCGTTCCGGCGCGACGAGCTGGCCGCCAAGGCCGCCGCGGGCGAGATCGGCCCGGATAGCTGGCTGTGGACGCCCGGCGGCCCGGACTGGGTGCGCGGCCGCGACGTGACCGAGCTCGCCGACCTGTTCAGCGCCCCGCCGCCGCCGCCGGCCGGCTGAGCCCGCGATGTCGTCGGACGTGCCCGCCGCCGCCGTTGGCGAGCGCCATTTCCCGTGCCCGGCCTGCGGGTCGGAGTTGCGCTTCGACCCGCAGCGCCAGGGCCTGCTCTGCCCGCATTGCGGGCACGAGGAGCCGATCGGGGTTAGGCCCAGCGCGATCCCGGAGCTCGACCTGCGGTCGGTCAGCGAGCGGACCCTGCCCGTCTCGGCGATGGAGGAGACCCGGGTGGCGCGCTGCGGCGGCTGCGGGGCGGAGATCGAGTTCGACGCGGCGCTCCATGCGAGGGAATGCCCGTTCTGCGCCGCGCCGCTCGTCACCGACACCGGGGTCAGCCGCCACATCAAGCCGCAGGCGCAGCTCAGCTTCCTCGTCTCCGAGCCGGAGGCGCACGCGGCGATGGCGAAGTGGCTCGGCCGGCTGTGGTTCGCGCCCTCGGACCTCGCCGCCTTTGCCCGCGCCGAGCGGCGGATGACCGGGGTCTATGCGCCCTACTGGACCTACGACGCCGACACCGAGACCGACTATCAGGGCCGCCGCGGCGTGGTGCGCCACGAGACGCGGCACGTCTCGGTCGTGGTCAATGGTCGCCGCACCACCCAGCCGCAGCAGGTCGCGCGCGTCGACTGGAGCCCGGCGCGCGGCCGGGTGCGGCGGCGCTTCGACGACGTGCTGGTGCTGGCCTCGACCGGCCTGCCCAAGCGCTATGCCGACGCGGTGGGCCCCTGGGATCTCTCGGCGCTCGCGCCCTACGATCCGCGTTTCCTCGCCGGGTTCCGCGCCGAGGCCTATACCCGCGGGGTCGAGGACGCCTATGGCGAGGCCAAGGCGATCATGAACGACGCCATCGTCCAGGACGTCCGCCGCGACATCGGCGGCGACCAGCAGCAGGTGACGCATCTCGACACCCGGGTCGGCGCGCTGACATTCAAGCATATCCTGCTGCCGGTGTGGCTCGCCGCCTTCCGCTATCGCGGCAGGAGCTTCCGCTTCGTCGTCAACGGCCGCACCGGCGCGGTCGAGGGCGAGCGGCCCTACTCGACGGTGAAGATCGTCCTTGCCGTCCTGCTCGCGCTGGCCATTGCCCTCGCGCTCGCGGGGTTGCAGATTTCGCTGAACTCGTGACCGGGAGACCGCCCGTGCCTCGCCTCGCCTCCGCCGCCGCCTGCCTCGCCGCCTGCTTCGCCCTTTCCGGGCCGGGGCTGGCGCAGACCGCCGCCCTGCCCGGGCCGATCGCCGCCTTCGCCGCCGAGCGTTCGGCGGAGTGCACCGAACTCGGGGGAACGCCGCGCGTCGGCCCGGCCTTCGCCACGCCCGTCGACCTGACCGGCGACGGGACGCCCGACTACGTCGTCGACCTCGCCGGGATGGAATGCGCCAACGCCTGGTCGGCGTTCTGCGGGTCGGCGGGATGTCCCGTGTCGGTCTGGCTCGCCGGGCCCGAAGGGCTGCGGCAGGAATGGTCGGACTACGCGCAGGGCTGGTCGATCGTCGCGGTCGGCGCGGAGGCCGGGCTGACGGTCGAGCGCCACGGCGCGGCCTGCCCCGGCGCGGCCTCGGGCGCCGAGACGTGCAGCGAGCGGCTGAGCTTCGCCGGGGCGCCGGCCGCGCCCGCGCCGACCCCGCAGGCGCCCGCGGAGGCGACGGCGGCCGATGCGGTCGCGTCCCCGGTCGCCGAAGCCGCCGCCATGGGCGCGCCGGCGGCCGAGGGCTGGACGGTGCGGCAGATGGCCGACGGATCGCAGGTCGCGGTGGCTGCCGCGCCGGGCGCGTTCTCCACGATCGCGGTGTTCTGCCTGTCGGGGCAACCCTGGCTCGCGGCGAGCCTCGACGAACCCATCGCCGCCGAGACGGCGCAGGTCGAGTTCACGGCCTCGGGCGCGACGATCTCGAGCCCGGCGCGACGCGAGGCGGGGGCCGGGGGCGCGCTGGTGATCGAGCTTGCGGAACGGCCGCTCCTCGATCTGCTGCTCGAGCGCAGCCGGACCGATGTCCGCCTCGACGGGGTCGCGCAGGGCACGCTGTCGCTGCGCGGCTCGACCCGAGCGATTCGCGCGGCGCTGGCGCCCTGCCTGCGCTGAGGCGGGCGTCCGGGACGGCGCGCGGCCGTCAGCCGCCGCGCCGGGCGAGGATGCGTCGGGTCTCCGCGTCGGCGGGCGTCGCGACGAGGGCGTCGTCGGGGGCGGGGACCATGAGGGGCGCGGCGCCGTGTCCGGCCTCGCCGAGCCAGAGGGCGAAATCCGCGGGGGCGATCACCACCGGCATGCGGTCGTGAATTGGCGCGAGGGTCGCGTTCGCCGCGCAGGTGACGATGGCGCAGGTCAGGATCCGCTCGGCCGGCGGTCCCCATTCCTGCCAGACGCCGGCGAAGGCGATGGGGCCGCCGGCGCGCGGGCGGATGAGATAGGGTATCTTGCTGCCCTTCTCCCCTTGCCATTCGTAGAAGCCGTCGGCCGGGATCAGGCAGCGCCGCTCGCGCGCCGCGTCGCGGAAGGCGGGCTTTTCGGCGATGGTCTCGGCGCGGGCGTTGATCAGGAGCGGCGGCTGCTTCGGCGAGCGATGCCAGGGCGGCAGCAGCCCCCAGCGCATCGGCTCGATCCGCCGGGCGCCGGCGCGGGAGACCACGGCCGGGACGGTCTCGGTGGGGCTGACGTTCAGCCGCGGCGCGTCGGGGCTGAGGGCGTTGCTGCCGGGCGTCACCGGCTCGGCGTCGAAGAGGCTCGCCATAGCCGCGAACGTGGTGGTGATCATGTAGCGCCCGCACATGCGGCGCTCCTTTAGCAGCCGCGGGCGGCGGCCGTCACGCTGCCTTCTGGCGTCGGCGCGGCGGGTGGACTATTGCGGGCCGCAGGAGGACGCTGCCATGAACGACCTGTCCGATGTCCCGGCCGAGGCCCTGATCGCGCGGATGGGCGCGGCGGCGCGGGCGGCGGCGGCGGAGCTCGCCTTCGCGAGCGCCGAGCGCAAGCATGCGGCGCTGATCGGCGCGGCCCATGCGGTGCAGGCGCGCGAGGCGGAGATCCTCGCGGCCAATGCCGCGGATGTGGCCGAGGCGGAGGCGCGCGGGCTGACTGCGGCGATGCTCGACCGGCTGCGGCTCGATCCGGGGCGGGTGCGCGCCATGATCGACGGGCTGCGCACGGTGGCGGAGCAGAAGGACCCGGTCGGCGAGGTCATCGCCGAATGGGACCGGCCGAGCGGGCTGCACATCCGCCGGGTGCGCACGCCGATCGGGGTGATCGGGGTGATCTACGAGAGCCGGCCGAACGTGACCGCGGACGCCGGCGCGCTGTGCCTGAAGGCCGGGAACGCGGTGATCCTGCGCGGCGGTTCGGAGAGCGCGCGCACTTCGGCGGCGATCCATGCTTGCCTGGTCGAGGGGTTGCGCGCGGCAAGGCTGCCGGAGGCGGCGATCCAGCTCGCGCCGACGCAGGACCGGGCCTTCGTCGCGGCGATGCTAACGGCCGTGGGCCTCATCGACGTGATCGTGCCGCGGGGCGGCAAGGGCCTGGTCGGGCTGGTGCAGCAGGAGGCGCGGGTGCCGGTCTTCGCCCATCTCGAGGGGATCGTGCACGTCTATGTCGACCGCGCCGCCGACCTGGCCAAGGCGCGGAAGGTGATCCTGAACGCCAAGACCCGGCGCACGGGCATCTGCGGCGCGGCGGAGTGCATCCTGATCGACCGGGCCTTCTTCGAGGCCGAGGGGGCGCCGTTCCTCGAGGATCTGGTGAACGCCGGGGTCGAGGTGCGGGGCGACGACGCGCTGATCGGGTTGCCGGGGGTCGTGCCGGCGGGCGAGGACGACTGGGGGCGGGAGTATCTCGACATGATCGTCGCGGCCCGGCTGGTCGAGGGGGTGGACGGGGCGATCGCCCATATCCGCCGCTACGGGTCGAACCACACCGACGCGATCATCACCGAGGACGACGCGGCGGCGGAGCGGTTCTTCACGCGGCTCGACAGCGCCATCCTGATGCGCAACGCCTCGACCCAGTTCGCCGATGGCGGCGAGTTCGGCATGGGGGCGGAGATCGGCATCGCCACCGGCAAGCTGCACGCTCGCGGGCCGGTCGGGGCCGAGCAGCTGACGAGCTTCAAGTACCTCGTCGAGGGCGACGGCGCGGTGCGCGACTGACGCGGCGGCCGCGGGTCACGCAACGCTTGACGGGGCGCCGGTCGCGCGCGCCCCGAAGCCGGCGCGGCGGTCAGCCCTTCCAGGTGCGGATCGGGCCGCAGTCCATGTGGACGAAGTTCGAGCGGTTGTAGAAGCCGACGCCGCCGCCGCCGCAGGCCATCGCGGCCCTGTAGACGTTCGGGGTCGTGCGGCTCTTGAGCCGGACGTCGGCGGCCATCGCCTTGATGTGGTAGCTGTCGTGCGCCGCGCCCCGCAGCATCCGGTTGGTCTGCGG
>NZ_JAGOID010000181.1 GCF_017995835.1 Amaricoccus sp.
CGGCGCGGCTGCGCGAGGCCGGGATCGCACTGCCGGTGCATGTCGGCGTCGCCGGACCGGCAAAGCTGCAAACGCTGATCAAGTTCGCCATGGCCTGCGGCGTCGGCCCGTCGATGCGCGTGCTGCAACGACGCGCCGCCGACCTGACCAAGCTGGTCATGCCCTTCGAGCCAACCGAAGTGCTGGCGGCTCTCGCTGCGGAAAAGGCGGCCAACCCGGCCTTCCAGGTCGAGGCCGCCCACATCTTCCCGCTCGGGGGCATCGCTCCGGCAGCCGGCTATGCCACGGCGGGATCGGCCCCGCGCCGCGCCCGGGCCTGACGCCGCCCCGGACCGGATGATCGCCCTCCTCTTCGACCTCGACGGCACGCTCGTCGATTCCGACCGGCTGCACCACGCCCGCCTTCTGCGAGGTTCTCGTGGAGAGCGGCCGGACGCCGATCGCGATGGCGGACTACAAGTTGCACGTCATGGGCCACCGAACGCCGAAATCGCCACGTGGCTCTTTCCCGGCGAGCCGCGCGCCCGGGCTCTGATGCCGGCGAGTCTACCAAGCCACCCGGCGCAACACGGGCTAACACGCGTGATAGATAGGGTAACTACCTGAATACAAACGATAAAAGTGTTAAAGGTCAAAAAGGTCCGCGAGGAGGAGAAGGAGGGCGCCGGTATGATCGACCGCAAGGAAGCGCTGTTTCGCGAGGCGCTGGCCGATTGCGTGGAGCCCGTCGCCGGCATCCACGCGCTGCTCGACCGCGCCTCGGCCGCGGGAATGCGGGCGGCGGTTGTCACCAACGCGCCACGGATCAACGCCGAGTCGATGCTGCGCGCCGCCTGCCTCGACGGGCGATTGACGGAACTGGTCATCGGCGAGGAATGCACGCGGCCGAAGCCGGATCCCGAACCTTACCGCGAGGCGATGCGCCGCCTCGGCGCCACGCCCTCGCGCTCCGTCGCCTTTGAGCACAGCCGCTCCGGCCTGCGCGCCGCCCGTGCGGCGGGCGCCCTCGTCTTCGGCCTGACCACCGGGCTGTCAGCCGCCGAGCTGTTGCAGGCAGGGGCGCATCACGCCATACCCGACTTCACTTCCCCGGCCCTCGCGGCCGCCCTCGCGACGATGGAGGCTGGTTCCGCATGACGCGAACGATACTGGAGTCCCGGACGAAGACCGTCGTCATCGGCTTCGACCAGCCGTTCTGCGTGATCGGCGAACGCATCAATCCCACCGGGCGCAAGAAGCTCGCCGCGGAGCTGGAGGCAGGGAACTTCGCCACCGTAGAGGCCGACGCGCTGGAGCAGGTCGCCTGCGGCGCCGCCGTGCTCGACGTGAACTCTGGCGCCGTCTTCACCAACAGGATGGCCGAGGACCCGCGCTACGCCGACAACAACTTCGTCGAGCCGACGCTGATGCCCGAGCTCGTGAAGCGCATCCAAGCCGTGGTCGACGTGCCGCTCTGCATCGACAGCTCGGTCCCCGGCGCTCTCCAGGCCGGCCTCGAGACCGCGCACGGGCGCCCGCTGCTCAATTCCGTCACCGGCGAGGAGGAACGACTGGCGCTGGTCCTGCCGCTGGTCAGGAAGTACAATGTTCCCGTCGTCGCGATCTCCAACGACGACACCGGCATCTCCGAGGATCCGGACGTCCGCTTCGCGGTGGCGAAGAAGATCGTCGAGCGCGCCGCCGACTTCGGCATCCCGGCCCACGACATCGTGGTGGACCCGCTCGTCATGCCGATCGGCGCCATGGGCACCGCCGGCTTGCAGGTCTTTGCCCTCGTCCGCCGCCTGCGCGAGGAACTCGGCGTCAACACAACCTGCGGCGCCTCGAACATCTCCTTCGGGCTGCCGAACCGCCACGGCATCAACGCCGCCTTCCTGCCGATGGCGATCGCCTCCGGCATGACGTCCGCCATCATGAACCCGGTCCGCCCGCAGGAGATGGAGGCGATCCGCGCCGCCAACTTCCTGATGAACAACGACGCCTGGGGCGCCGAGTGGATCCGCGCCAACAAGCCGCCCGCCGCCGAGGGCGACGCCGCCGCCTCCGGCGCCGAGGGCGCCCGCGGCCGTCGCGAAGGCCGTCGCCGCCGCGGGTGAGCGCGGGCCTCCCCTGGCGCGACGTCCCCGGCGGCGTCGAACTCGCCGTGCGGCTGACGCCGCGGGGCGGGGCCGCCCGGGTGGAGGGCGTCGCCGACGACGCCGGCGGGCCGTGTCTGCGGGTCCGGGTGCCGGCGCCCCCGGTGGACGGCGCGGCCAACGCCGCGCTCGTCGCCTTCCTCGCCGAGGCGCTGCGCCTGCCGAGGCGCGACGTCGCACTCGTCGCGGGCGAGCGGTCGCGGGTGAAGCGGATCCGCCTGACCGGCGAGGGGCTCGGCCCGCGACTGGCCGCCCTGGCAGGAACGGGCTGACCCGCTCGCCGCCCGTGCTATGCTCGCCGCGCCACGCAGCCGGATGGTCCCCTATGCCCGAGCCGGAAATCCTCGTCCTCGGTCCAGACGCCGCCCCGGAAGCGCTCGCCGCGGCCCGCGATCTCATGCGCCGTTTCGTCGCGTGGCAATGGGTGCGCCATGCCGACTGGCGCCACCTCATCGACCGCTACTTCGACGCCGACGCATTCGAGGAGGAGCTGGCCGGCCTCCCCGGCAAGTACGCGCCGCCCCGGGGCCGGCTACTCCTCGCGCTTCTGGATGGCTCGCCCTGCGGATGCGTGGCCTTGCGCGACCTCGGGGACGGCGTCTGCGAGATGAAGCGGATGTTCGTCGCGCTTGAGACCCAGCGCCGAGGCGTCGGCCGCGCGCTCGGCGCCCGCCTCCTCGCCGAGGCGGAGGGCGCCGGCTACCGGCTCATGCGCCTCGACACCGGGACGCTCCAGCACGAGGCGAAGGCGCTCTACGAGAGCCTCGGCTTCCGCCGCATCGACCCCTACTACGACACCGATCCCGAGATGGCCGCCTTCCTGACCTTCATGGAGCGCGACCTGTCGCCGGCCAGCCGCGGAAGCTAGCGGCGGCCGGCAAGCTCGATGACGGTCGCCGCCGCAGACGATCCTTCGCGCGACGCGGCGGAGGCGCGCAGGGCGGCGACCTCGGCCTCGAGCTCGCGCAGGCGCCGCTCCAGGTCGGCATGGGCCGGCGGCGTGGGCCGGGCGAAGGCCGCGACTACGCCCGACGTGACGCCCTTCACCCACCGCGCAGCGCGCTGGGCCGCCGCGAGCGCCGACCCGAGGGAGGCGCCGGCACGATCGGCGAACGCGCCCGCCCGGGCGCGCAGCGCGAGGTTGCGCTCCGGAGAGACGGCTGCCACCACCCAGCCCGCGACGCTCACCGCGCCGAACCAGACGAAGAACCCGCCGGCCCCGCTCCAGACCGGCACGAGGACGCCGGGCAGCAGCGCCGCCGACCACAGGAGACCGGGGCGCCTGCCGTCGCGCGGAGGCAGCCGGAAGGCGCGGCGCCGCTTCGCATCGGTCGCGGCGAGCCGGCCGAACGCAGCGAGACTAAACCCCGTGGCGAGCGTCGTGGCGAGCGCGCTCACTCCGCC
>NZ_JAGOID010000091.1 GCF_017995835.1 Amaricoccus sp.
AAGCTGATCCGTCTGCAATGCTACGAGGGGCTCGACGCCGCGTCGGCGGTCTACGAGTGGAATTTTCCGGCGCAGATGGTGGCGATCCGCACCGCGGAGGCGACCGGCGCCGCGGACCGCGACAGCCTGACCGAGGAGCTGTTCTCCGGCCGCTACCTGATCCGCCGGCCGCTCCTCGAGGCGATGGAGCCCCATGCCGAGGGGCCGCCGGTCCTGCTGATCGACGAGCTCGACCGGACCGACGAGCCGTTCGAGGCGTTCCTGCTCGAGGCGCTCTCCGACTTCCAGGTGACGATCCCCGAGCTGGGGCCGGTGAAGGCCGAGGAGCCGCCGATCGTCGTACTGACCTCGAACCGCACGCGAGAGGTCCATGACGCGCTGAAACGCCGCTGCCTCTACCACTGGGTCGAGTATCCCGACTTCGACCGCGAGTACGCCATCCTGCGCTCGCGCGCGCCGGAGGCGAGCGACGCGCTGTCGCGCGAGGTGGTCGCCTTCGTGCAGCGGCTGCGGACGGAGGATCTGTTCAAGAAGCCGGGCGTCGCCGAGACGATCGACTGGGCAAAATGCCTCGTCGCCCTCGACGCCGTGGCGCTGTCGCCGCAGGTCATCGCCGACACGCTCGGCGCGCTGCTCAAGTACCAGGACGACATCGCGCGGATGCAGGGCTCGGAAGCCAGGCGCATCCTCGACGAGGCCCGCGCCGAACTCGGGCCGGTCTGATGGCGCGGCCGGCCGGCCTCGCGCTCATCCCCGAGGACGGCAAGCTCGCCGCCAACATCGTCCACTTCGCCCGCGCGCTGCGCAAGGCCGGGCTGCCGGTCGGCCCGGGCCGCGTCGTCGACGCGGTGCGGGCCGTCGAGGCGGCGGGGTTCACCGACAAGGGGGACTTCTATCACGCGCTCCAGGCCTGTTTCGTCTCGCGCCCCGAGCAGCGCGAGACCTTCGCCCAGGTCTTCCGGCTGTTCTGGCGCGATCCGGCCTTCATGGAGCACATGATGAGCCTGATGCTGCCGCTGCTGCGCGGCGTCGCCGAGCCGCACGCGCCGGCCGCGGCCGAGCGCCGGGCCGCCGAGGCGCTGACCGACGGCGCCGAGCCGCCGGCGCTGCCGGAGCAGGAACGCGACGACGAGGGCAAGGTCGAGTTCGACGCCACGCTGACCTTCTCGGCCGACCAGCGGCTGCGGAGCCTCGACTTCGAGCAGATGTCTGCCGCCGAGATCGCCGCCGCGAACCGCGCCATGGCCCGGCTCGACCTGCCGGTGCAGCCGATCGCCTCGCGCCGGACGAGGACCGACCCAAGCGGGCAGGTCGCCGACTGGCGCGGCACCATGCGCGCCGCGCTGCGCTCGGGCGGCGACGTGCGCGCGCTGGCGATGCGGGCGCGGCGGACCCGCTGGCCGAACCTGGTCGCGCTCTGCGACATATCGGGCTCTATGTCGTCCTACAGCCGGATGCTGCTGCACTTCCTGCACGCCGCGGCCAATGCGCGGGGCGCGGGCTGGGCGCAGGTCCACGCCTTCACCTTCGGCACCGAACTTACCAACATCACCCGCCACCTGCGTCAGCGCGACGTCGATGCGGCGCTGGCGGCGGCGGGGCGCGAGGCCCGCGACTGGGAGGGCGGCACGCGGATCGGCGCCTGTCTGCACGCCTTCAACCGCGACTGGTCGCGGCGCGTGCTGGGGCAGGGGGCGGTGGTGCTGCTGATCACCGACGGGCTCGACCGCGACGACCCGGGCCGGCTCGCCGCCGAGATGGAGCGGCTGCGGCTCTCGGCCCGCCGGCTGATCTGGCTCAATCCGCTGCTGCGCTGGGACGGCTTCGCGCCGAAGGCGCAGGGGGTGCGGGCCATCCTGCCGCATGTCGACAGCTTTCGGGCGTGCCACAATCTCGCCTCGCTGGAGGAGCTCGTGGTCGCGTTGTCGCGGCCGGAGGACGTCGGGGAGCGGGCGCGGTTGATGCAACTCGCCGATTCCGGCCGAAAACCGGCTATGATAAGCGAAGTTTAACGCAAAGGATGGACCAGTCTCAGGTGTACGTGGCCCGGACATGAAGCGAGACGCGAGCGTGGCGGCGACGAGATGGTGGCTTCGGCCGCGGCGGCTGGCGTCTCGAGCGCTCCTCGCGCTCGGTGCGGCGCTCGCTGCGGGCGGTTCCATCGGCGTCATCGCACAGTTCAGCCTACTCGAAGGCGTGCCGGCGGTCTGGCTGGCGCTCGGGGGCGTCGCGCTCTTCGTAGCCGCGGTGGAGCTCGCCGCGCTCGCCATCGGCGGTGAACGGGACAGGCGGCTCGAGCGGGTTCTGGAGCGCGACGCGGAGCTGGCCCAGCTCTCCTGGAGGCTCGATTTCGCGCTGGGGGTGTCGAAGGTCGGGGTCTGGGACGTCAATCTCGAAACCGACGAGATGATCTGGGACGAACGCACCCGCGCGCTCTTCGGCGCGCCGAACCGCAACGGCTTCTTCAACGAAAGCGACTGGATCGGCGCGGTCCACCCAGAGGATCGCGAGCGAGCGATCGAAGCGGCGCGCGTGGCGGTCGATGCGGACGGCCGCTTCGTGCAGGACTACCGCGTGTTGCTGCCCGACGGGACCGTGCGCCACCTTCGCGACACCGCCGCGGTCTATCTCGGCGAGGGGGGCACGCGGCGGCTGGTCGGTCTCGTCTGGGACGTGACCGGCGACGTGGAGCGCCAGGCGGAGCTGGAATTGCGCCGGGCGGAGGCCGAGGCGGCCGCGGTGGCGAAGTCGCGCTTCCTCGCCATGATGAGCCACGAGATCCGCACGCCCATGACCGGGGTGATCGGGATGCTGGAGCTGATGCTGACCGATCCGCTGTCCGAGGCGCAGCGCCAGCGCGCCACGGTGGCGCATTCCTCGGCGCACGGGCTCCTGCGGATTCTCAACGACATCCTCGAGTCCTCCAAGCTGGAGGCGGGGCGGGTCGAGCGGCTCGATGCGCCGGTCGATCCGCGAGAACTCCTCGCTGAGGTGACCGCGCTTATGGCGGCCGGGGCGGAGCGCAAGGGGCTCGCCCTGTCGACGGACGTCGCCGAACGGGTGCCGGCGACGATCCTGACCGACGCGATGCGGCTGCGGCAGATCCTCGTCAATCTCCTGAGCAACGCCGCCAAGTTCACCGAGGCGGGCGAGGTCCGGGTGTCGATGGACTACGACGCGGGGGCGCGGGAGCTTGCCGTCGAGGTCGCCGACACCGGAGTAGGCCTCGGGACGGCGGATCCGGGGCGGCTGTTCGAGGAGTTCTACCAGGCCGACAGCGGCGCCGGGGCGCGGCGGGGCGGCACGGGGCTCGGGCTGGCGATCACGCGCCAGCTGGTGGGTCTGCTCGGCGGCCGCGTCTCGGCGCGGAGCAGCGCGGGCGGGGGCGCGGTCTTCGCCTTCACCATCGCCGCGCCGGCGGCCGACGCGCCGTTCCAGCCCGGCGCGCCCGCCCGGGCGAGCTCGGCGACGCCGCCGCAGCTGCGGGTGCTGGTCGCCGAGGACAATGCGACGAACCAGATCGTGCTGCGGAGCTACCTCGCGCGAAAGGGCCACGCCGTGACGCTCGTCGAGGACGGCGTGGCGGCCGTGCGCGCGGCGGAGGCGGGCGGCTTCGACGTGGTGCTGATGGATGTGGAGATGCCCCGGATGGACGGGGCTCGGGCGACGCGGCTGATCCGCGAGCTGTCGGGTCCGGCCGGATCAGTGCCGATCGTCGCGCTGACCGCAAGCGCGCTTCCGGGCGACCGCGAGCGCTATCTTGCCGCCGGCATGACCGACTTCGTGCCGAAGCCGATCGACTTCGCGCTTCTCGACGAGGCGCTGGGCCGCGCCGCATCGGCCCGTGCGGACTTGCTGCCCGACCTTGGCCCGGCGGCGCGCGCCGCCGCAACGTGAGGCGCCTCCGGACCGGAGGAAGGCCGTCGCGACGGCCTTCCAGTCGTGGCGCGGTCGCGGATCAGAGACCCTTGGAGCGATAACTCGCCGCGACCCGGCCGATGGAGACGAGGTAGGCGGCGACGCGCAGGTCGTCGACGTCCTTGCGGGCGTGCCAGACTTCGCGCATCGACTGGTATGCGGTGCGCATGGTGTCGTCGAGGCCCGAGCGGACAAGCTCGAGTTCGCCGGCGCCGCGGACGTATTCCGCCTTGAACCGCTCGGAGATCCCGGACTTGACTCCGGCGCTTTGCAAGATCCGCTCCATCTCGGAGACGAGGAGCGCGTGGTGCGCCTCCTCCTGCCGGCGCTGCATCCGGCCGAAGCGGATGTGGCTGAGATTCTTCACCCACTCGAAGTAGCTCACCGTGACGCCGCCGGCGTTGGCGTAGAGGTCGGGGATGATGACCGTGCCCCGCTTGCGCAGGATGTCGTCGGCGCCGGCGGTGATCGGGCCGTTCGCCGCCTCGATGATCAGCGGAGCCTTGACGCGGTCGGCGTTGCCGAGGTTGATCACCGATTCCATCGCGGCCGGGATCAGGATGTCGCACTCCGCCTCGAGCACGGCGGCGCCGTCCTCGACGTAGGTTCCGCGCGGGAAGTCCTTCACGCCGCCGGTGGCGGAGATGTGGGTCTTGAGGAACTCGATCGGGATGCCGTCCGGGTTGACGACGGCGCCGTCGCGCTCGATCACCGCGACGACCTTCACGCCGTCCTCCTCGGAGAGGAACTTGGCGGCATGGTAGCCGACGTTGCCGAGGCCCTGCACGATCGCCCGCTTGCCGTCGAGCCCGCCGTCGAGCCGGGCGCGCTTCACGTCGTCGGGGTGGCGGAAGAACTCGCGCAGCGCGTACTGCACGCCGCGCCCGGTCGCCTCGACGCGCCCGGCGATGCCCCCGGCGTTGAGCGGCTTGCCGGTGACGCAGGCGGCGGCGTTGATGTCGGTGGTGTTCATCCGCCGGTACTGGTCGACCATCCACGCCATCTCGCGCTCGCCGGTGCCCATGTCGGGGGCGGGGACGTTCTGGCTGGGATTGATCAGGTCGCGCTTGACGAGCTCGAAGGTGAAGCGGCGGGTGATCTGCTCGAGCTCGTGATCGTTCCATTCGCGCGGGTCGATCCTGAGGCCGCCCTTGGAGCCGCCGAAGGGCGTCTCGACCAGCGCGCACTTGTAGGTCATCAGCGCGGCCAGCGCCTCGACCTCGTCCTGGTTGACGCCCATGGCGTAGCGGATGCCGCCCTTGACCGGCTCCATGTGCTCGGAATGCACCGAGCGGTAGCCGGTGAAGGTGTGGATCGCCCCGCGCAGCCGCACGCCGAATCGGACGGTGTAGGTCGAGTTGCAGACCCGGATCTTTTCCTCGAGGCCCGGGCTGAGGTCCATCAGCCGCACGGCGCGGTTGAACATGAGGTCGACGGATTCCCGGAAGCTCGGCTCCCGCAGCGGCGCATTCATGTAGGTCCTCCCGGACTCGTTCTGGCCCAATGGCCGGGCCACTAGAGCACTGCGCGGGCGAGCCGGCAAGATGGGCGGTGGGGCGGCGGATCGGGAGTCAGCGGACCGGGGCAGCCTGCGCTGGCCCGTCCGCGCGCCTCGCCTCGGGCGTCGTCGAGGTCTCGTCGAAAGCCGCCGCCAGCAGCGTCCGCGTGTAGGGCTGCGCGGGTGCGTCGAAGATCGCGTCGGCCGGGCCGCACTCCACCACGTCGCCGTTCTGCATGACCACCACCGCGTGGGCGAGCGCGCGCACGACGCGCAGGTCGTGGCTGATGAAGACGTAGGCGAGGCCGTATTTCGTCTGCAACGCGCGCAGCAGCTCGACGATCTGCACCTGCACCGTCATGTCGAGCGCGCTGGTCGGCTCGTCGAGCACGACGAGTTTCGGTTGCAGGATCATGGCGCGGGCGATGGCGATGCGCTGGCGCTGGCCGCCGGAGAACTCGTGCGGGTAGCGGTCCATCACGGCGGGGTCGAGCCCGACCTCGGTCAGGATCGCCGCGACCCTGTCGTGGGCGTCGCCCCCGAGCCCGTGCACGCCGAGGCCCTCGGCGACGATCTGCTCGATCGACATGCGAGGGCTGAGCGAGCCGTAGGGGTCCTGGAACACCATCTGCATGTCGCGCCGGAGGCCGCGCAGCTGCTTCGAGCGCAGGCCCTGGATGTCGCGGCCGAGAAAGACGATGCGCCCCTCGGACGCGATCAGGCGCATCATCGCGAGCGCGAGCGTCGTCTTGCCCGAGCCGCTCTCGCCGACGACGCCGAGCGTCTCGCCGGCGCGGATGGCGACGCTCGCCTCGTTGACCGCCTTGATGTGGCCGACGGTCCTGCGCAGCAGGCCGCGGCGGATCGGGAACCAGACGCGCAGCCGCTCGGTCTCGATCACCGCCGGCGCGCCGGGCGCAAGCGGGTCGGGGCGGCCATGCGGCTCGGCGGCGAGGAGCTTGCGGGTGTAGGGGTGCTGGGGCCGGGCGAAGATCTCCGCCGTGGGGCCGGTCTCGACGATCTCGCCGCCCTGCATGACCGCCACCCGATCGGCGATGCGGCGCACGATCGCGAGGTTGTGGGTGATGAACAGCATCCCCATGCCGCGCTGGCGCTGGACCTCGGCCAGCAGCGCGAGGATCTGCGCCTGGATCGTCACGTCGAGCGCGGTGGTCGGCTCGTCGGCGATCAGCAGGTCGGGGTTGTTGGCGAGCGCCATGGCGATCATCACGCGCTGGCGCTGGCCGCCGGAGAGCTGGTGGGGATAGGCGCCCATCCGCTCCTCGGGGTCGCGGATGCCGACCTGGCGCAGGAGGTCGAGGATGCGCGCCGTCGCCGCCCGGCCCGTCACCCCCTGATGGAGCGCGAGGCTCTCGCCGATCTGGCGCGCGATGGTGTGCAGCGGGTTCAGCGAGGTCATCGGCTCCTGGAAGATGAAGCTGATGTCGTTGCCCCGCACGGCGCGCAGCATGCGCTCGCTCGCCGCCGCCATGTTCCTGTCGCGATAGCGGATGTCGCCTGTCACCTCGGCGTTGTCGGGCAGCAGGCGCACCGTCGAGAGCGCGGTGATCGACTTGCCGGAGCCGCTCTCGCCGACCAGCGCCAGCGTCTCGCCGGCGTGGACGTCGAAGCCCAGGCCCTTGACGGCCTCGATCCGCCGGCCGCCCTGGAGAAAGGCGATGCGCAGGTCGCGGACGGCGAGGATCGGCTCCTCGCCGAGGGAGACGGCGGCCTGCGTCATGCCGGGCCCGGCCCGGCGCGCTCGGCGCAGACGCGGTCCCAGGCGGAGCGGTCGAGCCGCAGGACCACCCACGGGGCCGGCCGGCCGGGAATGAGCTCGAGCGTGGCGTCGTAGGCGTGGACCGCGCCGAGCCGGGCGGTCGCGGTCTGCGAGCGGATGTTGCTCGGGTCGATGTGGAACCAGACCGACGGGAAGCTCGCGAAGGCGTGCCCGAGCATCAGCCGCTTCAGCTCGAAATTCGTGCGTCCGCCCCACCAGCGATGGTTGAGGAAGGTGAAGCCGATCGAGATCGAGCCCGGCATGTCCGGCGCCGTGTAGTAGCGCGACGCGCCGATGATCGCGCCCGAGGCGCGGTCGATGATCGCGAGGGTCGTGCCGGTCCGGAGGAGGAAGGCGAAGTAGGGCTCGAACATCTCGCGCTTCCAGCGGTCTTTGGCGGGATGGCCGGCCCAGGTCTCCTCGTCGCTCGCGGCGGCGTGGAGCCCGTCGAGATCGCCGGCCGCAAGCGGGCGCAACTCCAGCGTCTCGCCGATCAGGGTCGGCTGCGGGTCGAAAGCGGGGGCGCTCACCGGAAGGTCTTTCGCGGGTCGAAGGCGTCGCGGACGCCCTCGAAGATGAAGACGAGGAGCGAAAGCATGGTCGCGAAGGTGAAGAAGGCGGTGAAGCCGAGCCAGGGGGCGTTGAGCCGGTTCTTGGCCTGGAGCGCCAGTTCGCCGAGCGAGGGGTAGGAGGGCGGCAGGCCGAGGCCGAGGAAGTCGAGCGCGGCGAGGCCGCCGATCGCGCCGGTGATGATGAAGGGCAGCAGCGTCAGGGTGGCCACCATGGCGTTCGGCAGCAGGTGGCGGACCATGATCGTCCCGTCGCCGACCCCGAGCGCGCGGGCGGCGCGGACGTATTCGAAGTTGCGGGCGCGCAGGAACTCGGCGCGGACGACGCCGACGAGCGAGGTCCAGGAGAAGAAGGCGATCAGCAGCGTCAGCAGCCAGAAGTTCATCGTGAAGATCGCCGAGAGGATGATGATCACGTAGAGGCTCGGCATGTTGACCCAGATCTCGACGATGCGCTGGAAGAAGAGGTCGATCCAGCCGCCGAAGTAGCCCTGCACCGCGCCCGCCGCCACCCCGATCAGCGCCGAGACGCCGGCGACGACGAGGGCGAACAGGATCGAGATGCGAAAGCCGTAGATGACGCGCGCCAGCACGTCGCGGGTCTGGTCGTCGGTGCCGAGCCAGTGCTGGCGGTCGGGCGCCGAGGGAGCGGAGGCGACGTCGTAGTTGATGGTGTTGAAGCTGTAGGGGATGAGCGGCCAGATCGCCCGGCCGGGATTGGCGATGCGCTCGCCATCGACCATGCCGCCTGGAACCTGCGCCATCACGCCCTCGGGATCGTCGAGGCAGACCTCCATGCCGCCGGTCGCGATCAGGCAGCGCACCTCGGGGGAGTTGTACTCCGCCTGGGTCTGGAACTCGCCGCCGAAATCCGCCTCGGAGTAGAACTGGAAGATCGGAAACCGCCACTCGCCCTGGAAGCGCACCGCAAGCGGCCGGTCGTTCGCCACGAACTCGGCGAAGAGCGCCGTGGTGAAGAGGGCGAGGAAGATCCAGAGCGACCAGAAGGCGCGCCGGTTCGCCCGGAAGTTCGCCAGCCGGCGCCGCTGCAGCGCGTTCAGCCGCATTCAGACCTCGCGGCTCTCGAAGTCGATGCGCGGATCGACCCAGACATAGGTGAGGTCGGAGATGAGCCCGACGACCAGCCCCATCAGGCCGAAGACATAGAGCGTGCCGAAGACCACCGGATAATCGCGCTGGATGGCGCTCTCGTAGGCGAGGCGACCGAGCCCGTCGAGCGAGAAGATCGTCTCGATGATGAGCGAGCCGCCGAAGAACACGCCGATGAACACCGCAGGAAAGCCAGCGATGATGATCAGCATGGCGTTGCGGAAGACGTGGCCATAGAGAACCCGGTTCTCGGCGAGCCCCTTGGCGCGCGCGGTCATGACGTACTGCTTCTTGATCTCGTCGAGAAACGAGTTCTTGGTGAGCAGCGTCAGCGTCGCGAAGGCGCCGATGGTCGAGGCCGTCACCGGCAGCACGATGTGCCACAGGTAGTCCGTGGCCTTGCCGACGAGCGACAGCTCGGCCCAGTTGTCGGAGGTGAGGCCGCGCAGCGGGAAGATCTGCCAGTACGAGCCGCCGGCGAAGAGCACCAGCAGCATGATGGCGAAGAGGAAAGACGGGATCGCGTAGGCGACGATGATGAGCCCGCTCGTCGCCGTGTCGAAGCGCGAGCCGTCGTGCATCGCCTTGCGGATGCCGAGCGGGATCGAGATCAGGTAGGCGATCATCGTCGACCAGAGCCCGATGGTGATCGAGACCGGCATCTTCTCCAGCACCAGGTCGACGACGCGGATCGAGCGGAAGTAGCTCTCGCCGAAGTCGAAGGTCAGGTAGTTTCGGAGCATCAGCAGGAACCGCTCGGCCGGCGGCTTGTCGAAGCCGAACTGCCGTTCCAGGTCGGCGATGAATTCCGGCGGCAGCCCCTGCGCGCCGCGGTACTCGCTCGTGCCGCCCCCGGTCTCGCCCCCGCCGCCGCCGGTGATGCGGCCGGTGGCGGAGGTGTCCGATTCGAGCCGCGCGATCACCTGCTCGACCGGGCCGCCGGGCATGAACTGCACGAGCACGAAATTGACGAGCAGGATGCCGAAGAGGGTCGGGACCATCAGCAACAGCCGGCGCAGGACATAGGCCGCCATGTCAGGGCAGAACCGCGCCCTGCGCCTTGAGCGCGTCGTACTTCTCGCGGTCGAACCACCAGTAGGCGTCGCCGCGCGAATAGGCGGGCGGTTCTTCCGGTCGGCCGAACACGTCCCAGTAGGCGATCCAGAACGCGCCCTTGGACCAGTTCGGCACCCAGATCTGCTTGTTGCGCAGCACCCGGTCGAGCGCCTTCACCCGGCCGTCGAGCTCCTCGCGGGTCGTGGCGGCGACGATCAGCTCGATAATCCCGTCGACGACGGGATCGTTCACCCCCGAGAGGTTGTAGCTGCCGGCCGCATCGGCGCCCTCGCTGCCGAAGATCGTGCGCAGCTCCACCGAGGGCGCCATGGACATGACGAGGCGGGTCGGCAGCATGTCGTAGTCGTGGTTTTTCTGGCGCTCCTCGTACTGCGCGCTGTCGACCATGCGCAGGCTGGCGTCGATGCCGATCTGGCGCAGGTTGGCGATGAAGGGATTGAGCACCCGCTCCAGCGAGGGGTTGTCCTCGAGGATCTCCAGCTTCAGCGTCTGGCCCGCGGCGTTCTGCCGCAGCCCGGCCGGGCCGACCGTCCAGCCCGCCTCGTCGAGAAGGGCGGAGGCGCGCCGGATCGCGGCGCGGTCGTTGGTGCGCTCGGCCGAGCTGACCGGCGGCAGGTAGGCCGGCTCCGAGAAGATCTCCGGCGGGAGCTGGTCGCGGAATCGCTCCAGCGTCGCCAGTTCCTCGCCCTCGGGCAGGCCCTCCGCCATCATCGGCGAGTTCTGGAAGAAGCTCACCGTGCGCTCGTAGTTGCCGGAGAACAGCGTCGCGTTCGACCATTCGAAGTTGAACATCAGCGCGATCGCCTCGCGGACCCGGATGTCCTGGAGCTGCGGCTTGCGCATGTTCATCCAGAAGCCCTGCGTGCCCGAGGGCCGGTTGTCGGGCAACTCCTCCCGCTTGACCCACCCCTTGGTCAGCGCCGGGAAGGTGTAGTCGTTGGCCCAGATCGCCGAGAAGAACTCCTCGTGGAACAGGTACTGCCCCGACTTCAGCGCCTCGAAGGCGGCGGTGTTGTCGGCGAAGTACTCATAGACGTAGCAGTCGAAGTTGGCCGATCCGATGTTGACCGGCAGGTTCGCGCCCCAGTAGTCCGGCACGCGACAGTACCGGATCGACCGCCCCGGCTGCACCGCCGCCACCTCGTATGCCCCGGACCCGACCGGCGGCGTCAGCGTCGATTCCTCGAACGGCACGGTCTCGTAGTAGTGCTTGGGCAGGATCGAGAGCCCGCCGACCAGCGCCGGCAGGTCGCGTGTCGGCACACCTTCCTTGAAGGTGAACTTCACCGTGCGCGGGTCGATCGCCTCCGCCCCGGCGACGTCGGCCAGCATGATGCGGTAGTTCGGCGCGCCCTTGTCGCGCAGCGTTTCGAAGCTCCAGACCACGTCCTCGGCGGTGATCGGCTCGCCGTCGGCGAACCGCGCCTCGGGGCGCATGTGGAAGATCACCCAGGAGCGGTCCGAGGGGTATTCCAGGCTCTCGGCGACCAGCCCGTAGGAGGCGTCGATCTCGTCGGCCGAGCCGATGAGCAGGCTGTCGTAGAGAAGCCCCAGTCCCTGCGCCGGCTCGCCCTTGAGGATGAAGGCGTTGAGGCTGTCGAAGGTCTGGCTGGCGCCGGTGCCGCGGAAGCTCATCGTGCCGCCCTTGGGCGCGTCCGGGTTGACGTAGTCGAAATGCGGGAAGCCGGCCCGGTACTTCAGGTCGCCGAAGGTCGAGATGCCGTGGCTGACGATCACGTCGCCGTCTGTCGCGAGGGCGGGCCCCGCCAGCGCCACCAGCGCCGCCAGCGCCGCGCCTGCGACCCTCCGGGCGGCCTTCATCGGGGCGGCATCGACGGCACGGTCGGGCATGCGGGCTACCTGTGGCAGGTGGGGATGCGCGTCACTCTACCGGCGGTCAGGGCGCGGTAAAACGCCAAACCGCGGGTCGCCTCACAGCTTTTCGTGACCGCCCGCGAGGGGGACTCACTGGTTGAGCGTGGCGAGATAGGCGATCAGGTTCGCACGGTCCTCCGACTTCGGCAGGCCGGCGAAGGCCATCGCCGTGCCGGGCACGTAGGCCTTGGGCGACTGGAGGAACTGATAGAGCGACGCCTCGTCCCATGTCCCGCCATGGCCGGCCATCGGCGCGGAATACTTGAAGCCGTCGATCGAGCCGACCGGGCGGTTGACCACGCCGTCGAGATGCGGGCCGACCGCGTTGTTGCCGTCGACCTTGTGGCAGGCGGCGCACTTCTTGAAGACCGCCTCGCCCTTGCCGGCGTCGGCGGCGGCGACGAGCGCCGGCACGTCGACCGCTTCCTCTGCCGGCGCGTCGCCGCCCTCGGCGCTCTCGACGGGGATGCTGAAGGCCACCGCCTCGGAAGAGGTGTCGAAGATCGCGCCCGCGAACGTTCCGATCAGCAGGAACACCAGAAGGCTCCCGCAGAATGCGCCGACGATCTTGGTGATTTCCATCGTGTTCATCGGCTTATGCACCTTTGTTGCGGGGGCCTGGCGCGTCCCCGGAGCACCGCTGGGCCCCGTATTAGCCGCTTCCGCGGCGTCTGCGCAAGCATCCTTCGCCGTTGGCGATGACGCCGGAGGGCCCCGTCGCCAACCACCTGCCGCTCGTTGCGCAGAAAGGCCGCACCGGCTCGCCGCCAGCGAGGCTGGCAGGAAGTCGCGGATCGGCGTCCGCCGCCTCGCTGGGGCGGGCCTTCCGGATGCGCGGCAGAAGGCAGGCGGTCTCTCCCCGTCCCCGCCGGGCGGATGCGCGAGCCGCCCCCGGGCTTTCCTTTCGCGGCGAGTTCTGACATGCGGGCCGCGCGCCAAGCGAGGATCGCCCGATGACTGACACCCTGCGCCCGATCGCCTTTCAGGGCAATCCCGGAGCCTATTCGCACCAGGCCTGCCGCGAGGCGTTCCCCGGCCTGCCGGCGCTGCCCTGCGCCACCTTCGAGGAGGCCATCGCCGCGGTGAACGAGGAACGCGCGGCGCTCGCCATGCTGCCGATCGAGAACTCGACCTATGGCCGGATCGCCGACATCCACCACCTTCTGCCGGAATCGGGACTGCACATCATCGGCGAGCACTTCGTGCGGGTGCACGCCAATCTCCTCGTCATTCCGGGCACGAAGCTCGAGCAGGTAAAGACGGTGCTGAGCCAGCCGCCGCTGCTCGGGCAGGTTCGCGGCTTCGTGCGCCGACACGGCATCGCGACGCGGGCAGGGGCCG
>NZ_JAGOID010000092.1 GCF_017995835.1 Amaricoccus sp.
CTGAGGCCCGCCAGGTTCAAGTCATCGATATCTGGTGGGGCTCCTGCCATGCCCGCATGGATTCAGAAATCCCTGCGCTTGTGGATCCCCTATCGACACAACCGCCCACCTTTTTGCCCCGGTTACCATTGCGACGGCGTAACGACTTGAACGGACGAAGAAAAATGAGGCGGCGCGCCGAGTCGCGCAGGCCGCGCCGCCCGTCGGAACTGGGATGGCAGCATCCCAGTTCGTCAAACAGCATCCCAGTTCCCGAAAAACGCCGTGTTTCCGGTAGGTTGGCCGTGACGCGCCGGCGGCCGGAGCGGCGGCGAACTGGGATGCTGTTTTCGGGTCAGAGGCGGCTCACGAGCAGCTCGGGCCGGGTCGCGGCAGAGCCGGTCCGGGAGCCGACGGTGTAGGTCGTCGAGACCTGCTGCCGCTCGAACGCGGCGAAGAGATCGCGGGTCTCGGGGGTGTCGTTGATCGACATCAGGAAGCGGCCGCGGAGGGCGGCGAGGCGTTCGGCGAGGCGGGCGAAGTCGGCGCGCGCGAACATCGCCTTGCCGTAGTCCGTCTCGCTGCCCCAGTAGGGCGGGTCGAGGTAGAAGAGCGTCCCCTCGCGGTCGTAGCGGTCGAGGCAGTCCGACCAGTCGAGGCATTCGATGACGACGCCCGCGAGGCGGGCGTGCAGCTCCTCGAGCATGGGCTCGAGGGTCGTCAGGTTGAAGCGGCCGGGACGGTCGATGGCGACGCCGAAGTTGCGGCCGGATTCGTCATCCGAAGGACACGCGCCCGGTCGTCGGTGTCGACCGCGTAACTGAACGCGTCGAGGTCGTCTTCGGTGAGGCAGGCCGGCGCCATGTGATCGCGGCGCTCGCGCACGATCACATGGCCAACCCGACCGTCGGCGGGCCGGTAGAGGTGGCTGAACCCTTCTTCCTCGGCGAGGGTCGGCAAGGCGGCGGACAGCGCGGCAGCTATGGCAAGGGAAATGAGCCTGGTCGTCAAGCCCGGCGCTCCTCGCGGGCGGCGCACCAGCCGCGGACGCGCTCGAGCTGCATGTCGGTCAGGGCCTCGAGGTCGGTGACGGCGAACTCGGCGCGGGCGAAGCTCTGCCAGGCGAGCGGGTCGCCGCGGAGGCGGCAGGACGTCACGATGAAGTCGATCGCGGAGATGCTGAGCATGCGGCGATCGCCGCGGCGCGCCGGCCGGGCGGGGGCCTGGTGGATGGTGACCATGCCGCCGTGCACGATCACCTGCCGCGCGGTCGCGGACGGCGCGGGCGCGGGCAGGTCGGCCGCCGCCTCGCGCATCAGGCGCACGATCCTGTCCTCTGGTCGCTCCGGTTCCCGCATGGCTGCCCGCTCCTTCGTCACGATGTCTTCACCAACCTGATGACCCTGTCTCTGGACGAGGCGTCGCCTTCTTCCAAGAGGTCATAGGCCGCCAGGATTAATCCGGCGCGCCGGGCCGCGGAGATCGGCGGCAGGCCGACGAGCCCCTCGTTCACCGTGGCGATCGCCCGCGCCAGGCGGTCGAGATCGTCGCGATCGCGGGCCGCGCCGGCGGCGATTTCGGCCTGCATCAGCCGATCTATCTCCTCGCCGACCTCGCCCATGTCGAGGACGGGCCCGAACTTGCGGCGGACCTCGCGAACCAGCCCGAGCCCGGGCGTGCGGCGGCCGTTCAGGACGTACACGATGTCGAAACCGATCTTCTCTATCTCGGCCAAGTATTTGGTATCAGGCGAGTTTTCGTCGGTCTCGTAGCGACGCTGCGTCTTTCGGTCGATGTCCAGCATCCCAGCCAGCTTCTGCTGGCTGATCGAGAGGCGCTCTCGCTCCTCCTTCAGTCGCGTTCCAACAGAGGACATAATTGACCCAACTCCCGTTGACATGGGGAAAAAATGTCGCATACTTTGCGTAGAGGCGGCGTCCCGCCCCGACGTTGAGGTTAACAATGGCAGATAACGAGACACCCTTCCAGCCGGGTGCGATCCTGCACGACGCCATCATGGGCGCGTTCCGGGCGCGGGGCTGGAGCTTCGAGGGCTGGCTGATCGAGAACGGGATCAAGCCGGCCACCGCCCGCGGCGTCACACATTCGGCCAGTCGAAGGGGCCGGTCGGAAAGGCGCTGCTGGCGCGGATCGTCGAGGCCGCAGGGCCCGACGTCGTCAGGGCCGGCTATCTCGGCCGCCTGCATCGCCACGTCGAAGAGGTGCACCGGTCGCAGAGCCGGATGGAGGCGGCGAAGGGCCGCCAGCGGCGGGCGTCGTGAGCGGGTTCGGGGCGCGGCTGCGCGAGGAGCGCCGGCGGCTGGGGCTTTCCCAGTCTGCGTTCGGCGCGCTGGCAGGGGTCAAGAAGAACGCCCAGTTCAACTACGAGGCCGATCGCCGGGCGGCCGACGCCCGGTACCTGACGGCCGCCGCCGCGCACGGCGTCGACGTCCTCTACCTGCTCACCGGCCGGCGCGAGGGCGCGCCCGCCATCGAGATCCGCCCCGCCGGCGCGGCTGCCGAGCCGCCGGCGGGGCGTGAGCCCGCCAGCCCGCGCGTCACCCCCACCGACCGCGCGGGCTGGCGCAGGGTTTCCGGCGCGCTGCGCCGGTTCGAGGCGAGCCGGACCGCCGACGTCGTCGGCGCCGGGATCGTGGCGTTCCTCGCCTACGCCGTCCTGTTCGTGTTCATGGGGGGCCTCGGATGACCGACAGCATCGGCACGCGCCTGCGCTCGGAGCGGCGGCGGCTCGGGCTCGGGCAGGAAGCCTTCGGCGCGCTGGGCGGCGTCGGCCGGGCGTCGCAGGTCGGCTACGAGGCCGATCGCCGGGCGCCCGGCGCCGACTATCTCGCCGGGATCGCGGCGCACGGCGTCGATGTCCTCTATGTGGTGACGGGCCGGCGGACGCCGGTCGCCACCGTGGCGCCGGGGGCGCCCGCGGCGGCGCGGCCGCCGGTCGAGCCGATGTCGCCGGACGAGTTGTGGCGGTTCTTCGCCGCGGCGGCGGACGAGCATGCGCGGTCGTGGGGGCGGCTGTCGGATCTCGCCGACGAGATCGGCCAGTACCTCGGCGTCACCTACGGGGGGCGGCCGTGAAGGACTGGAAGCTGCGCGAACGGCCGCACGGTTACGTGGTGGTCAACGGTTCGGGCGCGGTCGTCAGCCCGGGGTTCGGCACGCGCCGCGACGCGCTCGCCTGGTGCGAGCGGCGGGCGCAGGCGCGGCCGCCGAAGCGGCGGCCGTGCCTCGGCTGCGGCAAGGCCTTCGACAGCGACGGCGCGCACAACCGCCTGTGCCCGGCCTGCGGGACCGGCCGGGTGCGGCCGTCGCGGGCGGTGCTGACATGAGCCGGGCGGTCTTCGTTCCCACCGTCGCCGAGCTGCGCCTCGACCAGATCGAGGTGACGGACGATCGGCTGCGGCCGGTCTCGCCGATCGCCGTCGAGGCGATCGCCCAGTCGATCAAGGAGAACGGGCTGCTGTTCCCGCTGATCGTGCGGCGGGTTCGCGGCAGCTTCGAACTGGTCGACGGCGGGCACAGGCTGGCGGCGCTGCTGACGCTTGGCCGCGAGGTCGCCGCAGTGCGCTGCTACGAAGGGCCGGCGGGGCCGATCCGCCAGATGGAGATCGACGCGAACCTCGCGCGGGCGGACCTGTCGGAACTCGACCTCGCCATCCACATGGCGGCGCGCCGGCGGGAATACCTCGCCGAGCATCCCGAGACGGCGCAGGGCATCGCCGGCGCGCTGGGGCGGTGGGATGCAAGTGCCGACCCGGCACTTGCATCGTTCGTCGGGCTGACCGCCGAGATTACCGGTCTCAACAAGCGCCGCGTCTACAAGCTCGTCTCGGTCGGCGCCGTGCTCGACAAGGTCACCGCGGAGAAGCTGCGCGGCGCGCCGAACCGGCTGTTCCTGAACGATCTGCTGGCGCTCGGCCGGGCCGAGCCGGCGCGGCGGACGGAGGCGGTCGAGGCCTTCGCCGCGGGCAAGTTCCCCAAGCTCGCCAAGGCGCTCAAGGCGCAGGGGGACGAGCCCGCGCCGAAGAAGGACCCGGCCGAGCAGCAGATGCTGGCGCTGGGGGCGGCGTGGTCGCGGGCCTCGGCGGCGGGGCGCAAGCGCTGGATTGCGGACGTGTTCGCGCAGCTGGCGCCGATGGTGGCGGCGGAGGCGCGCGGCCGCCACGAGGCGGCGGCGGCCGAGCTGATGCAGCTGATCGACGAAGGAGGCGCGGAATGACGCAGGTGGTGAAGCTGCGCCTCGATCTCGACACGCGCGCGGGGCGGGCGGCGATGCGCGCCTGGCTCGACGCGACCGAAGACACCGAGACCCCGGCCCGGAGCAATCCGACGCCCGCACCCGAGGGCGAACACGATCCTGTGCGCGCAAGCGTCAACCGTCCTTCCGGAGCCGGGACCCATGAGGAGGAGGGAACAGGATCACCCGGGCGCGGCCACTGCGAGAGTGTGGCGCCAATGGCCGGGCCGGATGGCGCGGAAGCCGACGCGGGGCCGGTTCCGATCGAGGAACCGGACGCCGGCGCCGTCGTCGAAGCCCCCCTTGAAGGCCCCGTCGAAGGCCCCGTCGAGGATGTCGTCGCGGAGGTCGTCGGGGAGGCCGAAGAGGCGGCCGTCGGGGAGGTGCTGCCGGCAGGGGACGATCCCGAGCGGCCGTGGACGGAGGAGCTGAGGCGCGAGGTGTGGCGGCGGTGGCAGGATGGCCAGCGGCCCGGCGTCATCGCCCGCGCCCTGACCCTGCGCGCCCCGCGGGTCTACATGCTGGTCGCGGACTGGAAGAGGGGCGCGCGGCGGCAGCCGGAGGGCGAGAAAGCGACCGCCACGGCGCTCGTGCCGGTGAACGCGACGGCCGGGGCGCTGGCGCTGGCGGCGCGGCGGCCGGCGCAGGACGAGGGCATGCGGGCCCGGCGGCTGGAGGAGATGGCGCAGGCCGAGCGCGATAAGTTCGTGGCGCGCTCGCTGGTCGAGGACCCGGAGACGCAGCCGTGACGCGCCTCGCGCCCGGGCGGGAGTGGTGGACGGCCGAGGACCTGGCGGCCAGCGGCCTGCCGGAGGTGCCGGCGACCAAGCGCAACGTCAACGCCATGGCGGATCGGCTGTCCTGGCGGGCGCATCCGCAGTTCGCGCGCCGGCGGCAGGGCCGCGGCGGCGGGTGGGAGTATCACTGGAAGCTGCTGCCGGCGGCGGCGCAGAGGGCGCTGCTGAAGGCGGCCTGCGGCCCGTCGGCGCCGGGGCCGTCGGATCGCGGCGAGACCTGGGCGTGGTTCGAGCGCCTGCCCGAGGCGGTGAAGGAGCGGGCGCGGCAGCGGCTGCGGATCGTGCAGGAGGTGGAGGCGCTCGGCCCGGCCATGGGCCGGCACCACGCCGTGCACGCCGTCGCCGCCCGCGAGGGGGTCGCGGCACGGTCGGTCTGGGAATGGCTCGGGCGGGTCGACAGCGTGGACCGGGCGGACTGGCTGGCCTGGCTGGCGCCGCGGCATCGCGCCGCGCCGGGGCGCGGCAAGGAAGCGGCGATCGAGCCGGAGCTGTGGGAGCTCCTGAAGGGCGATTTCCTGCGGCCCGAGGGGCCGAGCTTCGCCACGGCGTTCCGGCGGGCGGCGAAGATCGCGTCCGCCCGCGGCTGGGAGGTCCCGCACGAGCGCACGGCGCGCCGGCGCATGGCGGAGATCCCGCGCGTCACCCGGGTCTTCGCCCGCGAGGGGCTGGCGGGGCTGGAGAAGTGCTTTCCGCCGCAGACCCGCGACCGCAGCGGCATGGTCGCGCTCGAGGGCGTCAACGCCGACTGCCACAAGATCGACGTGTTCGTCGCCTGGCCGGGGGTCGAGGCCCCGGTGCGGCCGCAGATCGTCGGGTTCCAGGACCGGTATTCCAACAAGATCCTCAGCTGGCGCGTCGACCGCGACCCGAACAAGGTGGCGGTGATGTCGGCCTTCGGCGAGATGGTCGAGACCTGGGGCATCCCGCGGCACTGCACCTTCGACAACGGCCGCGAGTTCGCCAACAAGTGGCTGACCGGCGGCTCGGCGACCCGGTTCCGGTTCAAGGTGCGCGAGGACGATCCGCTCGGCGTGCTGCCGCAGATGGGGGTCGAGGTGCACTGGGCCCGGCCGCGGCACGGCCAGGCCAAGCCGATCGAGCGGGCGTTCCGCGACGTCGCCGACAACGTGGCGAAGGACCCGCGCTTCAGCGGGGCCTATGTCGGCAACCGGCCGGACGCCAAGCCCGAGAACTACGGTTCGCGCGCCATCCCGCTCGACGAGTTCATGCGCGTGCTCGAGGAGGGGATAGACGAGCACAACGCCCGGGACGGGCGGCTGACCGACACCGCGCGCGGCCGCAGCTTCGACGCGACCTTCGCCGAGAGCTACGAGACCGCGCCGATCCGCAAGGCGACCGACGAGCAGCGCCGGCTGTGGCTGATGGGCCAGCAGGTGGTGAAGCTGCACGCCAAACACGGCCAGGCGACGTTCCTCGGCGGCGAGTACTGGTCGGACTGGATGAGCGAGTACGCCGGGCAGCGGGTCGTCGCGCGCTTCGATCCCGAGGACCTGCACGCGGGCGTCTACGTCTACGGCCTCGACGGCGGCTTCCTCGGCCATGCGCCCGCGAAGGTGAAGGCGCCGTTCTACGACCTCGCCAGCGCCCAGGCGCATGCGAAGGAGCAGGCGCGGCGGCGGCGCGAGGAGCGCCGGCGGCTCGCCGAGGTGCGCCCGCGCAGCGCCGCCGACGTCGCGGCCGCGCTCGACGCCGTTCCGCGCCCGGCGCCCGCGCCGCTGGAGGCGAAGGTGGTGCAGCTCGCGCAGCTGGCGCAGCGGGCGCGCGGGCCGCTGGTCGAGCGGCCGCTGCCGCAGGTCGAGGAGACCGCCGAAGAGGCCGAGCGGCATTCGGCCTTCGTGGTCGAGTTCCGCCGCGAGGCGCAGGCGGCGGAGGCCGCGGCCGAGGAGACGTCGGCCGACCGGTTCCGCCGGGCGCTGGCGATCGAGGCGCGGTCCGAGGCCGGCCAGCCGATCGGCGCGGCGGAGGCGGCATGGGTCGCGGTCTATCGCGACACCCCGGAGTACCGCGCCACGCGCGCGCTCTACGACGAGTGGGGCGAGATCGCGATCGGGTGAGGAGAACCGGCGGGGGGCAGGCAAGGCCCCCACGCCGGGATGCGAAGCAACGGAGACCTATCGATGACAGAAGAGCCGGTGATCTACAACAGCGTCGCGCCGCTGCGGAACGTGCAGGCGATGGCGCAGCTCCTCGACCGCGTCCAGAAGCGCGACCGCGACCTGCCGGGCATGGCCTGCTTCTACGGGCCGAGCGGGTTCGGCAAGACCACGGCGGCGGCGTGGAACGCCAACCGGACGCGCGCCTACTGGGTGCAGATGAAGTCGGCCTGGACGGCGAAGAAGCTGTGCTCGTCGATCCTCGAGGACGTGGGCATCGTGCCGAAGCGCACGATCGCCGACCAGGTCGACCAGATCAGCGACGAGCTGGCGAAGTCGGGCCGGCCGCTGCTGATCGACGAGGCCGACTATCTCGTCTCCCGCGGCATGATCGAGATCGTGCGCGACATCTACGAGAGCTCGAAGGCGACCATCGTCCTGATCGGCGAGGAGGGCGCTGCCGCAGAAGCTGCAGAAGTGGGAGCGGGTGCACGGCCGCATGCTCGACTGGGTGGCCGCCCAGCCCGCCGACCTGCGCGAGGTCGGGATCCTCGCCGGCATCCGCTGCAAGGGGACCGATCTCGACGAGGACCTGCAGAAGCTGATCCTGACCGCCTCGAACGCCAGCGTGCGGCGCATCTGCGTCAACCTCGACCGGGTCCGCGAGCATGCGCGCACCCGCGGCCTGAGCCGGATGGCGGCGGCGGACTGGGGCAAGAGCGACTTCTTCACCGGGGCGGCGCCCGCGCCGCGGAGGATCTCGGCGTGAGGCGGCCGGCGGACAGCGCGATGGCCGCGCCGCGGCAGGCGATCTGGACCGAGGCGCGGCGGCGGCCGCAGGCGGTGTCGGCCTGGGTGATCGCCGAGCGGACCGGCGTCCTGCGCAAGACGGTCTCGGACTACCTGCGCGCGCTGGAGCGCGCCGGCCACCTGGCGCTGGTCATCGACGCCGAGGCCGAGGGCGACCGGGTCTACGTGCTGGTGCGCGACACCGGCCACGAGGCCCCGCGCGTGCGCCGCGACGGCTCGGCGGTCGCGCAGGGCGGCGGCGTCGAGGCGATGTGGCGCACCATGCAGGTTCTCGGCGAGTTCACCGCGGCGGAGGTTTCGCACCACGCCACCACCGAGCGCGGCGCGGTCAGCGAGGCGACGGCCGCGACCTATGTCTCGGTCCTCGCCAAGGCCGGCTATCTGCGCAAGGTGCGGGCGGCGCAGTCGCGGCTGGCGCGGCCGGCGGTCTACCGCCTGGTCCGGCGCACCGGCCCGAAGCCGCCGCAGGTGCAGCGGGTCAAGCGGGTCTATGATCCCAACACCGGCGAGGTTCACGGCGCGGAGCCGGAGCCGCACGGCGCCCGCCCGCGCGCCCTGGAGCCGGCATGACCGGCCCCGTCGAGATCGCCCGGGCGGCCTGGGGCGCGGCGCTGCCCGACTGGGTGGCGCGGCTCGCCGCCGAGTGCGCCGCCACCAGCCAGAACCGGGTGGCGGTGCAGCTCAACCGCTCGCCGACCGTGGTCAGCCAGGTGCTGCGGGCGAAGTACCCGGGCGACATGGCCGCGGTCGAGGACATCGTGCGCGGCGTCTTCGAGGGCGCGACCGTCGAGTGCCCGCAGCTCGGGACCATCCCGTCGAACGACTGCCAGGACTGGCGGCGCAAGAGCCTCCGGTTCTCGTCGGTCAACAGCCTGCGCGTGGACATGTACCGCGCGTGCAACCGCTGCCCCAGAAACAGGAGGGAAGAATGAGCCCCGAGACGATCCAGACCACGATCCACCCGCCGGCCGCCGTGCCGTCGGGGCGGACCAATGTCGACGGCAGGGAGATGGTGCACGGGCCGGACGGCGCGCTGCTGCCGGTCGGCACGGTGAAGCCGCAGCACCTGATGGAGGACGAGCTCGTCCGCCAGGAGATCGGCCACGCCATCGCGCTCTCCGAGCAGATCAGCCGGTTCGCCGGCCACGTCCACGACAACATCGGCGCGTTCGAGGCGCTGATCGCCGAGCGCTACGGCGCCAAGGTCGGCGGCAGGAAGGGCAACAAGACCCTGATGAGCTATGACGGCCTCTACAAGCTCACCGTCCAGGTCGCCGACAACGTGGCGTTCGGGCCGGAATTGCAGGTGGCGAAGGCGCTGGTCGACGAGTGCCTGACCGACTGGAGCGCCGCCTCCGGAGACGAGCTGAAGGCGGTCATCACCCGGGCCTTCAACATGGACCGCGAGGGCCAGGTCAACCGCGCCGCGCTCTACTCCCTGCTGCGCCTCGACATCGACGACCCGCGCTGGAAGCAGGCGATGCAGGCGATCCGCGACGCCATGCGGGTGGTCGGCTCGAAGCTCTACGTGCGGTTCTACCGGCGCGCCGACAGCGCGGCCGCGTGGGAGCCGGTCTCCATCGATCTGGCGAGGGCGTGATGATGACGATCGACCACGAGACCCGCATCGGCGCCACGACGCAGTCCCTGCTCGAGCAGGCGGTCGAGGACGATGGCATCGCCTCCGCGATCGTGATGGCGGCGGCCTGCATCGAGGCGGCCGAGGCCTATGGCGCGGCCGACCCGGCGCTGGAGCTGGAGCGGCGGCTGGGCGGGTTCCGGGCGGCGGCGCGCGAGGCGCTGGCCGAGATCCTGCGGCGCGAGGGAGAGGCGGCATGACCGGCGTGCGGGACAGCCTCGTCACCTCGGCGCAGCGGCCGGAGGTGAAGCTCGCCGAGGCCGAGTTCGCCCTGCGCGGCCTGCGCCGGGACCTGGCGGCGGCGCGGCGGCTGAACCTCGGCCTCGGCGTCGTCGCCCTCGTGATGGGAGCGCTGGCATGGGCGGCCTGGTGATCCGGGGCCGCCAGCGAAGCCGCAAGACCGCGCAGGAAAGGGAGCGCCAGATGCACAGTTTCGACCACATGCCGCACGACCGGGGCCCGAAGGAGCCGGTCATGCTCGACCGCTACGAGATCCTGACCATCTGCGACGCGCTGGCGCTGCTGGCCGATCGGATGAGTCCCGAAGCCCACATGGAGGACCGCGGCGTCATGACCCTCTCGGCCCGGTTCGATGCTCTCGCCGCCGCGGCGATCGACGCCCTCGGCGGAACCGGGGCCGGCTCGTGATGGCTGGCCTGGCGGTCTCCGTCACCGCGGTCGCCGCCTATGCGGCGACGACCGCCGCCGTGCTCGCGGCCGCGCTCTGGGGGCACGGGGTGGCCGAGGACGGGCAGGACGCGCGGAAGTCCGGCGCGCTCGGCGTCGTCGTCGGCCTCGCCACCGTCCAGGCGCTGCTGTGGGCGCATGTCGGCGCCGGGTTCGGGGGGGCGCTGCGGTGAGCGCCCGCAATCTCCAGCGGCTGGTCCATGTCGGGTGCCGGCAGCTCGGGATCGACGCGGAGCTGCGCCACGACATCCAGCTCGCCGCCACCGGCAAGGCGAGCATGGCGGAGATGGACGAGGCCGAGCTGAAGCTCGTCGTCGGGGCGCTGGAGAGCCGGGGCTTCAAGCCCGGGTTCAAGGGGGCGTCGAAGGGGGGCCGCGCGCCGGCCCCGCGGGCGGACCTGCGCTATGCGCACGTGCTGTGGGGGCTGCTCGCGGCGAAGGGTGCGGTGCGCGCGCCGGGGCGCGACGGGCTCAACGCCTTCGTCGCCAAGCGCTTCGGCAAGGCCTGGGGAGCCACGCCGATCGACGTCGACGCCTTGCGGGACTGGCGGCAGATCGCCGACCTGGTCGACGCGCTGAAGGCCTGGTGCAAGCGCGAGGGTATTCCGACAACACAAGGGGAGTCGTCAAAGTGACAGATCAGCTGCTGCGGGTGGCCGACGAATACCTGAAGGAAATAATCGTCATGGAACCTGGCAGCAGGCTCCATCGTCTCGTCGCTCGCCTCTGTGACACGTACTACGATGACCTGACCGACGAACGGATCGAACAGGTCGAGCGCCTCGTCGACACGTTTCGGCTCACCCATGCGGACGGGCTTTCCCTTGCGCTGCCCGCGCCCGAGGCCGATGTCTGACGGGCTCGCCGTCCAGATCGCGGGGCTGATCGGGGAGGAGCTGACGCGGCTCCTGCTCAAGCGCCGGGGCGGCTGCCAGATGGTGGTGCCGGTGAAGGCGCAGGGTTCGCTGATGGCGGAGATCATCGGCGAGGAGGCCACCGGGGAGATGATCCGCGGCCTCGGACCCGGGCGGATCACGCTGCCCTGCGCCGACCAGCGCGGGCCGCGCGCCCGGCGCGCGGAGGCCAAGGCGATGCTGCGGGCCGGCGCCAGCATCCAGCAGGTGGCGCTGGCCTGCGACCTGCACACGCGCACGGTGAGCAAGTATCGCGCCGAGATCAACGCCGAGGCCGGCGACACCCAGATGCGGTTTTTCTTTTGACGAGAGGCCCGGGCGCGGCATAGTTCCGCCGTCCGTGCGGGCCCCGCCCGCCACCGAACCGCCCCCCGCCTCATCCCGCGAAACCATCGCCCCCGAATGCCGTCAGAGGCTACCGGGGCCGTCCCGCCGCCTAAGGTCGCGCTCGTCACGAAGCAAGCGCGGGGGCCCCGATGAGCCGGGCGGCGATTTCTCTGATCCAGACGGGCCTGCGCGACCTCGGCTACGAGCCGGGGGCGGTCGACGGGCTTTGGGGGGCGAAGACGCGCGCCGCCGTGGTCGCGCTGGCCGCCGCCGACGGCGGGGTCGCCGGTCAGGTCGCGCCCGAGACCTCGGCGGAAATCCGGCACGGGGCGCGGGTCGTCGACGAGATCGTCGTGCACTGCGCGGCGACGCGGCCGGAGTGGATGGAAGGCGCGACGATCGCCGCGAAGCGCGCCGAGATCGACCGCTGGCACAAGGCCAACGGCTGGGCCGGGATCGGCTATCACTGGCTGATCGACCGCGACGGCAAGGTGATCGCCGGCCGGCCGGAGGCGCAGGTCGGCGCGCATGTCGCCGGCCACAATTCCGGCACGATCGGGGTCTGCCTGATCGGCGGGCACGGCAGCGCCGAGACCGACCCGTTCGCCCGCAGCTTCACCGCCGCCCAGGACGTGGCGCTGCGCCAGCTGATCCAGGCCATCGGCATGCGCACGCGCATCCGGCGGATCAGCGGCCACAACGAATACGCCGCCAAGGCCTGCCCCGGTTTCAACGTCCCCGCCTGGCTGAAGGGAGCCTCCCGATGAACCTGATCCTCTCCGCGGTGCTGCCGCCGCTGCTCGACATCGCCGGGATCGCCGTCGCCGCGGCGCTGATCCGGGTCTCGCTGATCGCCAAGCAGCGCTGGGGGATCGAGATCGAGGCGCGCCACCGCGAGGCGCTGCATTCGGCGCTGATGTCGGGGGTGCGCGCCGCGCTCGCCGGCGGGCTGACCGGCCAGGCCGTGGTGGACGCGGCGATCCAGCACGCCGCGCGCAGCGTGCCCGACGCCATCGGCCGTCTCGGGCCGACGGCCGCGGTCCTCACCTCGATCGCCGAGGCGAAGCTCCGGGAGGCGGTCGGGTGAACATCCCGGTCGACCTGACGCTGTCGGCGGGCGTCATCGTCACCGTCCTGCTGGCCATCATCGGCTGGCTGCAGATGCGCTGGGGGGCGCTGTCGAAGCGGGTCGACGACCAGGCCGCGCGGGTCGAGGGCCATGCGGCGCGGCTGACCAGCGCCGAGGCGGTGATCCGCACGCTGCCGGCGCGCGACGAGCTGCACCGGATCGAGGTGAGCCTCGCGTCGATGTCGGGCGACATGAAGACCGTCTCGGCGCTGCTCGCCGGCCAGCGCGATCTGATGCAGCGCATGGAGTCCGTCGTCGCGCGCCACGAAGACCACCTGTTGACGAAGAGGTAACCGCCCGTGACCGACTATGCCGCCGCCCGCCAGAGGCACGTCCGGCTGGCGATCCTGCGCCACCTGGAGGGCTCGAGCGAATACACCTCCAACACCTCGATCCTCGGCGACGTGCTGCGCGGGGTCGGGTTGCCGTGCACCCGCGCAGCACGTCGCCGAGGATCGAGGTGTTGGAGGTGTATTCGCTCGAGCCCTCCAGGT
>NZ_JAGOID010000093.1 GCF_017995835.1 Amaricoccus sp.
TGCGATGCGCCTCCCGCTTCAGGATCGGCAGGCAGTAGAAATGCGGCCGCATGCCGCCGACGAGCATGTGGTTCCGGTTCAGGATCAGGTGATGCACCGTCAGCGTCGCCCCGATCCCGTCGCCGGCGCTGCGCACGTAGTCGACGCCGTCCCTGGTCGTGACGTGCTCCATCACCACGCGCAGCTCCGGCAGCCGGCGCCGCAGCGGCGCGAGCACCCGTTCGATGAAGACCGCCTCGCGGTCGAAGATGTCGACCGCCGGATCCGTCACCTCGCCATGGACGCAGAGCGGCAGCCCAACCTCGGCCATCGCTTCGAGCACGGGCATCACGCGCTCCATGTCCCTGACGCCGCTCGCAGAATTCGTCGTCGCTCCGGCCGGGTAGAGCTTGACCGCGCTCACCAGCCCGTCCCGCGCCGCAGCCGTCACGTCGGCCGGGTCCGTCCCCTCGGTCAGATAGAGCGTCATCAGCGGCGTGAAGCGCTGGCCCTCGGGCAGGGCGGCGAGGATGCGCGCCCGGTAGGCGGCGGCGTCACGGGACGTCACCACCGGCGGCACGAGGTTCGGCATCACGATGGCCCGCGCGAAGTCCCGGCTTGCCGGCAAAACGCCCGCGAGCATCTCGCCGTCGCGCAGGTGCAGGTGCCAGTCGTCCGGCCGGCGCAGGGTGAGCGTGTCGGTGTCGGGCAGGGCCGCCTCCATCGTCGATTCCCGCCCATTAGCACGCCGCGCCCCGCCACGCGACCGAGGGCGGCCCGTCGGCGTCGGGATCAGCGCGCGCGGCCGATGAGGCGATCGTAGAGGATCGGTCCGAGCGAGACGGTCAGCAGGATCCGCGCGAGGTGGTGGACGATCACGAAGGCCGGCTCGACGCCGAGGGAGATGGCGACGAGGCCCATCTCGGCGATGCCGCCGGGGGCGAACGCGAGGAAGATCGCCGCCGAGGTCGCCGGCACCAGCGCGTCGAGGGCGAGCGCGAAGCCGCCGGCAAGCGCGATCGAGACCCCGGCGGTGACGAACGTCAGGCCGAGCCCGCGGACGAGCACGGCATGGGGCGTCCCCGAGAAGCGCAGACCGAGCATCGCGCCGACGACCATCTGCGCGACGTGCACGACGAGAAGCGGAACCTGCGCCGAGGAGAGCCCCGAAAGATGCAGCGCCGCGCTGGCGAGGAACGGCCCGAGCATCACTCCCGCCGGGAGCCGCACGCGCACCGCGAGCAGCGCGCCGCCGACGGCGCAAAGGAGGAGCAGAGCCGCGTCGACCGGCCCCGGCCATCCGGCGGCCGCGACCGGGGCGTGCAGGGGCTGGCCCTCGGCGGTGGCGACGAAGGTCAGGATCAGCGGCACGGCGGCGACCGCGATGACGATGCGCGTCAGGTGCATCGTCGCCATCGTCGCCGTGTCGCCGCCGCGCATCTCGCCCATCAGGACGGAATCGATCAGCCCGCCCGGGCTCGCGGCGAAATAGGCGGTCGGGCGGTCGAAGCCGCCCAGCCGGCGCAGGATGGCATAGCCGCAGCCCTGGGCGGCGACCACGAAGGCGGCGACCGCGATCAGGCTCGGCCACCATTCTGACGCCTGCCCGAGGATCTGCGGCGTCACCGTGGCGCCGATGCCGACGCCGATCACCGGCGTGAACACCGGCCGACTCCAGGCCGGCATGCGCGGCGCCACGCCGAACGGCGCGAAGCCGGCCACGGCGACGCCCGCCGACGCTATCATCGGGCCGAGGAGCCAGGGCAGCGGCGCCCCGATCGCCTCGGCCGCGACGCCGGCGAGCACGGCGATGGCGAGCGACAGGAGGATGCCGAGAAACGGGCTCACCACGCCTCGCGCGGCAGGAGGTCGACGACCCGGCGGAGCGTCCAGACTGGCAGGACGACCAGCATTCCCGGCGCATCGAAGCCAAGCCGGACCGGGCCGCCGGTGGCCTCGTTCGACGTGCCGATGCTGCCGTCGGGGGCGAAAGCCAGCCCCGCGACCGACCAGCGCAGGCCGGTGCAGAGGGTCCCCGTCGTCCGCATCATGGGAAACAGCGAGACGCGCGTCCCCGCCGGCAGGTCGAGCGCGAGGGTCGACGGGCAGCGGAACACGACATCCTCGCCGCCGATCAGGACCGCGGGAGGCTCGGGCCAACGCACCAGCGCGTTCATCGCGGCGAGCTGGTGGTCGATGCGCCCGTGCAGGAAGCCGAGCCCGAGCAGCAGCGGCGCCCGGATCGCGCCGAGGCATTTCTCGAGGTCGGTGGTGTCCTGATCGGCGATCCGATGGATGGCGACGCCGCGGGCGCGCAGCGCGTCGAGCCCGCGGAGCGAATCCATGTCGCCGATCACCGCCGCGAAGTCGCGCCCCCCCGGCAGCGCCACGTCGCCGCCGCCGTCGGCCGCGACGGCAAGGGGTGCGAGCGCGAGCGCCTCCGCGAGCTGTCCGGGATCGACCGGGCCGCCGCCGACCAGGGTGACCGGCTCCCCCGAGCTGACGAGAGGCGCGCTCAACTCCAGGGCGCCACCGCCACTGCCGAGATGGCGTTCTGCGGCGAGCCGTCGATCAGCTTGTCGGAATAGGTGAGGTATACCAGTACGTTGCGCGCTTCGTCAAAGAAGCGCACGACCTGGATGCGCTTGAACATCACGCTGGCGCGGCGGCCGAACACCTCCTCGCCGTCCTCGAGTTCGCTGCGGAAACGGATCGGCCCGACCTGGCGGCAGGCGATCGAGGCGTCCGAGGTGTCCTCCGCGAGCCCGAGCGAGCCGGATATGCCGCCGGTGCGCGCGCGGCTGACGTAGCAGGAAACGCCCTCGACCTTGGGGTCGTCGAAGGCCTCGATGACGATGCGGTGGTTGGCCCCGAGGATCTTGAAGGCGGTGGTGACCTCGCCGATCTCCTCCGCCGGCGCGGGGCTCGCCGCCGCCCAGGTGAGCGCGGCCGCCGCCGCCAGCATCCTTGCCCGCATTCCCGTACTCCTCAGCGTCCTTTGCTCGGCCCGTCCGGATCCTCGCGCCCCAGGCCGAGGAACACGGCACGGAACGGCAATGCCCAGATGATCCCGAGCGCGACGTAGATCAACAGCTCCACCACGATGTTGGGGCGATCGAACAGGTCGACCAGCGTCACGGCGGCGGCGATGTAGAGCGGCAGCCCGACGAGCAGGATCACGAGCGCCCAGCGGACGCGCGCGCGGCGGCTGAGGCGGCTCACGCCGCGAAGGGGTCGGTGACGAGGATGGTGTCCTCGCGCTCGGGGCTGGTCGACAGCATGGCGACCGGGCAGCCGATCAGCTCCTCGATGCGGCGCACGTACTTGATCGCCTGCGCCGGCAGGTCGGCCCAGGACCGCGCCCCGGCGGTGGTCTGCGACCAGCCCTTCATGGTCTCGTAGACGGGCGTGACGCGGGCCTGCTGCGCCGCGGCGGTCGGCAGGTGGTCGAGGCGCTGGCCGTCGAGGTCGTAGGCGACGCAGATCTTCAGCTCCTCGAAGCCGTCGAGCACGTCGAGCTTGGTGAGCGCGATGCCCTTGGCGCCGGAAGTGGTGCAGGTCTGGCGCACCAGCACCGCGTCGAACCAGCCGCAGCGGCGCTTGCGCCCCGTCACCGTGCCGAACTCATGGCCGCGCTCGCCGAGGCGCTGGCCGATCTCGTCGGTCAGCTCGGCCGGGAAGGGGCCCTCGCCGACGCGGGTGGTGTAGGCCTTGACGATGCCGAGGACGAAGCCGACCGCGCCCGGTCCCATGCCGGTGCCGGCGGCCGCCATGCCGGCGAGGGTGTTCGACGAGGTGACGTAGGGGTAGGTGCCGAAGTCGATGTCGAGGAGCGCCCCCTGCGCCCCTTCGAACAGGATGCGGCGGCCCTGCCGGCGCTTCGCCTCCAGCGTACGCCAGACCGGGCCGGCAAAGGTCAGGATCTTCGGCGCGACCTCGATCAGCTTCGCGCGCAGCTCGGCCCGGTCGATGGGCGGCGCCCCGAGGCCGCGGCGCAGCGCGTCGTGGTGGGCGAAGAGCCGGTCGAGGCGGGTGTCGAGCGTCGCCTCGTCGCCGAGGTCGGCGACGCGGATGGTGCGGCGGCCGACCTTGTCCTCGTAGGCCGGGCCGATGCCGCGCCCCGTCGTGCCGATCTTCGCCGCGCCGGCGGCCTCCTCGCGCAGGCGGTCGAGGTCCTGGTGCAGCGGCAGGATCAGCGGCGTGTTCTCGGCGACCATCAGGTTCTTCGGCGTCACCTCGACGCCCTGCTCGGCGAGCCGGCCGATCTCGGCCAGCAGCGCCCAGGGATCGAGCACCACGCCGTTGCCGATGACCGAGAGCTTGCCGGGCCGCACGATCCCGGAGGGCAGCAGCGACAGCTTGTAGACCTTGCCATCGACCACGAGCGTGTGCCCGGCGTTGTGGCCGCCCTGGAAGCGGGCGATCACGTCGGCGCGCTCGGAGAGCCAGTCGACGATCTTGCCCTTGCCCTCGTCGCCCCATTGCGCGCCGACGACCGCGACGTTGCCCATGATTTCCCCCGGTCTTGTCCGCGGGGCGTTATATCGGCGCGCCCCGGCGGCGGGAACCGGAAATCGCCCCGTAGACGACGGCCCCCGCATCGGGCAAGAACGTCGGGGGGAGTCCCCCGGCGCGGCCGCAGATTGGGAGAGACCACATGTTCAAGCACATCCTGATCCCGACCGACGGGTCCGAGCTCGCGACCGTGGCGGTGGATCGCGGCCTCGAGCTCGCCCGCGCGCTCGGGTCGCGCGTGACCTTCATCACGGTGCTCGAGCCGTATCGGGCGCTGACGCTGAACCCCGGCCGCAACCGCGAGCTGATCGAGGCCTTCAACGCCGAGACGGCGAAGCAGGCGCGGGAGATCCTCGACGTGGTGGAGGAGAAGGCGCGCGCGGCCGGCGTCGAGGCGCGGTCGGTTCTGCGCCATTCCGACCACGCCTTCCTGGAGATTGGCTCCGTGGCCGACGCCGAGGACGCGGATCTGATCGTGATCTCCTCGCACGGCCGCAGCGGCGTGTCGAAGCTGGTGCTGGGCAGCCAGACATCGAAGCTGCTCGCAACCTCGACGCGCCCGATCCTCGTCATCCGCTAGGCGCCCGGGCGGCGGCCCTCGGCGCCGCCCGCGTCGCGCCTAGTGCACGCCGACGATCCGGTCGAGGGCGAGGCTGCGCTCGTCCTCCTGCGGGCGCGCCACGTAGAGCTCGGCCACGTACCAGCCCTCCGCCTCCGCGCCCGTCGGGTCGATGCCGAGCCGTGCGAGGTTGTCCAGCACGTGGATACGCTCGTCGTCGGAGGCGAAGCGGCGCTGCGGGTGCAGGCCGTCGACCTTCTCCGTCACGTACCCGTGGCCGGCAAGCATCTCGCGCGCCTCGTCGAAGGCGAACATCCGCAGCACGAAATGCGCCATCCAGGGCCGGCTGTCGCCGCTCGCCTCCAGCAGACGGCGCAGCGAGACATCGGTGGCGTAGCCGAAGCAGCCTGTCGAGATGACGAGGTCGGCGCCTTCGACCAGCGCCGCTTCGTCGGGGGTGGGATCGCGGCGCTCGAGATTGGCGGCGATGCCCGCGTCGAGCGCCCCGGCCGCGACGGCGTATCCCACCGCCTGCTCGGCCGTGTCGAGCCCGACGATCTCGAGACAGGGATCGGCAGGGGCGTCGAAGACGGTCCGGTCACGATCGAGGAGATCCTCGCGCCCGGCGCCTTCGTCGTAGAGGCGGAAGAGGTCCGCCATGGACAGGCCGTGCTTGAGCAGCGCCGCATTGACGCCGTACGAACAGCCGAGATCAATCATGCGCAGTTGTTGTTCGCCACTGGTTTCCCGCCGCGCCCCGATTATCCTGTCGAACAAGGGGCGCGCCAGCTGGGGAATCTGGTAATCTAGGCCAGACAGAGTGGAGAAATACGCAACAGGGTCTGGCATGTTGTAAATACCATTCAGATTGATCTTTCCAGTATCATCATACTGAACTTCATTCATATTCTATACTCCCTTTTAGCCCACCGCAAATAATCCTTTCCGTCGCCCATCATGCACGTCGGTTCGATTGTGTGTGGATTGCGGTCAGGATAGCGGAACCGGGCCCGGATGTGAACCCTTGTCCGATTGCCGCCGGGCTTCGGCCGTCAGCCGTCGATGCGGTAGGCCCGGATCGCGGTGTCGCGCCAGAAGGCGCGGCGTTCGGCCTCGCTCGCGCCGGCGAGGATGTCGTCGAGGATCGCCACCCATTCGGGGTAGCGGTGGGTCAGTTCCGAGACGGTCCAGTCGCTGCCGAACATGCAGCGCTCGGCGCCGAAGACCTCGAGCGTGCGCTCGACGTAGGGCCGGATCGCGGCGGGCGTCCATTGGGCCGGGTCCGCCTCGGTGATGACGCCGGAGACCTTGCACGCGACGTTGGGCAGTCGCGCCATCGCGGCGATGTCCGACCACCACGGTTCGCGCAGGCCGTGGCGGATGTCCGGCTTGCCGATGTGGTCGAGGATGAAGGACACGTCCGGGCAACGTCGCGCCAGTTCGACCGCATAGGCCATCTGCCAGTGCTTCACGCAGATGTCGAAGCTGAAGCCGTGGCGCGCCAGCCGGCGCACGCCGTCGAGGAACCCGGGTTCCAGCACCACGGACGGATCGGCCTCGGTCTGGATCAGACGCCGCACGCCCCTGACCGCGGGAAGCGCCGCGAGCGCCTCTAACGTCGGCTCGACCGCCTCGCCGAGCTCCACCGGCGCATGGGCGACGACGGCGCCGAGCCGCGGGTCGCCCGCGGCGATCTCCTGCGCCCACCGCGCCTCGGCGAGCCCGTGGCCGGCGTCGACCGCGACTTCGGCGAAGACGAGCCGCTCCACCGCGACCGCGCCGCGGGCGGCGTCGAAATCGGCGAGCCCGTGGCTGCGGTTGATCGCCGGCGCGCCGGCAAGCCAGCCGATGGAGACGCGGTCGAGGTCGTAGAGGTGGACATGGGCGTCGACGATGGCGAAGTCGGGCATGGCTCTCTCCCTTGCGGCGGCCCGATCGCGCCGGGGCAGAAGCCGTCCGTCAGGCGGCGAGCGCCGCCTCGACCTCGGCGCGCAGCGCCTCGACCTCGGCGGCGGCGGCGGTGCGACGGCCGAACTCCGGCGCGGTGTGCCCCGTCAGCATCGCCTGGGAGAACGCCACCCGGTTGCCGAGCCGCGCCGTCATCAGGTACGCGCGCGCGTCGCCGAGCGCGGCGATCGCCTCCTCGGCGGAGCCCGAGCGCGGCGGGAAGCGGTTGAGCAGGATGCGCAGCGGCTTCTTCAGCCGTCGCGCCGTGTCGATCACGCTCGACGTCGCCCAGACGTCCATGACCGAGGGCTGGCAGGGCGCGATGACCAGGTTGCTCTCGCGCACCGCCGCGTCGAGCAGGTTCGAGGCGGCGCCCGGGCAATCGACCAGCACGAAGTCGTGGGTCCGGGCCGAGGCCTTCATGTCGGTGGCGGCGCGGTAGTCGCGGCTTTCGACGAGGTCGACATTGCCATCGTTGCGCAGCCCCGCCCAGCGGGTCAGCGAGCGCTGCGGATCGAGGTCGATCAGCGCCACCTTGCGCCCGGCCTCGCTCCAGGCGGCGGCGAGGTGCGCGAGAACCGTCGTCTTGCCGGCTCCGCCCTTCTGCTGCGCGAAGGTAATGATGCTGCCCATATCCCGCCCGTCTCCTTCTGGTTGTTGCGCGGCAGAATAGGCGAAACGCCCGCAATGAAAAGCCCGTGCGGCCGCAGCGCCCGTCCGGCGCCGATGGTCCTGCGATCCTGCTCCCGAAGCACAAGTGGCGGTGGTGCGGGACGGCGGCGCCGTTCTATAGAGACCCGAGCGGGGGGTCGCGGGGGGCGCGCATGGCGGAGTGGTGGCGCGGGGCGGTGATCTACCAGATCTACCCCCGCTCTTTTCAGGACTCGAACGGCGACGGCGTGGGCGATCTGCCCGGGATCGTCGACCGGTTGGAGCATGTCGCCCGCCTCGGGGCCGACGCGGTGTGGCTCTCGCCGATCTTCCCCTCGCCGATGGTCGACATGGGCTACGACGTCTCCGACTACGTCGGCGTCGATCCGCTCTTCGGCACGCTCGCCGATTTCGACCGGCTGGTCGCGCGCGCCCACGCGCTCGGGCTCAAGGTCATCATCGATCAGGTGCTGAGCCACACCTCCGACCAGCACGCGTGGTTCCGGGAAAGCCGAGCGGACCGCGACAACCCGCGCGCCGACTGGTATGTCTGGGCCGATCCGCGCCCCGACGGTGGCCCGCCGAACAACTGGGCCTCGGTCTTCGGCGGTCCGGCGTGGGAATGGGACGCGTGCCGGCGGCAGTACTACCTCCACAACTTCCTGCCGGACCAGCCCGACCTGAACTTCCACAATCCCGCCGTGCAGGACGCGGTGCTGGAGGTGCTGCGCTTCTGGCTCGAGCGCGGCGTGGACGGCTTTCGCTTCGATACCGTCAACTACTACTTCCACGACCGCAAGCTGCGCTCGAACCCGCCGGCCGAACGCGAGGGGCCGCTTCCGCCGGTCAATCCCTACGAGATGCAGGACCACCTGCGCGACAAGACCCAGCCGGAGAACGTCGCCTTCCTCAAGCGCGTGCGCCTGCTGACGGACCACTACGAGGCCCGGACCACCGTCGGCGAGGTCGGCGAGAGCGGGGCGCGCGCCATCGAGATCATGGCCGACTACACCCGCGGCGCGAAGCGGCTGCACATGGCCTATTCGTTCGAGCTCCTCGGCGCGCCCTTCGTGGCCCGCCACTTCCGCAAGGCCGTCGAGCGGTTCTACAAGGCCGCCCCCGACGGCTGCCCGTGCTGGAGCTTCTCCAACCACGACGTCGTGCGCCACGTCACCCGCTGGCTGCCCCACGCCGCCGACCCCGACGCGCTTGCCCGCCAGACTGCGGCGCTGCTGCTGTCGCTGCCGGGCTCGATCTGTCTCTACCAGGGCGAGGAGCTTGGCCTGACCGAGAGCGAACTCGCGTTCGAGGAGCTGACCGACCCGCCCGGGATCCGCTTCTGGCCGGAGTACAAGGGTCGCGACGGCTGCCGCACCCCGATGCCCTGGGACGGCGGGGGCGCCAACGCCGGCTTCAGCGCCGGCAGGCCCTGGCTGCCGGTGAAGGCCCCGCAGGCCGCGCGCCACGTCGCCGGGCAGGAGGCCGACCCGGGCTCGATCCTCGGCTTCTACCGGCGGATGCTGGCGTTCCGCCGGGCACGGCCGGAGCTGGTCGCCGGGGGGACGCGGTTCTTCAAGGCCGACGAGCCGGTCCTCGCCTTCCTGCGGCAGGGCGCCGGGTCGAGCCTCGCCGGCGTGTTCAACCTCTCGCCGGAGACGCTTTCCGTCCGGGTCCGCGGCCTCGCGCTGGCGGCCGACGGCCCGAGCCAGGCGGCGGGCCTGCTCGACCGGACCCTGACGCTCGGCCCGAACGGCTTTGCCTTCCTCGCGCCAGCGGGGGCCGAGCCGCGGGTGAGCTACCGGGCCTGAGCCTGCGTTAACGATTCAATTCCGACTCTTTTGGTTGGCATATGCGTTGTGCATACGTTGTGCATAAGTTGTGCATCGAAGAATCCGCCGTAAACCTTTGACGCCGAAGTGTTCAGACGGAAACCGTATGAGCCTCAGCGGCCGGCCGCGTCCTCCGCCCGCGCCAGCGCGCAGACGTCCGCCATCGAGCCGATGGTCCGCCGACCGTGCACGAGCGCCCGCCCGAGCCGCAGGGCCGGGGCCTCGCAGGCCGCACGACGCGCCTCGTAGGCGATCGTCTCGAAATCGGCGTTGTGCGCGAGCCCGAGGATGCGGCGGTGGATCTCCACGCCGCAGAACCCCAGCGCGTCGACCCAGATCGCCCCGAGCCGGTCCGCGAGCGCCCGCTCCGCCGCCGCCGGCTGCCCCTGGTCCTCGTAGAGCGCCGCCGGGTAGAGGATGCCCCGCCGCTCCTCGCGCCACAGCCGCGCGAATTCCGCCACGAACGTCGTCCAGATCCCCTCTGCCACGCCGAGGATCCACTCCCGGTACCCGTCGCGCTCCCCTGGGGCCGCCTCGTGCCCGGACTGCGCGTGGTAGGCCATCAGGAAATTCGCGATCAGCATCCCGACGTCGAACCCGATCGGTCCGTAGGACGCGAACTCCGGGTCGATCACCGAGATCCGGTCCCCCACCGCCATGATCGATCCTGTGTGCAGGTCGCCGTGCAGCAGCGCCTCCGCGTTCGCCGTGTAGGCCCATTTCAGATGCTGCGCCTCGACCTTGAGCGCCTCGTCGGCCCGGAGCTCGGCGACCAGCGCCTCCAGCCCTGGCGTGTGCCGGTTCATCGGCGCGTCCCGATAGGGATCGGTGAACACCAGCGCTTCGGTGATGTCCATCAACGCCACGTTGCCGGCGAAGAGTGCGACGTCCGCCTTCTTCTCCGCGGTCGGCAGCGACAGGTCCGTCGAGCGGAACAGCGTCCGCGCGCAGAAGAGTCCGAGGAACGACGCGAGCCCCGGATGCTCCACGCCGGCGATCAGGCTCTTGCGCAAGATCACGTGGTCATCGAGGAACTCCATCACCAGCAGCGCTTGCTCCCGGTCGAAGTGGTGGACCGTTGGCACCGAGCCGGGTGCGCGCGCCGCCTCGCGGGTCAGCGCGTTCCACTCGAACCACGCACGTTCGAGCGGAAGCGGCCAGCTCTCCCCGACCAGACGGACGTAGGGCAGGGCCTGCTTGGCGACGGCCTTGCCCGAGGGGCCGCTCACGATGAAGACGAGGTTGAGGTTGCCGTCGCCCACCTCGACGGCGCGCCACGTGGCGGGGTCGGGCCCGATCAGCGCGCGCAGCGCCGGCAGGCCGCCAAGGCGCGCGGGAATCGTCTCGGGCGTGAGGGGGGCGTAGGTCTCGGGGGCCATGGCGCTCGCGGGGCTCTGGTGGACGGGCCGCCGAGGCTCGCCCCGCGCCCCGCGACTTGTCAATCCGCGTCTGCCGGGCGTCCGTCCGGCGCTGTCGGTCTCGCTCCGCCGGCGTTCCGGGCCGCGCGACGGGTCGCTGCCGATCCGTGTCGCCTGTGCAGTGGAAACGTTTAAGCACGCGCCGGCGAGGGCCAGAATCCGCGTTGACCGGTGCGCGTGCGCGGTGATTAATTGCGGCCGTCGGCGCCAAGCCGTCGCTGAACCAAGGGGCGCGAAAGCCCCGCTCCAGGGAGATCCTGCATGAACCGTCATATGACGCGGCCCGCGCGCTCGCGGGTGACGCCATGACCGACAAGCTCACCCGGGACGATGCGCCCCTCCAGGAAATCGGCAACGTCGGCGCCTCGCGCCGCGACGCGCTCCGCCTCTTCGGCGCCGGCTCCGTCGCCGGCGCGCTCTTCGCCAGCGCCGGGTTCAGTCCCGCCCTCGCCCAGGAGCTCAACGCCTCGGCCACGCCGCTCAAGGCCGCCTTTTCCAACGCCGGCCTCCAAGCGACATGGTGCGCCCAGGGCAAGCAGGCCGCCGAGGCCTGGGGCAAGCTGATGAACGTCGAGATCACCTGGTTCGACGGCGAACTCGCGGCGACCAAGCAGCGCGCCGCAATCGACAACATGGCCTCGCAGCCCTGGGACTTCGTGGCGATCCAGAGCTTCGGCATCGGCACGCTGACCGACCCGATCAACCGCATGATCGAGGCCGGAGTCCCGGTCATCGCCATGGACACCCTGATCGCGCCGCCGGGCACCATCGACATCACCACCTTCATCGCGCCCGACAACGTGATGATGGGCGCGGTGGCAACCGAGGCGCTGATGAAGTCGATCGGCGGCAAGGGCAACGTGGTGATGACCCAGGGCGCGCTCGGCCATTCCGGCGCCCAGGGCCGCGCCAAGGGATTCCAGCAGGTCGTCGCCAACTATCCGGACGTGAAGGTGGTCGACGAGCAGCCGGCCGACTGGGACGTGACCAAGGTCGCCCGCATCTGGGACTCGGTCCTGACCCAGAACCCGGAGATCGCCGGCGCCTTCTTCCACAACGACGACATGGCGCTCGCCGCCTTCAACGTCATCAAGTCGAAGGGCCGCGAGGGCATCAAGCTCGCCGGGGTGGACGCGATGCCGCCGGCGGTGAACGCGGTCATCGACGGCGTGATGGTCACGACCGTGCGCAACCCCTCGTGCCGCATCCACGGCTGGTCGGTGGCGGCGGGCGTGGCGGCGGTCGCGGGCGGCGGCAAGGCGACGGCGGGCATCCCCGTCTCGATCCTCGCCGACGGCCCGGTCGTCACGGCCGAGACCGCCGAGGGCCAGCTGTGGCTCCAGAAGCAGTTCCTGATGTAAGCCTCGAGGTGGCGCACGGGACCATCCACGGGGGCGGCGACCAGCCGCCCCTTCCCGAACTGGCGCCCCTTCTCGAACTGGCGGGGGTGTCGAAGTCCTTCGGCGGCGTCGCGGCGCTGCGCGACGTCGACTTCGAACTCCGCGCCGGCGAGATCCACGGCCTCGTCGGCGAGAACGGCGCCGGCAAGTCCACGACCATGAAGATCATCGCCGGCGTCCACACCGACTACGAGGGCGCGGTGCGCATCGACGGCCGCGAGGTGCGGCTGCGCTCGCCCCGCGACGCGCTCGCCGAAGGCGTCGGCATGGTCCATCAGGAACTCTCGACCGTCGCGGACCTCTCGGTCGCCGAGAACGTCTTCCTCGGCGCCCACCCGCTGACGCCGCTCGGCACGGTCGACTGGACCCGCATGAACGCCGAGGCAAAACGCCAGATCGCAAGCCTCGGCCTCGACATCGACCCGCGCACCCGCATGGGGGCGCTGCCCGTCGGGTTGCAGCAGCTCGTCGAGCTCTCCCGCGTGCTGTTTTCCGGTGCGCGCATCCTCATCCTCGACGAGCCGACCTCGGCCCTGTCGCCGCCCGAGGTCGCCCGGCTCTTCGAGGTGCTCCGCCGGCTCAAGTCCGAGGGCAAGGCGGTCGTGTTCATCTCGCACTTCCTCGACGACGTGCTTGAGATCTCCGACCGCGTCACCGTGTTCCGCAACGGCCGCAAGGTGGTGACCGAGGACGTCGCCCGCCTCGACAAGGAAAAGGTCATCGGCCACATGATCGGCCGCCACATAGCCGAGATGCACAAGGG
>NZ_JAGOID010000182.1 GCF_017995835.1 Amaricoccus sp.
GCGTCAAGACCGCCTATCTCACCCTCGCCGATGGCCGTCACGTCGATGCGGCGGTCGGCGACCTCGCCCTCGGCTCCGGCGCGCCGGAGGCGCCGCCCGCGCGCCTGCCCGAAGGCCGGCTGACCGAGCCCTTCGCCCTCCTGCCCTGGCCCGTCCGGATCGAGCTGCGGCCCGGCGAGACGCCCCTCGCTCTGACCCCCGCCGCCGGGACTGCGCGCGAGGATCTGCTGGCGCTGTCCGAGGCGGGAGCGCTGCACCACCGGCTCTTCGGGGCCGCGCCCGCGGCGGTCTCGCTCTCGCCGGTCCCCGGCGGCCGCGCGGTGGAGTTCGCGCGCGACACGGGTCTCGCGGCCGGGGCCTATCGCCTCGGCTTCGCGCCCACGATCCGGCTGGAGAGCAGTGACGCCGACGGCCGCCGCCACGGGCTCGTCGCGCTCATCCAACTGCTCCACGGCGCGACCGAGAGCGCCGAGGTCTTCCGCTTTCCCGCCTCCGGGGTCATCGAGGATGCGCCCCGCCACGACTGGCGCGCCTGTCATCTCGACGTCTCGCGGCACTTCTGGCCGGTGAGCGACGTCCGCCGCTTCCTCGACATCCTCGCCTGGTACCGGATGAACGTCTTCCACTGGCATCTGACCGACGACGAGGCCTGGCGCTTCGAGGTTCGCGCCTTTCCCGAACTCACCGCCATCGGGGCCACGCGCGGCGCCGACGCGCGACTGCTCCCGCAGCTCGGCGATCCTTCGGCCTCGCGGACGGATTTCTACACCCAGGCCGAGCTCCGCGAGGTCGTCGCCCACGCCGCGCGGCTCGGGATCGAGGTGGTGCCCGAGATCGAGACGCCGGGCCACGCCACCGCCATGCTCGCCGCCCTGCCCCACCTCGTCGACGCGGGCGAGCCGGCGGAGAGCTACCACTCGGTGCAGGGCTATCCGAACAACGCGCTGAACCCGGCGGTGGAGGCCACCTACGAGGTGCTCGCCACCATCCTCGACGAGATGGTGGAGATCTTCCCCTCGTCCCGCATCCATATCGGCGGCGACGAGGTGGCGGACAATTCCTGGCTGGCCTCGCCCCTCGCCCACGCGCTGATGGAGCGCGAAGGCCTCGCCGGCACCTTCGAACTGCAGGCCTGGTTCCTGCGCCGGCTCAAGGGGATGCTGACCGAGCGCAACCGCGTCCTCGTCGGCTGGAACGAGGTCGCGCACGGCGGCGGCGTGGCGCCGGAGGGAACGATCCTGATGGCCTGGCAGAGCCCGGCGGTCGGGATCGCCCTCGCGCGTGAGGGCTACGACGTGGTGATGACGCCGGGACAGGCCTATTATCTCGACATGGCCCAGTCACCGGCCTGGCTGGAACCCGGCGCCGGCTGGGCGGGTTCCTCGACGCCCGCGCAGACCTATGCCTACGAGGCGGTCGAGGGCTTCCCGGAGGAACTGCGCGCGAAGGTCAAGGGCGTCCAGGCCTGCATCTGGTGCGAGCATTTCCACGACCGCGAATATTTCAACGACCTGGTCTTCCCGCGACTCGCCGCGGTGGCCGAGGCGGCCTGGACCCCGGCCGCGGCCAAGGACTGGCCGCGCTTCGCCGCGCAGGCCCGGCGGCACCCGGGCCTGTGAACCCGATCAGCGAAGGAACGATCATGCCGCGCATCGCCGTCGGTGGCATCCACACCGAATGCTCCACCTCCTCTCCCGCGCTGATGCACGAGGAGGATTTCCACGTCCTGCGCGGGCCCGACCTGCTCGGGGCCGCCTATTTCGACTTCCTCCCCCGCGAGGGGGTTGAACCCGTCCCGCTGCTCCACGCCCGCGCGGTGCCCGGCGGACCGGTGGCGCGCGCCACCTACGACGCCTTCAAGGCGGAATTCCTCGACCGGCTGGCACGCGCGCTGCCGCTCGACGGGGTCTATCTCGCCATGCACGGGGCGATGCATGTCGCGGGGATGGAGGACGCCGAAGGCGACTGGATCGCCGCCGTGCGCGCCGTTGTCGGCCCCGACCTGCCGATCGCGACGAGCTATGACCTGCACGGCAACGTCACCCAGCGGATCGTCGACGCCATCGACATCTTCTCCGCCTATCGCACCGCCCCGCATATCGACGTGCGCGAGACGATGCGGGCCGCCTGGGAGATGCTGCTCCGCCGCCTATCGGGCGACGAGCGCCCCGGCGTCGTCTGGGTGCCCGTGCCACTGCTGCTCCCCGGCGAGCGCAGCTCGACCGAGGACGAGCCGGCCCGCTCGCTCTATGCCGCCTTGCCGGAATTCGACCGCCGCCCGGGCGTCTGGAAGGCGGATCTGATGATCGGCTATGTCTGGGCGGACGAACCCCGGGCCACCGCCGCCGCCGTCGTCACCGGCACCGACCTCACGGCCACCCGCGCCGCCGCCGAGGAGATCGCCGCCCGCTTCTGGGCCGCGCGCGACGACTTCCGCTTCGGCCCCGTCACCGGCCCGCTCGCCGAGATGCTCGACCGCGCGGCGGCCTCCGCCACCGCGCCGGTCATCCTCGCGGACTCCGGCGACAACCCGACCGGGGGCGGTGTCGGTGACCGTGCGGACGTGCTCGCCGCGCTGATCGCCCGCGATTGGAAAGGCGCGCTGATCGCCGGCATCACCGACGCGCCCGCGGTCGCGGCCTGCTTCGCCGCCGGCGAGGGCGCGGACCTCGCGCTCCGGATCGGCGCGACCCTCGACCCCGCCGGCGTCTCGATCACCACGCAGGCGCGCGTGCTCCGGCTCGATGACCCCGGAACCGAGCCCGAGCGGCAGGCGGTGGTGGCCATCGGCGGCGTCACCCTCGTTCTCGCCGCCCGTCGGCGACCCTACCACGGCATCGCCGACTTCACCCGCCTCGGCCTCGACCCCAAGGGCGCGCGGCTCCTCGTGGTGAAATCGGGCTATCTCTCGCCCGAACTCGCGCCCATCGCCAACCCCGGCCTCATGGCCCTGACCGATGGATCGGTGAACCAGGACATCGCCAACCTGCCCAACCACCGCCGCCGGTTGCGCCGGCTCCCCTATGATCCGGATGCCGCCTTCGCGCCGAAGGGGCTGGCCTCGGCCCGTTTCATCCGCTGATGCGAACCCAAGACTGATGCCCTTTCTCGGAATCCTCCGGCACCATCCAGTGGCGCGCGCCTGCGCCGCCGGGATCTTCCTCTTCGGCTTCGCCGGCGCCGCTACCTCGCCCTACCAGCCGGTGATCGCGATCCGCGAACTCGGCATGTCCAACGCCGCCTATTCGCTGGTCATCTTCGCCGCCGCCGTGGCGAACGTGCTCGCCAGCGTCGGCATCGGCCTTGTCGCCGACCGCCGCGCCAGCTATCGCCTTCCGCTCATCATCACCACCGGCCTCGGCGCGGCCGGCTTCGTGACCGTCTATTTCCTGCCGTCGGCGCTGGTTCTGGGCCTCGTCATGGTCGGTCCGGTCGCGATCTACGGCGCCTCGAACGCCCTCTATTTCGCCAAGGTCAAGAGCCACGAGGCCGAGTTCACC
>NZ_JAGOID010000183.1 GCF_017995835.1 Amaricoccus sp.
ATCGCGTCATCAACCATGGCGTGCCGGTCGAACGCGTCGAACGGGTGACCGGCAGGCGGGCGCAGCGGATGCGGATCGCCACCGCCAATGCCCCCGGCACCACCGAGGTCGAGCGCGACGTCGTGCGCATCTACCGCCCGGCGGAGACCAAGCTCGAGTCGGTGAAGGTCGCCGAGCGCAACAATGCCGGGCTGCGCCGCGTCGCCAAGCCGGGCAAGGCGGCCCGGGCTGACTCCCCTGCCCAGGTCTCGCCGCAGCGCCCACAGGCGCAGCAGCCGAAGGAGAAGAAGGGGAGCGCTGTGCAGATCCCGGTGGCACCGCGCCTCCCACCGGCACCGCCGAAGGTGAACGAGCGTCAGTTCGAACGCGAGCAGCAGGAGCTCAAGGCGAAGCAGCAGAAGCAGCAGCAGAGTCTGCAGCAGACGCAGCGCCGTGAGAAAGCGCAGGTTTCTTCCGAAGCGCCGAAGCCGGGCAAGGGCAAGGCCGCGGGCGCAGAGCAAGGCGAGCCGCAGCAGGCGGCCGAGGGCAAGGCCCAGAAGGCGCCCAAGGCGGATGCGCAAGAGGTGCAGAAGCGCCACGCGGCGGAGCTCCAGGAGCAGAAGGTGCTGCGCGAGCGCACCGCGGAACAGCTGAAGAACCGGCAGCAACTCCAGCGCCAGGCGGCGCAGGCCACGGCCGCCGAGCAGGCGAAGGAGAAGGGTCAGGCACAGGTTCAGCCCCCGAAGCAGAAGCAGGGCGGCAAGGCGAAGGCGGCAGATGCGACCGCCGAGCCGAAGAAGCAGAAGAACCCGAAGCAGAAGGACCCGAAGGATCAGGACGACCAGAAGCCGCCGACAGGCGTCTGAAGCGTCGCAGCTCCGGGCCGGTCGATCGATTCGTCGATCGCCGGCCCTTTCTCCGTCTTTCGGATTCGTCGGTCCAACAGCTCGCTAGGCCCCCGCAGGAGAGCTCAGCACCTGTCGAGCAGGTCGCGCACGTTACGGCGGAGGAGCTCCAAGGGGAAAGGCTTGGCGAGAAAGGCGCGGCCGGTGGCGGCGAGCCCGGCCTTTGCGACTGCCTCGTCGCTGTAGCCGGAGATGAGCAGCACCTTCAACTGCGGGTGCATGCGCTGCGCGGTCTCGGCGAGCTCGGTTCCGCGAACGCCGGGCAGGATGACGTCCGTGATCAGGAGGTGAATCGGGTTCGGATGGTTGATGAGGAGCCTCTCGGCGGCGACGGCGTCGCTGGCGACGAGGACCGTGTAGCCGCTCTTCGCCAAGACTCGATGCAGCAACTGGCGCAAACCGGCCTCGTCTTCGACCAGCAGCACGGTCTCGCTGCCGCCGACCCGCGGCGTGGCTACAGCGGCGGGCGCGAGTTGGGCAGCTTTCGGCTCCGTCGCTCGCGGCAGGTAGACGCCGAAGGTCGAGCCTTCGCCGATCGTGCTCTCGACGGCGACGAAGCCGCCGCTCTGCCCGACGATGCCGTCCACCGTCGAGAGCCCGAGCCCGGTACCCTCTCCGACCGCCTTGGTGGTGAAGAACGGCTCGAAGATCCGCGCCTGGGTCGCGGCATCCATGCCCGCGCCGGTGTCGGTGACCGACAACACGACATAGGGGCCGGGCGGAACCGGCGACAGTCTCGGCGTCTCGAGTGCAGTGACTTCGCGGTTCTCGGTCGCGATGTCGATCCTCCCACCTCCCGGCATGGCGTCGCGCGCGTTCAGCACCAGGTTCATGATCACCTGCTCGACCTGGCTGGCGTCGGCGACGACCGTGCCGAGATCCGCCGTCTTGTGGGTCGAGAACACGATGCGCTCGCCGAGGAGCCGCGGCAGCATGCGCTCCATGTCGGCAACGACGGCGTTCAAGTCGAGAACCTGCGGCAGCAAGACCTGCTTGCGCCCGAAGGCGAGAAGCTGGCGGGTGAGGCGACCGGCCCGGTCGGCGGCGAGAAGGATCTCCTCCACCCCTTCGTGCAGCGGTCCCGATGCTGGCAGTTCCTGTCGCAGGAGCTCGGCGTACCCCAGGATCACTCCGAGGAGGTTGTTGAAGTCGTGGGCGATCCCGCCGGCGAACTGGCCGACCAGCTCCATCTTCTGCGAGCGATGGAGCTGGCGCTCGAGGAAGACCTGCTGCGTGACGTCGCGTTTCATCGCGACGTAGTGACGGATCTCTCCTTCGCCGTCGCGCACTGGCGAGATCGTAGCGGTCTCCTGAAAGCGCCGGCCTTCCCGGGTCAGATTCTCGAACGTCCCCGTCCAGGTGGCGCCGCCCGAGATCGTCGCCCACAGGTGGGCGTAGAACTCCCGGTCCTGCTTGCCGCTCTTGAGGATGCTCGGATTCGCGCCGAGGGCCTCCGCCTGGCTCCAGCCCGTGAGGCGCTCGAACGCCGGATTGACGAAGACGATGCGGCCCGAGGCGTCGGTGATGACGATCGAATCGTGCGCCTGTTCGGCGGCGCGGGCGAGGAGCGCGTGCGCCGCTTCCGCCTGCTTGCGCTTCGTCATGTCGCGCACGTTGCACTGGATGACCGCCTTGCCGCCCACCTCGTAGACGTTGCTCACGAACTCGACCGAGATCTTCGCGCCCTGGGCCGACTCGAGCGGCAGGTCGTCGTAGCGGATGTACTCGTTGACCTGGAGCTCGCGGAAGTTCACCTTCGAGGCGGGGATGTCCTTGAACGGGCCGAGCTCCCAGATCTTGAGGCCCAGGATCTCGCTGCGCGTCAGGCCGAGGAGCTCGCAGAGAAAGGGATTGACGTCGTCGACGGCGCCGGTGGCGGCGTCGAGGATCAGGATCCCGTCGCGCGCCGCCTCGAACAGCCGGCGATAGCGCAGCTCGGAGGCTTCGAGGCGCTGTTGCCACAACGCTCCATCGCTGGGTAGGCCGGCTTCGGCGGTCAACTGGCGGGACCCTCCATCGATTCAGCCCTGTCAAAGTATGGCGGAACGAGACTGTGGAAAAGCGGACTTCCTACTCAGGATGGCGGCGTGCGGACTGGGTAGAAACTACCTAGCCACCAGCGCGGCGATCCGGCGCCTCCCCGAGGACTACCCGGACCCGATGCTCTCGCCCGTCGTCGAGCAGGGGAATCGCTTCCGGGTCGACCGGCGCCCCATCGAGCTCCGCGCTCGCGACGCCGCAGCAGCGCAGCTCCGGGTTCGCCACTTCGATGGCGTAGCGCGAGGTCCCGAAACGCCAGTCGATCGTGTAGCCCGGCCACGACGACGGGATGCACGGTTTGAGGGTAAAGAAAGCGCCGCGGCGCACCAGCCCGAGCATCCCTTCGAGCCCGACCCGGTACATCCAGCCGGCGGAGCCGGTGTACCAGGTCCAGCCGCCGCGTCCGCGGTGCGCCGGGTGGTCGTAGACGTCCGCCGCGACGGCGTATGGCTCGGTCATGTAACGCGCCACCTGGCTCGGCGTGCGCGTATGGTTGATCGGATTCAGCATGTGAAAGAGCT
>NZ_JAGOID010000184.1 GCF_017995835.1 Amaricoccus sp.
ATAGCCCTGCATGCTGCGCAGCGCGACGAAGAGCGCGATGCCCGAAGCCACCACCAGCACCACCGCGAGAAACGGGCCGCGGAGGTGCCAGACGTCGCGCAGGAGCTTGCGGTCGAGGGGGCGCATCGTCGATCCCTACCATTCGAGCTCGTCGGGACGCATGCGCACCGGGTGGGCGATGATCTCGACGATTCTGCCGCTGCGCAGCCGCACCACCCGGTCGGCCATACCGCCGATCGCGGCGTTGTGGGTGATCACCGCGATGGTCGTACCGAGCTCGCGGTTGACCCGTTCGAGAACCTCCAGGACGAGCTTCCCGGTCTCGTAGTCGAGCGCCCCGGTCGGCTCGTCGCAGAGCAGCACGTCGGGACGCTTGGCGACGGCGCGCGCGATCGCCACCCGCTGCTGTTCGCCGCCCGAGAGCTGGGCCGGAAAGTGGTCGAGCCGCGCGCCGAGCCCGACCAGCCGGAGGGCCTCCGCCGGCTCCATCGGATGCTCGGCGATCGAGGTCACCAGCTCGACGTTCTCGCGCGCGGTGAGCGATGGGATCAAGTTGTAGAACTGGAAGACGAAGCCGACATGCTCGCGCCGGAAACGGGTCAGCAGAGCATCGTCGTCGCGGGTGAGGTCGTGATCGAGGAAATGAACCGTTCCGCCGGTCGGGACGTCGAGGCCGCCGAGAATGTTGAGCAGTGTCGACTTGCCGCTGCCCGAGGGGCCGAGCATCACGACGATCTCACCCCGGAAGAGGTCGAGATCGACGCCGGCGAGGGCCTGAATCTCCACCTCCCCCAGATGGTAGGTCTTGATCAGGCCGCGCGCGCAGAACACCGCTTCCCGGCCGGCGGCTGCCGGCGATGCGGCGGTGGTGACAGCTTCCGGCGAAGGGGCCATGCAGGCCTCCCTGCCGCCTACGGTAGCGCCGACGGTCGCCGGGCGCGCCCACCGTCAGGGTGGGGTCGGCGCTGCGGGAGAGGCGCCCCGTTCAGGGGGCCTGCAGCGGAAAGGCGTCCTCGGCGCGGTAGGTCGACCCGCCCTTTCCGAGCGCGCTCGAGAAGAGGGTGACATGGTCGCAGGCGAAGGCGAGTCCGGCCAGCCGCTCGCCGAGGCCCTCGGCCGCGGCGCCGACCTCTTTCCGCTGGTGAGGCGGCCAGGCCGGATCGCAGCGCGCCAGGGTCACGTGCGAGCGGAACGGCTTGTCGTCGAAGGGGGCCCCGACGGCGCGCAAGCCGTCCTGCACGAGCTCGGCGAGCCGGACGAATCGCACCGCAGGCTCGAGACCGACCCAGAGCGTGCGCACGTGTCCGGAGTTGGGAAAGCTCCCGAGAGCACTGAAGTGGGCGCGAAAGCCGCCCTCTTGTTCGAGCTGTTCGCGCAGCGCCTGCGCCAGCGCGGGGGCGCGATCGGCCGCGGTCTCGCCCAGGAAGGCGAGGGTCAGATGGTACAGGTTCGGCCGCACCCAGCGCGCCGCGGGCAGCGCGGCGCGCAACGGTGCGACCGCAGCGTCGAGGCCCGCCTTCACCGCCTCGGGAAGGTCGACCGCGACGAAGAGCCTCACGACGCGGGTTTCGCCTCCGCGCCTCTTGCAGGCTTGGGATCTCCCACCAGGAAATGGGCCAGAGCGGGCAGCAGGACGATCGCGCCGATCATGTTCATCACGAACAGGAAGAACAGCAGGATCCCCATGTCGGCCTGGAACTTGAGCGGCGACAGCAGCCACGTCGCGACCGCCAGACCGAGCGTGAAGCCGGTGAAGAGCACGCCGTTGCCGGTGATCGCGAGGGCGTCTTCGTAGGTCTCGCGTAGCGTCCGGTCGGGCCGGCGCAGCGCCGCGAAGCGGCTGTAGATGTAGACCCCGTAGTCGACGCCGATCCCGACGCCCAGCGCAACGACCGGCAGGGTGCCCACCTTGAGTCCGATCTCGAGCCACGCCATGAGCGCGTAGGCGAGAAGCGAGGCGAGGCCGAGGGGAATCAGGATGCAGAGCGTCGCCGCGAAGGAGCGGAAGGTCGCGAGGCAGAGTGCCGCTACGACGCCGAAGACCCAAAGGAGCATCGGGAACTGCGCCGCCGCCACCGCCTCGTTGGTCGCCGCCATCACCCCCGCATTGCCGGTAGCGAGGCGGAAGGTGACGCCCGGATGATCGGGGCCGGCCTCGATGCGCTTCGCTTCGGCGACGATGCGCTCCAGCGTCTCGGCCTTGTGGTCGGCGCTGAAGATCATGATCGGCATGACGCTGCAGTCGGCGTTGAGCAGGCCGCTCGAGGTCGGAACGTAGGTCACCGACTGGGTCAGCACCGAGGCGTTCCGGGCCAGGACGCGCCATTTCGGGCTGCCCTCGTTCCAGCCGGCGTTGATCGTCCGCGCGAGTCCGGCAAGATCGATCGTCGACTGGACCCCCTCCACGTTCGCCATCCGCCAGGAGAAGTCGTCGATCGCCGACATGATCTCGAAGTCGACGCAGCCCTCGGGCTTGGTCTCTGCGATGACGGTCAGGATGTCGACGCCGATCGAGAACTTCGACGTCACCATCGCGGTGTCGCGGTTGTAGCGCGAGTCGGCGCGCAGTTCGGGGACGCCACGATGCAGATCGCCCATCGCCACGTCGTTGCCCTTCCACCAGCCGAAGGCGAAGAGCAGCGCCGCCACCGCCACGATCACCGCCGCCGGACGCGGCGCCGCGGCCTTGGAGAGGAAGCGCCAGAGCGGTTCCATCGCCTTCACCCGCCGCTCCAAGCGGTCATGGTAATTGGCTGGATAGCGCACGTAGGAGAGCACGACAGGCAGCAGGACGAGGTTGGTGACCAGGATCACCGCTACGCCGAGACTGGCGGCGATAGCGATCTCGTGAATCACGCGAATCTGGATGACGAGCAGCGTGAGGAAACCGACCACGTCGGTTGCGAGCGCCGTGCTGCCGGGCACGATCAGCCGGCGGAAGGCGACGCGCGCGGCGTACAGGGAGTCGTGCCCGGTGAAGACCTCGGAGCGCGCCGCGCTGACCATCTGCACGGCATGGCTGACGGCGATCGCGAAGACCAGGAACGGCACGAGGATCGACATCGGATCCATGCCGTAGCCGAGCAGCGGAATGATTCCCAACTGCCAGATGACCGCCACGAGTGAGCACAGGACGACGACCAGAGCCAGACGCACGAGCTGCGAGTAGAGGGCGACGAGAATTGTGATCAGCAGGAACGCGGCGACGAAGAAGATCATCACGCGCCGCGCGCCGTCGGCGATGTCGCCGATCACCTTGGTGAAGCCGAGGATATGCACCGTCACCGGCGAATCGGCGACGTAGGCCGCGTCGAAGCGCTGGCGCACCTTCTCCTCGAGCAGCTGCGAGACGCGGAGAACATCGAGCTTCTCGCCGGTCGCCGGATCCACCTCCAGCAGCTCGG
>NZ_JAGOID010000094.1 GCF_017995835.1 Amaricoccus sp.
ACTCGCGGACCTTTTTGACCTTTAACACTTTTATCGTGTGTATTCCGATAGTTACTAGGCTATCACGCGTGTTAGCCCGTGTTGCGCCGAGTGGACTGGTAGACTCGCCGGTATGATACCCTCGCTCAGCCTGCGGATCCTGCGGGGGCCGGCCGGATCGGCCCCCGCGCGTCCCACAATGGGAAGTTCCGGTCGCGCTACTCCGCCGCCGGAACGGGAACGGTGGTTTCCAGAGTTTCCTTCGCAAAATCGCTGATCAGGACGTCGAGGGTGAGCGTCCAGTCGCCGCCATGGGGGAGCTGGACCGGACCGGCGCGCCAGAGCGGGCCGTCCCGGGCGGCGTCAATGCGGATCGGCTCGACGCCCCGCGCCGGATCCGAGAGTGCGACGGACATCGCCATGGGCTCCATCGCCGCGAAGTCTTGCCCGAACGGGGTGATCTCCAGCGTGTTCGGCCCGGCGCGGCCCGGCTTCAGCACGACGTCCGCCATCACGGTCCGCCCGTGCACGTGGACGTGGAGCCCGGCAGGCACGGCGGCCTCGAGCGTACGCGGCGGCGGGGTCAGCCGGAAGCCGCTGGCGAGGCCGACGATCACGAGGCCGAGGACGAGCTCCGCCACGATCGACCTGCGGAGCTTCGGCGCGGCCCCGGTCTCGCCCCGCGCGATCGCCGGGGTGAGCCGAAAGCGGTTGAGCGCCGCGAGCAGCAGCAGCACGGCGACAAGCGCCAGCTTCGCGGTCAGCAGACGGCCGTAGGCGGTCCCCAGCATCGCCTCGGGCCGGCCGACCTGGATGAAGGCGAGCGTCGCGCCGCTCAGCGCCAACCCGACGACGAGCGGCATGGCGATCGCCGAGAAGCGGCGCAATGTCGGCAGAAGGTCGCTGCCCCCGCACGCAGCCCGCTCCACAAGCCCGGGCAGCGCGCCGATCCAGAAGATGAAGGCGGCGGCGTGCAGCGCCACGGCGGGAGTGGTCAGCCAGCGCGGCGGCGCCGTCGCCGCGTGGCCGAAGAGCGCGAAGGAGACTGCCGCGGCGATCCACGCGACCCAGCACCAGAGGCGGCCCGCCGCATCGTCGTGACGGAGCGCCAGCGCGGCGGCGAGCCCGGCGGCGAGGCTTGCCGCGACGGTGGCGGCGAACGGACTCGCCAGCGCCGCCAGCCAGGGCTGCGGGCCCGCGAGCGCCGCGACCGGGGCCGCGAGCAGATCGCGGCCTTGCAGCCCGAGCGCCAGCACGGCCGCGGGGGCCACCGCCAACGCCGACCAGGACGCCATGCGCTGCGACCGGAGCGCCGGGGCCGTGCCGCGGTCGACCAGCCGGCAGAAGAGCGCGCCGCCCACGCCGAGCACCAGCGCGACCGTGAGGGCAAAGCGGGCGACCGCCGCCGCCCGCGCCGCGCCGGCGGCGGGGATCTCTGCGGCAACGGCGGTGGGCGCCCCCACCGAGAAGACATAGCTGCCGCCGATCGGGTGGCCGTCGACTGAAACCACCCGCCAGCTCAGCAGCAGGGTGCCGGTTCCGAGCCCGTCGGGCACGGTCGCCACCAGCCGGCTGTCCTCCGCCCGGGCGGCGCCGTCCAGGGCCGCGCCGCCGTCGGGCGGGAACCAGCGGACGGACAGCGGCGCCACCGGCTCGCTGAACTCGAGCACCACCTCGCCCGGCGCCTCCGCCACCACCGCTCCCGCCGCGGGCGTGGTGGCGACGAGTTGCGCGTGCGCAGAGGCGCGGCCCCCGACGATGAGGGCCGCGATCAGGCAGAAGAGCGCGAGCGGCCGCGAGGCGGCCACCCGCTCAGTGCCCGTCGACGGCGGGGAGGAGCGTCACGCCGGGCGCCGGATACTCGAGGCTGTCCGGATCCTGGCCGGCGGCGGGAACCTCGATCCAGCGCTCGGTCCTGGTCGCGCATTCCTGCACGGCCGGGACGTAAAGCACGGTTCCCGCCTCGAGGCCGTCGGTCAGCATTCCCCGGAACACGAACTCGTCGTAGTAGGCATCCGGCAGTTCGCCCGTCCAGGTGATCTCGGTCACGCCCTCGGTCAACTGCGAGCCGAAGTAGTCGTAAGGGTGCTCATAGGTCCCGGTGACGGTCTCGATCGTCCAGCCGGCCTTGGGCATCGGCTTGACCGCGATCATCCCTTCGGGGATCTGGACGCGCACCTTCAGCGTCGCTTCGCCCTCGCAGCCGTGCGGCACCCGCAGCACGGCCTTGTAGCTCTTTCCGACAGGCGCCTCGGACTGCTCGAACGTGACGTGGGCGTGGGCAGCGGTGGCCGCCATGGCGGCGATCGCCGCGACAACGAGTGATTTCGACATGGGTTCCATTTTCCGATCGGCCGCAGGCATCGCGCGCCCCGGCATTGAGCAAGGCCGTACACGCGACGCGGGACGGCACGGATCAGGCGATGGAACCCGCGGGCGGCGCCCGAGCACGATGCGGCGCCCAGGCGACCTCGTGGACAGCGACGGGCCCGACTTCGCAGGGCGCCGCTGCGACCGGCGCACCTCGGCGCCCGGCGGCAGGGAACGCGGCCGGGGCGAGCCCCGGGGCGGCAACGAGCACGCAGGCGAGGCAGGCAGGGGCCGACAGATGCCGGCCGTGCCCGTCGGCAGGCCCGCCGTCGCCGAGAGCGTGGCCGGGGCAGATCTCCGGCACGGCGCCGTCCGGCATGGCATAGGCGGCGATGAACGCCGTGCGCGCCGCCATCGCGCGCGCGTGCTGCCCGGGCGCCTGCACGATCGCCAGGGCGAAGAGCCCCGCAATCAGCCCGGTCAGCCAGAATTGCAGCCGCGCACCCATCATGACTTCGCGTTGGACGTTCTCGGTGGCTGAGTCAACAGAAAGCCTGGACCCCTGGCCCGAACCTCGGGCCAAGTACGTTACTGTCTGCTACGTGCCATCTCGCAGTTTCGGACATGTCGCGCTTGTGCGAGACTCCGGGCGCATTCGGAACGGGTGGCCAGGTCATGGTGCGGGAGGAGCAGGCGGTCTCTGCCGACGCCGTTCGGACGGAGCTGACCCGCATCCTCGCCTCGGAGCATTTCGACGCCAGCGAGCGCAACCGCCGCTTCCTGAGCTTCGTCGTCGAGGAAGCCCTCGCGGGCCGCACCGAGCGGATCAAGGCCTATCCGATCGCGACCGAGGTCTTCGGGCGCGATCCGAAGTTCGACCCGCAGCTCGACTCGATCGTCCGGATCGAGGCGGGACGGCTCCGACGGTCGCTCGAGCGCTACTACCTGACCGACGGCCGATCGAGCGATCTTCGCATTGACATTCCGCGCGGCGGCTACGTGCCGGTCTTCGCCCGCGCCGGGGCCGTGGCGCTCCCGCAGGCGCCGGCCGGCGCGCCCCGGGTGTTGGTGACCGCCTTCGAGGAGGAAGGCGACCAGTCGTCGTTCCCGAGCTTCACCCGCGGCTTCACGCGCTCGCTGATCATCGCGCTCACCCGGTTCACCGGCCTGCGCGTGTTCGGCGCGGAAGCGGCGCTGCTCAACCCGGCCAGGATAGGTCCCGGAGCCGATCGCGGGACGGTCGCCGCCGACTACCTCGTCACCGGCCAGACCTCGCTGCGGCCGGGCGGATTCGAGGTCGACGTCCTCCTCGTCGAGGCTGCGAGCGGCCGCGCGGTCTGGGCGGGGACATTCGAGCGGCGCCTTCGGCCCTCGGAGATCATCGCGCTCCGCAACGCGGTGGCGAACGAGGTCGCGCGGGCGCTGGCGCAGCCCTACGGCGCGATCCAGACCGACCGGGCGCGCGACGCCGACGGAGCGGCTCCCGAGCCGATCGGAAGCTACGCGGCGGTGCTCCTGTTCTACGCCTACTGGCGCACCTTTGACCCGGCAATGATCGAGGCGGTGCGTTCGGGTCTCGAGCGCACCGTGGCGGCCGAGCCCGACTACGCCGAGGCGCTGGCCTGCCTGTCCCTCGTCTATTCCAACGCCCACCGCTTCGGCCACCGGCTCGACACGTCCGGACCGGACCTGCACAGCCGCGCCTCCAGGCTCGCCGCCCGCGCGGTGGAACTCGCTCCCGGCTCCGCCTGGGCGCATTACGCCCTCGGCCTCGCCCGCTGGTTCGGGGGCGACGTCGCCGGCGCCCTCGACGCGCTGGAGGCCGGCCGCCGGCTCAACCCCAACGACACGACGATCCTCGCCGATCTCGGGCAGCGCTACGCGATGCTCGCCCGCTGGGACGAGGCGCTGCCGCTGCTCGAGGAATCCTACGCCGTCAACCGGGCCCAGCCCGGCAGCTACCGCATCGGGCTCTTCCTCTACCATTTCGCGCACGGCCGCTTCGCCGAGGCGCTGGCCGAGGCCCGCCGGGTCGAGGCGCCCAAGGTCCTCTACGGTCACGTCGCCGTCGCCGCAGCCGCGGCCGAACTCGGGCTTGACGAGGAGGCGGCAGACGCGGTTTCTGCGATCCTCGGTCTCGATCCCGACTACGGCGCGCATGTCACAGCCGACCTCGAGAGCCGGCATGTGGCCCCGGAGCTGGTGTCGTCGATCGTCGCCGGGCTGGCCAAGGCCGGCCTGCCGATCATGGCGCCGGCGCCGGACGAGCCCGCGTCGTAGAAGGTCAGGAATGCGCATCCCCCAACCCCGGAAAGACGAGCTCGAGGCGAGCGCCACCGACTTCGTCGTGCGCCTCGCCTTCCTCGGCCTCTTCGCCTGGTGGTCGCTGGAGCTCGTCCGCCCCTTCGTGCCGATCGTCATCTGGGCGGTCCTGCTCGCGGTCGCGCTCTACCCCGCCTACGCCTGGCTCGCCCGCCGGCTCGGCGACCGGCGGGGCCTCGCGGCCGCCGCGATCACGCTGATCGCGCTCGCGACGGTGCTCGGCCCGGTCAGCATCCTCGCCGCCAGCCTCGCCGAGACCGTGCAGTGGCTCGCCGCCGGCCTGAACGCGGGGACCCTGAAGATCCCGCCGCCGCCCGCCCCGCTCGACGAATGGCCCGTCGTCGGCAAGCCGCTCGACGAGGCCTGGACGCTGGCCGCCGGCAACCTCGACGAGGCCGCGCGGCGCTACGGCCCGGCCGTGCTGCCCGCCGGCGGCACGGTCCTCGCCAAGGTCGCCGCCATCGGCGCCGACGTGCTGAAGTTCGTCGCCTCCGTCGTCATAGCCGGCTTCCTCTTCCTCCCCGGCCCCCGGCTCGCCGCGGGGGTCCGCGCCTTCGCCAGCCGGCTCGTCGCGCCGCGCGGGGCGCATTTCGTCGATCTCGCCGGGGCGACCATCCGCAACGTCTCGCGCGGGGTCATCGGCGTCGCGCTGTTGCAGGCGCTGCTCGCCGGGGGCATCCTCTACCTCGCCGGCATTCCCGGCGCCGGCCTGATCGCCTTCGGCGTCCTCATCCTCTGCATCGTCCAGATCGGCCCCGCGCCCGTTCTGCTGCCGGTGCTGGTCTGGATCTGGATGAGCCACCCGACGACCTTCGCCCTCGTCCTCACCCTGCTGCTCGTCCCCGTCGCGCTGATCGACAACGTTCTGAAGCCGATCCTGATGGCGCGCGGCCTGACCACGCCGATGCTCGTCATCCTGACCGGCGTCATCGGCGGCACGCTGACCCACGGCCTCGTCGGGCTCTTCCTCGGCCCGGTCGTGCTCTCGGTCTTCTACGAGCTCGTCCTCGCCTGGACCCGCCTCGGCGAGCTGCCGCCCGCCCCGCCGCCCGCATCCGGAGCCCCCTGATGGACCATCCCGCAATGAACCCCGCGGCGCCGCACCACCTGCCGCCCTTCATCACCGGCCCCGGCCAGTCCGACTGGCTGATGACGGTCATGGCGGTCTTCCTCGTCGTCGCCGTGATCTCGGTCGGCCTCGTCTATCTCAAGCTCCACGCGCTGCCCGAGCACATGGCGCACCGGACCAGCAAGGTGCAGTACCAGTTCGTCGCCGTGCTGGCGCTCCTCGCGCTCTTCACCCACAACAACGTCTTCTGGATCGCCGCGCTGCTCCTCGCGCTCGTCGAGCTGCCGAACTTCTCGACGCCGATGAACTCGATCGCGCTCTCGCTCGAGAAGCTCTCCGGCCGCGACAAGTCGGCCGAGCCGGACTCGCGCTGGAACGACCTTCTCTCCGACGATGCGCCCGCCGACCCGCCGCCCTCGGCGAAACCGGAGAAGGAGGCCTGAGATGCTCGAACTCCTGCTCTGCTCCGCCGTCACCATCCTGCCGGACTTCCTCTGGCGCCGCTATGCGCAGGGCAAGCGCCTCGGCCGCGAGATCACCCTCTTCTCGGTCTGGTACGAACTGCGCTGGGGCATCACCCTCTGCGTGATCCTGACCATCGCGCTCATCACCACGATCTTCTATTTCCACCCCTCGACGTCGAGCGCCGTCTCGGTCTTCCGCACCGTGACGATCCTCCCCGAGCGGGGCGGTCGCGTCGCCGAGGTCTTCATCGGCATCAACGAGCACGTCACGCAAGGCCAGCCCCTCTTCAGTCTCGACACCGCCGAGCAGGAGGCCGAGATCGAGACCGCGAAGCGCCAGATCGCCGAGGTCGAGGCGGGGATGGTGGTGGCGAGGTCCCAGCTCGCCGAGGCCGAGGGCCGCATCGTCCAGGCGCGCGGTTCGCTCAGGCAGGCGCAGGACGAATACGACACCCGCGCCGAGCTGATGCGGCGCAACCCCGACGCCATCGCCCAGCGCGAGGTGGACCGCGCCCAAGTCGCCGTCGACACCGCGCAGGGCGCGGTCGACGCCGCCGTCGCCGGCAAGGCGGCGGTGCAGAGCCAGATCGACTTCGCGCTGCCGGCCGAGAAGGCCAGCGCCGAGGCCGCGCTCGCCGAGGCCGAGGTCGCGTTCGAGAAGGCGCTGGTGGTCGCCGGGACCGACGGCGTCGTCCAGCAGTTCGCGCTCCGCGCCGGCGACGTGGTCAACCCGATGCTGCGCCCCGCCGGCATCCTCGTGCCCGACCGTCATGTGACCGGGCTCGCCGCCGGCTTCGGCCAGATCGAGGCGCAGATCATCAAGGTCGGCATGGTCGGCGAGGTCACCTGCCCGGCGATCCCCTTCACGGTCATTCCGGTCGTCGTCACCGACGTGCAGGACGTGGTCGCTTCCGGCCAGATCCGCCCGACCGACCAGTTGCAGGACATCTCCACCTTCGCCCGCCCCGGCACCATCACCGCGATCATGGAGCCGCTCTTCGAGGGCGCCCTCGACCGGCTGCCGCAGGGCTCGGCCTGCATCGCCAACGCCTACACCTCGAACCACGACGCGCTTCAGGATCCCGAGATCGGGGCCTTCCACGCCTTCGTGCTGCACGCGATCGACGCCACCGGGCTGGTCCATGCCGCGCTCCTGCGCCTTCAGGCCCTGATCCTGCCGGTGCGCACCCTCGTCCTCTCGGGCGGCCACTGATGCACGGGCCGGCGCCCTCCCGCCGGCCCGTGCTGGCGAGCCTCGCCGGCTACCGGCCGGCGTGGCTCAAGGGCGACATCGCCGCCGGCCTCGCCATCGCCGCCGTCGGCCTGCCGACCGCGATCGCCTATCCGGCGATCGCCGGCCTGCCCCCCGAGACCGGCCTCTACGCCTCGATCGCTCCGCTCGTCGCCTACGCGGTCTTCGGCCCGTCGCGCCAGCTCATCGTCGGCCCCGACGCCGCGACGATCACCGTCATGGCCGCGGTCCTCGCCACCGTCCCCGACCTCGCCGCCGCCGACCGGCCCGGCGTCGCCGCCATGCTCGCGCTCGTCGTCGGCCTCCTCTACATCGCCGGCCGCTTCCTCGGCCTCGGGGCGCTCTCGGCCTTCCTCTCCCGGCCGATCCTCGTCGGATTCTTCGCCGGCATCTCGCTCTCGATCATCACCGGCCAGCTCAAGCGCGTCACCGGCGCGCCGATCACGTCCGACGGCCTGATCGCCCCCTTCATCGACCTCCTGAACGAGTTCGCGGAGATCCACTGGCCCTCGCTCGCCCTCGCCGCCGTCATGTTCGCCGTCCTCCAGGCCGCGCGCAGCTTCCGCCTGCCCGTCCCCGGCCCGGTGATCGTCGTCGTCCTCGCGGTCGCGCTTTCGGCGATTCTCGACCTGCCGGCCATGGGCGTCGCCGTCGTCGGCGACATCCCCGCCCGCCTGCCGCGGCTCGCCCTGCCCTCGACCGGCGGCGCCGGGCTCGAACGCCTCCTTATCGGCGCGGTCGCGATCTTCTTCGTCAGCTTCGCCGCCGGCATCGTCACCGCCCGCAGCTTCGGCCAGCGCGGCGGCTACCCGGTCGACGCCGACCGCGAGATGCAGGGCTTCGGCGCTGCGAACATCGCCGCCGGCCTTTTCGGCGCCTTCCCGGTCACCGCGTCGGACTCGCGCACCGCGATCAACGACTCGGTCGGCGGGCATTCCCAGATCGCCGGGGTCGTCGCCGCCGGCGCCCTCGTCCTCGCCATCCTCTACCTGCAACCCGCGCTCGCGATCCTGCCGATCCCCGCTCTCGGCGCCATCCTGATCGCCGCGGCGCTCAGCCTGATCGACGTTCCCGCCCTGCGCGAGCTCTGGCGGATCAGCCGCATGGAGTTCGTCTTCGCGATGATCGCGCTTGTCGCGCCGATCACCCTCGGGGTGCTGGCCGGCGTCATCGTCGCCATCGGCGCCACCTTCACCTACCTGCTTCGCAAGATGATGTTCCCGCGCGACGCGCTTCTCGGGCGCATCCCCGGCCGCGACGGCTTCTACAAGCTGCACCGCCGCCCCGACGCCCGCCCGGTCGCCGGCCTCGTCATCGCGCTGGTCGAGGGCAATCTCCTGTTCTTCAACGCCGACCACGTGCAGGCGCGGCTCCTCGAAATCGTCGACGACGCGCCGGCAGGGACGCGCTGGTTCCTCCTCGACATGGGCGCCGTCACCCAGACCGACTCGACCGCCGCCGCGATGCTCGAGGAGTTCCGGACCGACCTCGCCGAGCGCAACGTCCGCCTCGCCTTCGCCGAGTTCAATTCCGAGGTGCGCGACCTGCTCGACCGCACGGGACTGCTGGCCGCGGTCGGGCCCGAGATGATCTTCGACGACCTCGACGACGCGCTGCGCGCCTTCGAGGCGAACCCGGGAGGAACGCCATGAGCAAGAAGCACAGGAAGGCGAAGCCGGAGAAGACCGCGGATCAGCCCGCGCTCGACCCCAAGGCCGCGAAGAAGGCCCGCAACAAGGCCTATGAGGCGCGGCTCGCCGCCCTCCAGGTCGAGATCGCCAACCTCCAGGCCTGGGTCAAGGCGACCGGCGCCCGCATCGTCGTCATCTTCGAGGGCCGCGACGCCGCCGGCAAGGGCGGCATGATCAAGCGCCTGACCGAGAAGGTCAGCCCGCGCGTCTTCCGCGTCGTGGCGCTGCCCGCGCCCTCCGACCGGCAGAAGACCCAGATCTACATGCAGCGCTACGTCGAGCAGCTGCCTGCCGCCGGCGAGGTCGTGGTCTTCGACCGCAGCTGGTACAACCGCCCCGGGGTCGAGCGGGTCATGGGTTTCTGCTCGGACGAGCAGGCCGGGCGCTTCCTCGATCTCTGCCCCCGCTTCGAGGCCGCTCTGGTCGAGTCGGGGATCACGCTCGTCAAGTACTTCCTCACTGTCGGCGAGGAGGAGCAGGAGCGCCGCTTCCGCCAGCGCATCGACGATCCGACCCGCCAGTGGAAGCTCTCGCCGATGGACCTCGAGAGCTACCGCCGCTGGTGGGACTACTCGGCGGCCTACGACGAGATGATCCGCCTGACCGATACGCCCCACGCCCCGTGGTGGATCGTCGATTCGAACGACAAGAAGGCGGCGCGCATCAACTGCCTCACCCACCTCCTCGCCTCGATCCCCTACGAGAAGGTCAAGTACGACGAGCCCAAGCTCGGCAAGCGCCAGAAGAAAGCCGATGACTACGCGCCCGACCGGACGGCGCGGAACGTCGTGCCGAGCGTGTTCTGATCCGCCTCCGGGGTTCCGGGGCCGGCATCGCCTCGAAACCCCGGGACGTGCGGCCGCAATGGCCGCAGGTCCGATGTCATGCGGCGTCCGCCTGAATGCCTCGCGCCTGCATTAACGATTCAATCCCGACTCTTTTTCTTGGCATATGCGTTGTGCATACGCTGTGCATGGAGTGTGCATCGAAGGATCCGCCGTAAACCCCTGACGCCGAAGCCTTCGGACGGAAACCGCATCACGCCGCCGACGGCGCCCAGTTCAGGAAGAAACCGATGTCGCCCGGGACGCCGCCAGGGAAGTTGATGACCATGGCCTTGAGCCTGTAGCCCTGCGGCTTGCCGAGTTCCTCGTAGCGATCGAAGAACTCCCTGGCCTTGCCCTGCAGGGTCTCCGGCCAGCGCGGGTCGTTGTTGTTGATCGCCCGACCGCTGTCGGTGCAGAGTTCCGACGGAAACGAATAGACCATCGCCTCCATCTTCCCGTCCTTGACCGCGTTCATCACCAGCCGCCGCACCATGGCGATCTCGTCCTCGCTGACGTGCTTCTGCAGGAAATCGCGCGTGAAGTCGGCGAGCTTGTTCTCCTCGGCCTCCCGCGCCTTCCTCTCGACGTCCATCTTGTCCATCTCCTTCTGGAGAATGGACATTCTCAGCGCCTCCGCCGACTGCGGCATCGCCTTCGGATCAATCTTCTCGCTCATGACAACGGCCTCCAGTGTCTCGAAGCTGCCAGCCGTTCTAGCAGAGCCGCATCCGAAGGGAACGTTACAAACAGTAGCGTACCCACGCCGCCGGGAGCGGCGGCCATGCGCTGCGGCGCGCTGGCCCGGCGTTCAGAGACGGCCCGCCTCGCGACGCGCTTCGTACGCTTCGAGATGCGTGCAGGCGATGCGATGGATGGTGTCGTCGATCCCGTGCTCCCTCGCCTTTCGCAGCATGAATCCGATGATATGGTCGCCTTCGATCGGACCGTGCCGTTCGATGTCGCGCAACATCGAAGCCGTGTATCCGGATGACCTGTCGGCAAAGAGCTTGCGGTACTCGTCCAGAAAGGCGTCCGATGGCGCGTATCCCTCCTGCCCGGCTATCGCCGCGTTGGCATGAAGAAAACGGATCATCAACGACGATCCTTCCGCCGTTCTTGCGATTTCGCCCACGCTCGCCCGCATCAACGTCGTCATGCCGGCGACCGTGGCAAGATGCACGACCTTGTTCCACATCTCCTGCATGATGTCCGGCACGGCCTTCGCGACGACGGAGGTCCGGTCGAACGCCTGCTTCAGCGCGACGACCCGGTCCGACATGAGGCCGTTCTGCTCGCCGAACGTGATGTAGCGCCAATCGTTGAGGTGCTGGATGACGCCGTCGGCGGACAGGGTGGCCGCGATCTTCGCGAGGCCGCCGAGGACGCGCTCCTCGCCGAATCTCGCGTTCAGAACCGCCATGTGGGCGATGCCGTTCAGCAAGGGGAGAACCGCCGTCTGCGGCCCGACGGCGGGCGAGATGGCGTCGATCGCCGAGTCCAGGTCGTAGGCCTTGCACGTCAGGATCACCAGGTCCGCCGGCTCGCGGATCTCGTCCGTGGTGACGGCCTTGGCCTTCGACGAGAAGTCCCCGAAGGTCGATCTGATGCGGATGCCCTCTTCGAGAAGCGTCTTCCTGCGACCCTCCCGGACGATGAAGGTCACGTCCTGCCCGCCCTCGATCAGCCGGCCCCCGAAATAGCCGCCGATGGCGCCGGCTCCCAGACACATCACACGCACGCGCGGTCCCCTCCCATTATCCCACGGCCCGCTTGCCGCTGCCTCGGCCGGTTTGACATGGCCATATGAACATGCCCTCATGGCCGAAGCACAAGTGGAGACGTTCATGGACGTGGTGAACCCTTCCCGGATCGTCGAAGAAGCGATCGCCCGCGCCACGGGCCGCAGCGACGAACCCGTGTATGTCGCGAGCTGCGTCCAGGCGGCGCCCGTCGCCTATGACGTGGCGCGGACGCTCGAAAAGGTCGCAGACCTGACCGCCGACGCAGCCAGATCCGGGGCCAGTCTGGTGGTTTTCCCGGAGGCGTTCGTCAGCGCGTACCCCCGCGGCTCCTCGTTCGGCTCGGTGATCGGGGCCCGGTCGGAGCAGGGGCGCGAAGAGTTCCGTCGCTATCACGCCTCCAGCATCGAAGTTCCCGGACCCGCCGTCGACGCCCTGGGCGCGATCGCCAGAGCCAACAAGACCGTGCTCGTCATCGGCGTCATCGAGCGCGACGGCGGAACCCTGCACTGCTCGGCGCTGTTCTTCGGCGCCGACGGGGGCTTCCTCGGCAAGCACAGAAAGCTGATGCCGACCGGCGCCGAGCGCCTGGTTTGGGGTTTCGGCGATGGATCGACCCTGCCGGTGTTCGACACCGCGCTTGGCCGGCTCGGCGCCGTCATCTGCTGGGAGAACTACATGCCGATGCTGCGCTCGGCCATGTACGCCCAGCGGATTCAGGTCTACTGCGCGCCGACCGCGGACGGGCGCCCCACCTGGGCGCCATCCATGCAGCATATCGCCCTCGAAGGGCGATGCTTCGTCCTGTCGACCAACCAGTTCTGCCGACGCTCCGACTATCCCGCCGATGATGCGCTCGCGCTGCCCGAAGATCCCGACGCGATCGTCAGCCGCGGCGGAGCCGTCATCGTCGACCCGCTCGGCACGATACTCGCCGGGCCGCTCTGGGAT
>NZ_JAGOID010000013.1 GCF_017995835.1 Amaricoccus sp.
CGCGCACCTCCTCGAGCGTGGTCAGCCCGCCGTCGGCGATGGCCCTGGTGATCCGACCCTTGCAGACGCCATTGCAGCCGCAGATCTCTGCCTCATCCGGCAAGGCTGCAACGGCCACCATAGGGTCCAGGGGGGCGCCCCCGGCATAGGCTGGCCCGAAGATCAGCGTGTCGCGCATCTGCGAGACGTCGGTCTGGTCCTTGAGCTGGCCGAAGAACCAGTTGCCGTCGGCGGTGTCGCCATACATCACCGCGCCGATGATCTTCTCCTCGCGCAGCACCAGGCGCTTGTAGACGCCGCGGCCGGGGTCGCGGAACACGATCTCCTCGCGGCCCTCGCCCTCGCCGAAGTCGCCGACGGAGAAGAGGTCGACGCCGGTCACCTTGAGCTTGGTCGAGGTCTCGACCGGCCGGAACGCCGCCGGCTCGCCGAGGAGCGTCTTCGCCGCCACCTTCGCCATGTCGTAGAGCGGCGCCACGAGGCCGTAGCAGGTCGTCCCGTGCTGGACGCATTCGCCGACGGCGAGGATGTCGGGGTCGGAGGTCCGCATCGCGTCGTCGACGACGACGCCGCGCTCGACGTCGAGCCCGGCGTCGGTGGCGATGCGGGTCTCGGGCCGGATGCCGACGGCCATGACGACGATGTCGGCCGGATAGACCGTGCCGTCCTCGAGCAGCACCGCGTCGACCTTGTCGTGGCCGAGGATCGCCTTGGTCGAGGCCTTGCAGTGCACGCGAATGCCGCGGCGCTCGAGATCCTTCTCCAGCAGGTAGCCGGCGGCCGGATCGAGCTGGCGCTCCATCAGGTGCCCCATCAGGTGCAGCACGGTCACCTCCATGCCGCGCGCCTTGAGCCCCGCCGCGGCTTCGAGCCCGAGCAGGCCGCCCCCGATGACCACCGCCCGGGCGTCCGGCCTCGCGGCGGCGGTCATCATCGCATGCACGTCGTCGAGGTCACGGTAGGCCATGACGCCCGCCAGCTCGCGCCCCGGAACCGGGATGATGAAGGGCGCCGATCCGGTCGCCACCAGCAGCCGGTCATAGGGGGTCTCGCCTCCCTTCGAGTGCACGACCTTCGCCGCGCGGTCGATCCGCGTCACCGTCTCGCCGAAGCGGGTCGTCACCCCCTGCGCGCGATACCAGTCCGCATCGTGGGTGACGATCTCCTCCCAGGTCTTCTCGCCGGACAGCACCGGCGAGAGCATGATGCGGTTGTAGTTGCCCCGCGGCTCGGCGCCGAAGAGGGTGATCTCGTAGCGGCCGCGGGCCTCCTCGACCAGGTGCTCGAGCACCCGGCCCGAGGCCATTCCTGCGCCGATGACGACGAGTTTCTCGGTCATGATCCCGGTTCCCTTCCGAGGTTCAGGCCGCCCGCGCCCGGGCGCGGGTTTCCATGCGATGGATGGCGAGGTGCATCCAGGCGAGCGAGGTGGCGACGACGACGAAGAGCGCCATGAAGCAGCTCGACCAGAGACCGGTCAGGTCCTTGAGGGCGCCGAACGCAAGCGGGAGGACGAACCCGCCGAGGCCCCCGATCATGCCGACGAGCCCACCCACCGCGCCGACGTTCTGGGGATAGTAGACGGGGATGTGCTTGTAGACCGCCGCCTTGCCGAGGCTCATGAAGAAGCCGAGCGTGAAGATCACCACGACGAACGTCCAGGGGCCGACGCTGGGCATCGACAGGATCAGCGTGCAGATGGCGGAGACGGCGAAGGTCCAGTACATGACGGTGCGGGCGCCGGCCTTGTCGGAGAGTACGCCGCCATAGGCGCGAAAGACCGAGGCCGGGATCGAGTAGATCGCCCCGATCATGCCGGCGGTCCGGATGTCGAAGCCGTAGACGCCGATCAGGTAGCGCGGCAGCCAGAGGGCGAGCGCCACGAAGGCGCCGAAGACGAAGAAGTAGTAGAGCGCGAAGCGCCAGACCTGAAGGTTCCTGAGCGGCTCGAGCTCGGAGGCGAGGCTCCGGCGCTGCGCCTGCCCGGCGCGCCGGGCGCGGATCACCGGATCGTCGCCGGTGGTGAACCAGAAGACGACCGCCATGACCGCCAGCGCCGCCGCCCAGACCTGCGCGACGACCTCCCAGCCCCAGGCGACCATCACGAATGGGGCGAGGAACTTCGTCACCGCCGCGCCGACGTTGCCCACGCCGAAGATGCCCAGCGCCGTGCCCTGCCGCTCGGCCGGGAAGAAGCGCGAGACATAGGCGACGCCCACCGCGAAGGAGCCGCCCGCCACGCCGACGCCGAGGGCGGCGACGAGCACCTGCGCATAGGTCTGCGCCCAGGACAGCAGAAAGGTCGCCACGGCGGCGGCCAGCATGGTGGCGGTGTAGACGAGCCGCCCGCCATAGCGGTCCGTCCAGATGCCGAGCATCATCCTGACCAGCGAGCCGGTCAGGATCGGGGCGCCGACGAGCAGGCCGAACTGGGTCTCGCTGAGGCCCAGCTCATCCTTGATGCGCACGCCGATGATGGAAAAGATCGTCCAGACCGCGAAGCAGACCGTGAAGGCGACGGTCGACATCGCGAGGGCTCGGGACGGCGCGGTCTCGGGCGTCGAAACGGGCTGTGAGGTTGGCATCGGGAGTCCTGCGTCCTTCTCGGTTGCGCTGGTCCGCCCATCGCGGAACGCGCGAAAACGAAAAGGCCGCCCGATCCGGACTGCGCGCTCGCAGCGGGATCGGGCGGCCTTGCCCGGATGCCCCGGCCTCGGGGCGAAACTCGCGACGGCCCGCCATTGGGTCGTCACGGCCTTGTCTCATGTTGTGCGGTGCAAGATCAACCAGAAAGTGTCTTCATTGGGGCATGATCCGGTCTTTGCGCATAAATTGACCAGCCCATCAAGATGGCTGCCTTACTGCGGATCAAAGACTTGCCCGTCATGAAACGAATCCGGCCCGAGAAGCAGCGTGCCGAGCGTCGACGCGACCTCGCTGCGGTGCGGCAGCGCCCCCTCAAGCTTCTCCGAGGCTCCGGGCAGGTCGGCGCCCGCAGGGCCAAGCGTCGCGCGGTAGAGGTCGGGCCGAAAGCATGCGCGGGCCGCTTCGCGCAGCGCCTCGCGATGGCCCATGCGGCGGGCCATCGACTCGGCGATCCATAGCGCCTGACTGCGCCAGGGAAAGGTCGCGGCGCCCCGGTAGAACTCGATCGCTTGCGACGCGCTGCGCTCGTCGCCGCGGGCGTTGACCACCATGCGGCATCGAAGCGGGCGCTCGATGATCTCGGAAGCCATGTCGAGATAGTCCGGGCGGCCCATGATTTCGGCCACCGTCCCGACGTTCTCAGTCTCGGCGATCCAGCGGCAGGCGCGCCAGACCGCGCGCATCAGCGCCGCCGCGATCTCGGGATTGGCTTGCGTCCAGTCGTGGCGCGCCGCCAGCACCTTCTCCGGGGCGAACCGCCAGATCGCGGCGCCCGGCAGCACCAGTTGCGTCATGCCCATCTCGGCGGCGAAGCTCCCCCAGGGCTCGCCGACGCAGAAGGCGTCGATCTCGCCCTGCGCCATCGCCTCCGCCATGCGGGGCGGGGGCACGGTGCGGATCTCGAAAGCGGCCGGAGGATCGCCGCCGAGGCTCCGCAGCCAGTAGTGCAGGAGTTCCGCGTGCATCGAGACGGGGAAGGGCGCCCCCACGCGCAGCGGACCGTCCGCCGCGGCGATCAGCGCGCGGCCGACCGCGAAGGCGTCGCCGAAGTCGAGCGCGGCGGCCCCCATGCGCCCGGCGATCCCGGGCCGTACGCCGATCATGTCGCCGTTGACCGAGAGCACCATCAGCGCATCGACCGCGACACGAAGCCCGCCGATGCCCGCCGTCAACGCCACAGGCATGGGCGAGAGCATGTGCGCCGCCTGAAGCCCGCCCCAGAGCAGCCGGTCGCGCAGCGCCGACCACGAAGGCTCCCGATGCAGCCGGAGCTCCAGCCCCTCCTCGGCGGCGAAGCCCAGTTCGCGCGCGATCGCCAGCGGCGCTGCGTCGAGCAGGGGGACGAAGCCCGCATCGAGCGCGACATGGCTCATTTCAGGAGTTCCGCCGCGGTGATCAGTGCCGCCGCCACCTCGCCGAGCTTCTTGCCCTGATCCATCGCGGCCCGCCGCATGAGCGCGTAGGCCTCGTCCTCGCCGATGCCCTTGGCCTTCATAACCATGCCCTTGGCGCGATCCACCAGCTTGCGCTCCTCGAGCGCGGCCTTGGTGGCGGCCAGTTCGGAGCGCAGCCGTGCGACCATGTGGAACCGCGCGATCGCCGCCGTCAGCACCGGCCGGATGCGCTCGCGGCTCAGTCCGCCGACCACGTAGGCGCTCACCCCCGCCTCGATGGCGGCGCGCATCACCGCATCGTCCGAGCGGTCGACGAACATCGCGACCGGCCGGTCGGCGGGGCCGGAGGCCATGGTCAGCGCGTCGAGCACGTCCCGGTCGGGACTCTCGAGGTCGATCAGCACCACGTCGGGCTGTAGCGCCACGAGCCGGCGGGCAAGCCCGACCACGTCGCCGATCACCGTGACGTCGTAGTCCCCGGCGTCGCGCAGGCCGTCCACGATCATGAGCGCGCGCTCGCGATCCTGCTCGACGACGGCGATGCTGAGCTTCGGGGTCATGGGGCGATACTCGGGCTTCGATGCTGCATCGCATCAAGCCCGCACGCAGTCCAGAGGGACGGTTCCATCGGGACGAGACGGCAGGTTTGCGGCCGACCTCGGGCGACGCTTGCCTCCGGCGACGCAGCCGTGCGTCGCAGCGGCTGCTGGGCCGGCGGTCAGCGCACGACCGCTTCAACCGGTTCTGGACCGATCGACCTCATCGCGCTGCCGTTTCGTTCGTGGCCGCCATTTCGGAGCTTTCCAGCATCCGCATCAGCGGCCCGTAGTGGTCGATCACCGCGCGACGATAGGCTTCGGCGTCGCCGCCCTGCGCGGCGTCGAGGATGTCGCCGTGCGCCAGGGCTGTCTGGCGCAGGTCCGAGGGCAGCGCGAGACCGAGACGCGGCAGCACCGCCGTATGGATGTCCCAGAACGCGGTCACGAGCTGGCCGGCCAGCCGATTGCCGATCGGGGCGAGCAGCTCGGCATGGAACTGCCGGTCCTCTTGCAGAAACGGTTGCTCTTTCTCGGCACGGATGCGCATCTGCTTGACCAACCGCGCGAGGGACGGGTTGGAGCGGCCGCGATGAGCTTCGACGATCCGATCGGCCAGGGCGAGATCGAGGGAGCAGCGCAGCTCGACGACCTCGCGCAGCGCCGCGAGATCGTCGCCGGGATAGAGAACCCCACGGAAAACCAGCGTCTCGACCAGGGGCGCGAGGCTCATGCCGCCCACGACCGTTCCATGACCATGCCGCACCTCGACGATGTCGAGCGTGGCCAGCGTCCGAATCGCCTCGCGCACCGAGGATCTCGAGACTCCCAGCTCCTGGCAAAGGTCGGCCTCGGTGGGGATCGCGTCTCCCGGCCGCAAGCCGCGACGCAGGATCAGGCGCTTGATCTGTTCGGCCGTTGTGCTCCGGCGCATCCGGGACACGGCCGGCGTGGTGTCGGAGGGGGGCTTCATCGTCTCGCAGACCTTTGACTTACATCGAGTTTGTCGCAAGGCATCTTTGTGTTCCCGGGTTCCAGAACAAGAGGGTTGCGAAAGGTCGTGGCGTGCCCTATAAGACGTATGACGTAAGACGTCCGATGTCAAGCTGGAGGAGAGCTGACTGATGCGTTCCCACCTACTTTCCGTATCTCGCCGTGCCCTTTTGCTGGGCGCGGGCGCCTTTGCGTCCAGCCTGCTGATCGGAGGAGGCGCCTTTGCGCAGTCCGCCCCCGCGGGGGTCGATGGCGAGGCCACCATCCAGGCGGCGATCGCCTATGGCCTGTCGGGCGCCTTCGACCCGCTCAACGCCTCGGGCGCGGTGACGGTCGCCGCCAACTGGCATGTCTTCGAGTCGCTGGTCGATCTCGATCCGGTGACCCGCGAGCCGTATGCGGCGCTGGCCGCTGAAATGCCGGTCAGCGAAGACGGCCTGACCTATACGATCAAGCTGCGCGACGGCGCCGTGTTCCACAACGGCGATCCCGTCACTGCCGACGACGTCGTCTATTCGTTCGAGCGCGTGCTCGACCCGGAATCGAAGTCGCTGTTCCGCTCGTTCGTGTCGTTCATCGACACCGTCGATGCGGTCTCCGACGACACGGTGAAGATCACCACCAAGTACCCGTTCTCGCTGTTCAACAAGCGTCTCGGCTCGGTCAAGATCGTGCCGCGCGCGGTGGTGGAAGCGAATCCCGAGGGCTTCGGGACCCAGCCCGTCGGCACCGGCCCCTACAAGCTGATCTCGGCCGTCCCCGAGGCGCAGATCGTCTTCGAGCGCAACGACGCCTATACCGGTCCGCGTCCGGCCCTCGCCAAGGACATGGTGTGGAACCTGATCTCCGATCCGACCGCGCGCGTCAACGCGCTGAGCTCGGGCACGGTCATGGCGATCGAGGACGTCCCCTACATCGACGCCGACGCGGTCGCCGCGGTGGCGAGCCTCGAGAAGGCGCAGTCCTTCGGCCTGCTCTTCGCGATGTTCAACACCTCGACCGAGCCCTTCGACGACGTCCGCGTGCGCCAGGCCTTCTTCTATGCCCTCGACATGGACAAGATCATCGGCACCGGCATGCTCGGCAATGCGACCGCCGCGACCTCGTTCCTGCCGAAGACGCATCCGAACTATCACGAGGCGTCCGTCGTCTACAGCTACGACCCCGACAAGGCCCGCGCGCTGCTGGCCGAGGCCGGCACGCCCGAGCTCGACATCACGCTGATGAGCACCGACCACGGCTGGGTGCGCGACGTGGCGCCGATCATCAAGGAATCCCTCGACCAGGTCGGCTTCAACACCACCCTCGACATCGGCCAGTCCGGCGGGCAGTACGGCAAGGTCGACGCCGGCGAGATGCAGGTCATGATCGCCCCCGGCGATCCGTCGGTCTTCGGCAACGACCCCGACATCCTGATGCAGTGGTGGTACGGCGACAATGTCTGGCCGAAGGATCGCTACCGCTGGGCCGGCAGCCCCGAGTACCAGGCCCTGACCGCGACGCTGACCGAGGCGCTGACCCTCGACGGCGAGGCGCAGCAGGAAAAGTGGAACGAGGCCTTCGACCTGCTCTCCGAACAGGTTCCGCTCTATCCGCTGTTCCACCGCCAGCTGCCGACCGCGTGGGACGACACCCAGCTCGTAGGCTTCTCCCCGGTGCCGACGACCGGCCTGTCGTTCCTCGGCGTCGGCGTGGCGGAGTAACCGCGCCTCGACCGGGCGCAGCGGCGGCAAGCCCGCGCCCGGTCTGGCCCGACCCTCCGGAACCGGGGGACACCCCCCGGTTCCGCGCATCATCCGTCCCGACACCGCCAGCAGCCCGGGGAGCCGCCTCGACATGATGAATGTAGTCAACCTGATCGGACGCCGCCTGTTGCAACTGCCGATCATGATGCTGGGGATCACGTTCCTGGTCTTCTTCGTCATGTCGTTCTCCAAGATCGACCCCGCCATCACCGCCCTTGGCGAAGGGGCGTCGGTGGAGGCCCGGCAGGAATACCGCGCCGCGCACGGCCTCGATGAGCCGCTGCTCGTGCGCTACGTCTCGTTCGTGTCCGGTCTGACGCGGCTCGATCTCGGCACCTACTCGGCCCGGCAGCTTCCGGTGATCGACGAGGTGGCGCGCGCCTTCCCGATCACGTTGCAGCTGACCTTCTTCGGCCTGATCATCGCTGTAGCGTTCTCGCTGCTCCTCGGGGTGATGGCGGCCGTCTACCGGGACCGCTGGCCCGACCACCTGATCCGGCTGGCCTCGATCGCGTCGCTGTCGACGCCGTCCTTCTGGCTGGCGATCCTGCTCATCCAGTTGCTCGGGAACAAGGTCGGGCTCATCTCGCTGCTGCCGACGTCGGGCAAGCTTCCCGCCATGACGGAGGATTTCGGCGGCTGGCTGGTGCGGATGCTGCTCCCCGCCGTCGCCCTGGCCGTCCCCGTGATCGGGCAGCTGTCCCGCGTCGTTCGCACCTCGGTCGTCGAGGAGCTCGACAGGGACTATGTGCGGACCGCGCTCGGGGCCGGCATCCCGTGGCGGACCGTGGTGTCCAGAAACGTGCTTCGCAACGCGCTCATCACGCCGATCACCGTGCTCGGCCTGCGCGTCGGCTATCTGCTGGGCGGCGCCGTGATCATCGAGATCATCTTCAACATCAATGGCATGGGCATGCTGATCCTCAACGGGGTGACCAACAACGAGCCCAATCTGGTTCAGGGCGTCACGCTTACCGTCGCGCTTGCCTTCATGGTCATCAACGTCGTGGTCGACCTGCTCTATGTTCTGGTCAACCCGCGCATCAGGACGATCTGACATGCTGCGGTCCCAACTCACCCAGACGCTCTCCATCTCCGGGATGCGCCTTGCCGCCCTTCGGGATCTGCCGGCGGCCTCGAAGATCGCCCTCGGCATCCTGCTCGTGGTCTGCCTCTCCGCGGTATTCGCGCCGCTGCTCGCGAACTTCGATCCGCTGGCCACCGGCCTGACGCCCGGCCCGGCCGCGCCCGACGCGACGCACTGGTTCGGCACCGACCGGCAGGGCAGGGACATCTATTCCCGCCTGCTCTATGGCGCGCGGTATTCGCTCGTCATCGGCCTCGCGGCCACCGCCGTGGCGCTGGTCGCCGCCTCCGTCCTCGGCGCAATCGCGGCGACCGCCGGCAAGTGGACCTCCGAGGCGCTGATGCGCGTCCTCGACATGGTGATGTCCTTTCCCGGCATCGCGCTCGCGGTGGCCTTCGTCAGCGTCTTCGGCCAGTCCCTGCCGGTTCTGGTGCTGACCATCGCCTTCCTCTACACGCCGCAGCTCACGCGTGTGATCCGCGCCAACATCATCGGCCAGTACGGCGAGGACTATGTCGCCGCCGTGCGGGTCATGGGCGCCTCGACGCCGCGCATCCTGATGCGGCATGTCGCGCGCAACTGCCTCGCGCCGATCCTGGTCTTCGCGACCGTGCTGGTCGCCGACGCCATCGTCTTCGAGGCCTCGCTGTCCTTCATCCAGGCCGGCGTGCCCGACCCGGAGCCGTCCTGGGGCAACGTCATGTCGGCGGGGCGGCAACTCGTCATGTCCGGCGCGTGGTGGCCCACCTTCTTCGCCGGTCTCCTGATCACCACCACCGTCCTGGCGCTCAACATCCTGGCCGAAGGCATGACCGACGCCATGGCCGCGCCGCGAGCCCGCTCGCGGGTCAACGCCGCCGCCGTCGAGGCCGGTATCGTGATGCTGGAAGCCTCCGAAGGCGTCCCGCCGGAAGGGCTGACGCAGAAGCTGACGGAGGCGTTCGAGCCGGTCGTGCCGCTGCACCAGCGCCTCGATCAGCTTCGCGGGGTCGAACTGGCGCGCACCGACCGGCGGATCTACGAGGGCGACGCCGCGCCGCTGCTGGAGGTGCGCAACCTCAGCATCGGCTTCGCGCGGCACGGCAAGATCAATGTCGTCGACAACATCTCCTTCTCCGTGCGCCCTGGCGAAACGCTCGCCCTGGTCGGCGAATCCGGCTGCGGCAAGTCGATCACCTCGCTCGCCATCATGGGCCTGCTCGGGCCGAAGACCGTGATCGGCGGCGAGATTCTCTTCGAGGGCAGGAACCTGCTGACCATGAGCGCGCGCGAACGCGACGCCCTGCGCGGCCGCGGCATCGCGATGATCTATCAGGACGCGCTCTCCTCGCTCAATCCGGCGATGCTGATCAGCGCGCAGATGCGCCAGCTCACCAGCCGGGGCGGCACGCGCAGCGCGTCGGACCTGCTGAGACTGGTGGGCCTCGATCCGGAACGGACGCTCAACTCCTATCCGCACGAGCTTTCGGGCGGCCAGCGCCAGCGCGTTCTGATCGCCATGGCGCTGACCCGCGATCCCAAGCTCATCATCGCCGACGAGCCGACCACGGCCCTCGACGTCACGGTGCAGAAGCAGGTGATCGAGCTCTTGGACCGGCTGCGCCGGGAACTGGGCTTCGCCATGATCTTCGTCTCGCACGACCTCGCGCTCGTCGCCGAGATCTCGCACCGGATCGCGGTCATGTATGCCGGGCAGCTGATCGAGCAGGGCAGCACCCGCGACATCCTCACCCACCCGGTGCACGAATACACCCGCGGGCTGCTCGGCGCGGTGCTGAGCATCGAGGCGGGCGCCGCGCGGCTGCACCAGGTCCCCGGCACCGTGCCCTCGCCGGCCGAGTTCCCGCCCGGCGACCGGTTCGCGCCGCGCTCGTTCAACCCGCGCCGCAACGCCGGGGTCACCCCCGTCATGCGGCAGATCCCCGGGACCGAGCACTACTATGCCGCCCACCCCGATGACGCGCCGATCGCGCCCAGGGAGGAATTCGCATGAGCCCCGCAACCGAAGCCGGCCCCGTTATCGAACTGCGCGACGTCTGCGTGGATTTCCGCACCCGCGCCTCCACCCTGTTCCGGCCCCGGTCGATCCGGGCCGTCGACCAGGTCTCGCTGGCGGTCCGTCCCGGCCGCACGCTCGGGATCGTCGGCGAATCCGGCTCGGGCAAGTCCACGGCGGCCAAGGTGCTGATCGGCCTTCTGGAGCCCAGCGCCGGGCAGGTGCTGTTCGAGGGCAAGCCGGTCGGCCACTTCGACGCCGCGACGCGCCGGCAGATCGGCCGGGTCGTCTCGGTGGTCTTTCAGGATCCGGCCACCGCGCTGAACGCCCGCATGCTCGTCCGCGACGCGCTGACCGATCCGCTGGAGGTGCACGGCATCGGAGACGCCGCCAGCCGTCAGGCGCGGGTGTCCGAGCTGGTTCAGCTGGTCGGGCTGCCGCAATCGGTGCTCGACGCCATCCCGGCGCAGCTCTCCGGCGGTCAGCGCCAGCGCGTCGCCATCGCCCGCGCCCTTGCGCTGGAGCCGCGGGTGATCGTCGCCGACGAACCGACCTCGGCGCTCGACGTCTCGGTGCGGGCGCAGATCCTCAACCTGCTGCAGGATCTCAAGCGCCGACTCAATCTGGCGATGGTGTTCATCTCGCACGACATCCAGACGGTCCGTCACGTGTCGGACGACATCATCGTCATGCGCAACGGCAAGATCGTCGAATCCGGCCCAGGCGCACAGGTCATGCACAACCCGTCGCAGGACTATACCCGCACGCTGCTCGCGGCCGCGCCCAGCCTGCTGCACGCGCGCGCGTCCTGACATACCTCCCACCCCGCAACCACCTGACAAGTTGGACAAGATGACCAGAACCGACTTCCGCGGCATCGTTCCGCCCATCGTCACCCCGATCAATCCCGACGGCACGGTGAACTGCGCCGATCTGGAAAAGCTGGTCGAGCACCTGATCACCGCCGGCGTGCACGGGCTGTTCGTCATGGGCTCGACCGGCCAGGTCGCGTATCTCACCGACGCCGACCGGACCGCTATCGTCGAGACGGTTAGCCGCACGACGGCGGGGCGCGTTCCAGTCATCGCGGGCGCCATCGACTCCTCGCCCGCCCGCGTGATCCAGGGCGCCCGCGCCATGGTGACCGCCGGCGCCGACGCCATCGTCACGACCGCGCCCGTCTATGCCCTCAACGACGAAACCGAGATCGCGGACCATTTCCGCCTCGTGCGCGCCGCCATCGACGTGCCGCTCTTCGCCTATGACATTCCGGTCCGGGTGCATCGCAAGCTTTCGCCCGGGATGCTGGTGCAGCTCGGCAAGGAAGGCGTCCTCGTCGGCGTCAAGGATTCCTCTGGCGACGACGTCAGCTTCCGGCGCCTGATCGCGATGAACAAGGCCGCGGGCCGTCCCCTCGCCCTCTTTACCGGGCACGAGGTCGTCGTCGACGCCATGGCGATGATCGGGGCGGACGGCGCGGTTCCGGGCCTCGCCAACGTCGATGCCGGGGCCTACGTGCGGCTCTGGGAGGCGGCGACTTCGGGCGACATGGCCAAGGCCATCTCCGAGCAGGAATACCTCAACCGGCTGTTCGAGATCGTCTTCGTCGCCACCGGCCGGTCCGGGGACGCCGCCGGCGTCGGCGCGTTCAAGGTCGCCATGGCCGCCATCGGCCTGCTCAGCTCCGCCACGATGACCGCGCCGCTGAAGGACCTCGACGCAGCCACCATCGGCCGCATTCATGCGATCCTGAAGGACGTGGGCCTGCTGCGCTAGGGCAGGGCGGGCCGGGGGGAACGGTTATGGACAAGCTGCAACGGCTTCGGGGCGGCCTCGTCGCCTCCTGCCAGCCGGTGGATGACGGGCCGATGGATCGCCCGGAGATCGTCGCGGCGATGGCGCAGGCCGCCGTCGCCGGCGGCGCGGTCGGCCTGCGGATCGAGGGGGTGGACAACCTTCGCGCCGTGCGCCCCACGGTGGACGTGCCGATCATCGGCATCGTCAAGACCGACCTGCCGGACAGCCCGGTGCGCATCACCGTCACGGTCGAGGATGCGCTCGCGCTGGCGGGGGCAGGGGCCGACATCATCGCCTATGACGCGACGCCCCGCCCGCGCCCCGGCGCGCGCGAGGATGTCCTGGCGGCGATCCTCGCCAGCGGATGCCTCGCCATGGCCGACTGCTCCACGATCGCCGACGGCGAGACGGCGCTGGCCGCTGGCGCCGCGATCCTCGGCACGACGCTGTCGGGCTACACCGCGGAGACGGCGACCGGCGACGACGGGCCGGACCTCGGGTTGATCCGCGCCTTCCGCGGTCTCGGCGGCTTCGTGATGGCGGAGGGACGGGTGAACACGCCCGATCTGGCCGCGGCGGCGATGGCCGCCGGGGCGGACGCCGTCACCGTCGGCAGCGCGCTGACGCGGCTCGAGATCGTCACGGGCTGGTTCGCCGAGGCCGTGCGGGGCAAGCGATGATCGAGGGGTTCGTCGTCGATCTCGGCGGCACCAAGACCGCCGCGGCCCGGGTGGTCGCCGACCGGATCGGGGACCGGCTCCAGGCCCCGACCGACGGGCAGGCGGGGTTGGAAGCCCAGCTCGATGCGATGGCCGCGCTGCTCGACCGGCTCGGCTACCGCGCCGGTCAACCCCTCGGCGTCGCGGTGGCCGGGCGCGTCGACGCGGCGGGGCGCTGGCACGCGGTCAACGCCGGCACCCTGGAGCGGATCGCGGGCGAGCCTCTGCTGGACCGCCTGCGCGCGCGCTTCGGCCCGGAGATCGCGCTCCGGAACGACGCCGCCGCCGCGGCGCTGGCCGAGGCGCGGCTCGGCGCCGGGCGCGGCGCCGAGCGGTTCGCCTATCTCACGGTCTCGACCGGCGTCGGCGGCGGCGTCGTACTGGACGGCCGCCTGCTGGCCAGCCGCGACGGACTCGCCGGTCACATCGGGTTCGTGTCGTCGTCGCTCGGCGATGATCCCTGCGGCTCGGGGCGCCACGGCACCGTGGAATCCGTCGCCGCCGGCCGGGCCATCGCCCGCGTCGCCGGAACGCCCGATGCGCGCGCGGCCTTCGCCGCGACCACGCCCCGGGCCGCCGCCGCCATAGATCGCTCGGCCCGGGCGATCGCCCGCCTCTGCGCGGATCTGCGGACGATCTTCGGGCTCGACCGGATCGCCATCGGCGGCAGCGTCGGCCTTGCGGAGGGCTATCTGCCGCGCGTGACCAACTATCTGGCCGAGGAGCCGGCGCTCTTCCGGGTCGAGCTCGTGCCGGCGGCCCTCGGTCAGGACAGCGCCCTCCTCGGGGCGCTCCTGCCGGACGGAGTTGAACGATGAAAGTCCTGATCTGCGAAAACCACGATGCCGCCGTCAGGCGCGCCGCCGGGTTGATCGCCGACCATGTCCGCGGGCGCGCCGACGCCGTCCTCGGACTCGCCACCGGCGGCACGATGCTGCCGCTCTACGAACGACTGGCGGCGCTTCATCGCGAGGGCCTGTCCTTCGCCGGGGTCACCACGTTCAACCTCGACGAATATGTCGGGCTCGCGCCCGACCATCCCGCGTCGTATCGCACCTACATGAACGACCTGCTGTTCCGGCACATCGACATCGACATCGCGCGCACGCACCTGCCGCGGGGCGACGCCGCCGACCCGACCGCCGAGGCCGTGCGCTACGAGGCGATGATCGCCGAGGCCGGGGGGCTGTCGCTGCAACTGCTGGGGGTCGGACGCAACGGCCATATCGGCTTTAACGAGCCGACCTCGTCGCTGGCCTCGCCGACCCGGATCAAGACCCTGACCGAGAGCACGCGGGCGGCCAACCGGCAATACTTCGGCCCGGACGAGACCCCGCCGGCCTATGCCATCACCATGGGCGTCGGCACCATCCTGGCGGCGCGCGAATGCCTGCTGCTGGCGACCGGCGCGACCAAGGCCGAGGCCGTGGCCGCGATGGTCGAGGGACCGGTCGCCGCCGTCTGCCCGGCCTCGGCGTTGCAGATGCACGCGCGCGCGACAGTGGTTCTCGACCGCGACGCCGCCGCCGGTCTGAAGCTGACGGACTACTATCAGAACGTTCACCCGGATGGCGAGGGAACCCCCTTTGACTGAGACGCTGATCCTGGCCGACCGGCTCTATGACGGCGTGCGGCCCGAACTCCAGCCCGACCGGGCCGTGGTCATCCGCGACGGAACGGTGGTCGCGCTCCGGCCCGCCACCGACGCCGACCGCGCGACGCCCGGCGCGATCCGCGCCGCGATCGCCGCCCCGGGGATGATCGACATCCAGATCAACGGCGCGGCCGACACCCAGTTCAACTTCGAGCCGACCGCGGCGGCGATCGCCCGCATCGCCCGAGGCGCGCGCCAGGGCGGCACCGCACACATCCTGCCCACCTTCATCACCGCCCACGGCCAAGCCTATCTGACGGCGCTGGCCGCCGCGCGCCAGGCCATCGAGGCGGGCGCGCCCGGGGTGATCGGGGTGCATCTGGAAGGCCCGTTCCTGTCGCCGGCGCGGCCCGGCATCCACGACCGCACCGCCATCCGCCCGCTCGCCGAGGCCGACGTCGCCGCGCTCGAACGGGAGGCCGCGAGCTTCCCGGGCGTGATCCTGCTGACGCTGGCGCCGGAGTGTCAGGAGCCCGAACGCCTTCGGCGGCTTTCCGACGCCGGGATCATCCTGTTCGCCGGCCACTCCGAGGCCAAGGCCGAGCATCTGGAGCGGATCAGCGGCGCCACGCACCTGTGGAACGCCATGCCCGGCCCGGCCAGCCGCGCCACCGGCATCGTGTCCGAAGTGCTCGGCGGCGACCGCCTGTTCGCCGGCCTGATCGCGGACGGCCACCACGTCAGGCCGCATGCGCTGCGCATGTCGGTTCGCGCCGCGGCCGACCGGTTGTGCCTGGTGACCGACGCCATGCTGACGCTGGCGGGGACCATTCAGAGCTTCGATCTCGACGGCAAGCTGATCAAGCTGGCCGACGGTCGCCTGACCGGCCAGGACGGGACGCTGGCCGGCGCCCATATCGCCATGGACGAATCCCTCCGCAACCTCGTCGATCTTGCCGGAATGGATCTGGTCGGCGCCTTGCGGATGGGATCGACGAACCCCGCGCGCGCCCTGCGCCTCGATCACGAACTCGGTCGGATCGCGCCCGGGACGCGGGCGTCGATCAGCCTCTTCGACGAGGCCCTGTCCACGCTCGCGGTGATTTCGGGGTAGCGTCGGCAAGACGCCGATCGCGCCCGCCGCTGCCGTCCGGGCGCGATGCGCGCGCCCGGACGCGAGACCGGCGCGACCTCCCGACGCACGGCCCGATCGGGAAGGCAGGCGTGACAGCCGCGCGGGATCCGTTTCGACCCGCGACTGGCTTCATGATCTCATGATGGGCAGCTCAGCGAGGCTGGTCTTCAGGCGCAGCATGTCCCAGGGCAGATGCTCGGTGATGGCAAGGCCGACCATGTCCGCCGCCGCGCCGACATCCTTCAGCAGGCGCACCGCCTGTTCGAGCCGCATCCGGCCCTGCTCGACCCCATCGAAGGCGCCCTCCGGCGCCCCCGGCCGGTTGAACAGCAACGGCGAAAAATGCGCCGGATCGAGGACGTCGAGGTCGAAATGAACCGCGACATGCGTGATCCCTTCGCTCTCGATCCAGTCGAGGACCGGCCGGCTGCTGTCGGCAATCGCGGCCGGCGGAATGTGGCGCAGGCCCAGCTCCTTCAGGATCGGGTCCTCGGCCTCGTTCCATCCCCGCATGCCGGCGATCATCACGCACCGGGCATCCAGCTTTTCGAGCACTTCCGCCGTGAAAGCCTCGTCGCCCCGGCCGAGCAGCATGGCCAGCACATGCGCATGGGCATGCGAGAACTCGGCCGCGCTCATCACGTCGGGATGAGCGTCGAGCCAGAGGGCGCCCAGCTTTTCGCCATACTTGCGGCTCAGGTAGGCGATCGGCGCCAGATCAACGAGGCAGTCGCCGCCAAGCGTCACGATCCGGTCGGGTTCGTGCCGCTCGATGGCTGCGCGCGCCGCCCTTGCCTGTGACAGCAGGGCCGCGCGCCACTTGATGCCGTGCTCGACCGGCGGCGTTCTGCCGTCCGGTTCGGGAACCGCCACGGTTTCCTCGGGCCCGTCATGCGGCGGGGCGAGCCAGCGCAAGAGTTCGGCGCCGAAGCGATAGGCGGGTTCATCGCCGCCCTGCCACTGCGGCATGTTCAGTCGGAGCGTCGTGGAGGTCATCGGAAAATCAGGCTCGTTCGAGGCGGGGAGGTATCGCAACGAGCCTAGGTCTCCGGCGAGGGAAATGTCCACTGGCCGCCGTGCGGCCGGATCCGGCCCGGACATTCGAAGCGGCCGCGCCGCGGCCGCCGTGATCGCCCCGGCAGCGGTCGCGCCGTCTACTGGACGATGAACTCGGCGTGCAGGGCGCCGGCGGCCTTGATCGACTTCAGGATGTCGATCATGTCGTTGGCCGACACGCCGAGGGCGTTGAGCCCGGAGACCACCTCGGGCAGCGAGACCGACGTCTCCACCAGCGCGAGCCCCGTGCCCGGCTCCTCGTCGATCGAGGCGTCGGTGCGCGGGATCACCACGGTTCGGCCATCGGCGAAGGGGTTCGGCTGGACCACGAGCGGCTCCTCCTCGACGCGGAGCGTGATCGAGCCCTGCGTCACCGCCACGCGGCTGATGCGGACGTCCTGCCCGAGGATGATCGTGCCCGAGCGCTGGTCGACCACCACGCGGGCGATGGTCGAGGTCTGCACCTCGACGTTCTCGATCTGCGCCATCAGGAGGGCGGGCCGGTCGATGCCGAAGCCGGCCAGATCGAGCCGCACGGTCCCGGCGTCGAGCATCCGCGCGATCTTCTCGCCGACGTTGCGGTTGATCGCCGCCTCGATGCGCGCCGCGGTGGTGAAGTCGGGGTTCCTGAGCGCCAGCCGAAGCTCGGCCGACTGGCTGAAATCGAACGCCACCTCGCGCTCGACCCGCCCGCCGGAGGGGATGAGGCCCGAGGTCGGCACGCCCTGGGTGACGCTCGCCGCCTCGCCCTCGGCGACGATGCCGCCGGCGATGATCGAGCCCTGCGCCACGGCGTAGATCTGGCCGTCGGCGGCGTTGAGCGGCGTCATCACCAGCGTCCCGCCCATCAGGCTGGAGGCGTCGCCGATCGCCGAGACAGTGACGTCGATCTGGCTCCCCGCCCGCGCGAAGGCGGGCAGCGTCGCCGTCACCAGCACGGCCGCCACGTTGCGGGCGCGGATCTGCTCGCCGGTGACGTTGACGCCCAGCCGCTCGAGGATGTTGATGATCGCGTCCTCGGTGAACGGCGAGTTGCGCAGCGAGTCGCCCGAATTGTTGAGCCCGACCACGAGCCCGTAGCCGAGCAGGTCGTTGCCGCGCACGCCGTCGATCTGGACGAGATCCTTGATCCGGACCGGCGCCGCCGCCGCCGGCCCGGCCAGCCCGCCGAACCAGAGGACGAGCATCGCCGCGAGAAGCGCCAGCAGACGGCCCATGATCACCGCATGAAGTTGGTGAAGCGCAGATCGGTCAGCCGCGACGTGACCGTGTAGATCGCCTCGAGCTGGACCTGGAGCTGCTGGTAGGTCGAGGCCGCCTCCAAGGGATCGGTGGCGACGATGCCGGCGCGGGCGAGCTTCAGCGCGTCGCGCTCCGACGTCCGTTCGGCCTGGGCGCGCTCGACGACGTTCTGCGACACGCCGACGCGGGCGCGCAGCGCGAGCACGTCCTCGCGCGCCTCGAGCATCCGCTGCCCCGACGCCGTGAGGAGCTCCATCTGCCCGTCCGGATCGCCGGCGAAGGCGCCGCCGGCGACGACGGCGGCCAGCGCGTGCGCCCGCAGCGTCGCGACGATCTCCGGGTCGTCGCCGCGCACGGCGTAGTCGAGCCGCGCGCCCTCGCCGATCTCGACAGGCGTGAGGCTGGCGGCCGAACCGACATAGCCCTGGGTGTGGAAGTCCCCGCCCGGCGCGAAATAGGCCTCGATCGCGGCCACGGCGTCCGCCGCCGTCGCGGCGCCCGCCGCCAGCGCGTCGAGATCGGCGGGCAGGTTCGTGGCGGAGGCGAGGGCAGGGCCGTCCGTCGCGGCGCCGGCGAACAGCGACTGTCCGGCGACGCGGGTGTTGAGCACGCTCACCGCGTCGACGATGGCGCGGCGCGCCGTCGCGGCGTGCAGTTTCCCGGCCGAGACGTCCGAGACCCCCGTCGCGGTCGCGAGGTCGACCGCAAGGCCTTCCACCGGCGCGAGCAGCCGGCCGAACCCCTCCTGCATGATGTCGAGCCGCATCTCGCTCAGCGAGGCGCTGTCGGCGAAGACCTGGTTGCGCGCCAGCGACCGCTCCAGCGCGAAGAGCCGCGTCAGGTTGCCACCCGTCGCCTCGAAACGGTCCTGCTTCTCGCCGCTCGTCATCTCCACCGAGGCGACGTCCATCGCCGAGCGCGTGGTGAAGGCGTTCCTTTGCAGCATCTGGAGCCGGGCGAGGTCGGAGGCGTTGCCGAGTTTCATGGCGTCACTCCAGCAGCAGCTTCAGGAGATCGTCGATGGTGGCGAGCACGCGGGCGTTCGCCGCATAGGCCTGTTCGATCAGGATCAGGTTCTGAAGTTCCCGGTCGGTGTCGACGCCGACGGCGTTGGCCTCGCTGTCCGAGAGGGTGGTCTGCCGCGCGGCGGCGTAGGCCTGCGCGCCCTCTGCCGTCGCCGAGCGCCCGGCGAAGAACGAGGCGATCTCGGAGGCCATCGTCGCCGCGTCGTTGGCGGCGTTCTGGGTCGTCCAGCCGCCCGGGGCCCGCGCCGTCGACATCGCGTCGGCGAGGCCCTGAAGATACGCCCCGAACCCTTCGGCGCCCGGCGTCGCGGCGGAAAGTCCGTCGCGCAGCCGCCAGGCCGCGCCGCCCTGGGTCGGGTCCACCGCGGCGTTGATCGCGAGCCGTCCCGCGAGCCCGACGGCAGGCCCCGAGGTCGGGTCCACGAAGAGACCCTCGCCGCCCGCGTCGAGCGACCCCGCGGCGGCGAGGCTCCGGAAGCGGTCGATCAGCTCGGCCGCGTAACGGTCCATCTCCGCGTCGACCCCCGGCACGAGCGTGTCGCGGATCTCGAAGAGCGCCCCGAGCGAGCCGCCGTCGAACGTCCCCGATCCGGTCCCGGCCGCAACGGCGGTCAGGCCCGCCGCGCCCTGGTCCTGCATCAGCCCGCCGAGCGGCGCGCCGGGCGTCATCTCCGGCGTGATGACGTTCGGCCCTTGCTGGAACGACAGCCCCCAGACCCGCCCGTCGAGCAGCGCGCCGCCGTTGGCCGAGTAGAGCGCCACCTGTCCGTTGTCGCGGTTGACGACCCGAACGGGGATGATCGAGGAGATCCCGTCGATGATCCGGTCCCGCTCGTCCTGAAGGGCCGAGACGTCCTCGCCCTTCAACCCGAGCGTCACGATCTTGCCGTTGACGTCCTCCACCGCATGAAGGGCGTCGTTCACCCTGTTGACCTGCCGCGCAATTTCGGCGTCGGCTTCGGTCCGCAGGCTCTGGTTCTCCCGCGCGACCGCGTTCACCGCCTCGGCGAGCTGGCGCGCCGCGGTCACGGCGTCGGTCAGTTGCGTCAGCGACTGCGGCGAGGCGACCGCCGCCATCAGCTTCGCCTCGAGCTCGGAGGCCCGCGTGGCGAGCGCCCCGGTCTCCCCGGGCTCGCCGAGGGCGTCCACGATCCGCAGCCAGGCGCCGGACGTCGTGCCCGCCGCGCCCGCCGAGGCGTCCATCGCGCGGCGTTCGGCGGTGAGGAAGGCGTTCTCGGTGCGGTAGGAGCCCGTCACCCGCACGCCGGAGCCATAGCCCCCGAGCGCCAGCGACGAGAGCTCCGTCACCCGCCGCCCGAAACCCGGCGTCATGGCGTTGGCCACGTTGTTCGACACCGTGTCGGCAAGCCGCGAGGCGCCGACGAGCCCCGTATAGGCATTGTTCAGCGCATTCGAGATGCCCATCGCTCGCTCCCCCGCCTACGTCTCAACGCTTGAGGTTGGTGGTTTCCTGCAACATCTCGTCGACGGTCTGGATGATCTTCGCGTTCGACGAATAGGCCCGCTGCGTGGTGATGAGCTGCGTCAGCTCCTGGGCGATGTCGGTGGTCGACTGCTCGCGGGCGAAGCCCTGTATCGCCCCGGTCGGCCCGTCGCCCGCGTCCCACAGGAACATCGAGCCCGACATGTCCGAGAGCCCGAAAGTCTGGTTGTCGAGCACGCGCAGGCCGTTGAAGTTCGGCACGTCCACGACCGGCACCTGGTAGACCACCCGGGTGAAGCCGGACGAGTAGCTCGCCCGCATCAGCCCGTTCTCGTCGATGGTGACGCCGGTGAACGTCCCCGCCGGCGAGCCGTCCTTGGTCACGCCCACCGGCGAGAACGTCGAGGAAAGCTGGCTGAGGTGCTGGTTGGCCCCGCCGCCCGGCGCGCCGAGCTGGATGGCGATCGGCTGGGCGCCGAGGTCGAGCGCGAGATCCCCCGTCGCCGCGTTGTAGGCCGAGGTCAGCGGCGCGGTCGGCGCGACGGTCTGGGTGACGCTGGCGATCGCGCCGGCCGTGGGCGGCGTGTCGGAGAAGACGATCTGGTAGGTTCCCCCCGAGAGGCCGCTCGCCTGGTCGGTGATCGTCATCGTCCAGGTGTTCGACTGCCCCGTCGCCGGGACGACCGGCGTGAAGGACATGGCGAGCGTCTGGGAGGCGCCGAGGTTGTCGAAATACTCGACGTTGACCGGCAGCGCGGTCCCCGCGCTCCCCGCCTGCGTCTCGGTCGCCGGCAGGTTGGCGTTGAGCGTGATCGTCGAGGTCGGTTGCGCCGCGAACGACGAGCGGTTGATCTGGATCGGCGCGAGGCCCGCGGCGCTGTCGCGCGGCTGGGGGGGAATGTTGCCGTTCAGGTCCGCGGGCCAGCCCATCAGCACCAGCCCCGAGGGGCTGCGCAGGTAGCCGTCGGCGTCGGCCTCGAACGAGCCCGTCGAGGTCAGGAAGAAGTCCGGGTCGCTCGGGGCCGCGCCGATGTTCGTCATCGACGAGAGCGTGGTGACGGGCAGCATCCCCCGTCCGGTGATGGCGATGTCGGTGGCGTTCGCGGTCGAGGCCAGCGCGCCCTTGGCGTCGATGTCCCAGATGGCGTTGGTCCTGACGCCGCCCGCGGTGAACCAGCGCCCGCCGCCGGCGGTGTAGGGCGTGCGCGAGTCGCTGACCGCCATCGAGGCGAAGTCCACGTCGGCGCGCTTGTAGCCGTAGGTCTGCGAGTTCGCGATGTTGTCGGAGATGGTGGCGAGCTTGTTCGCGTTCGCGTTGAGGCCGGAGACGCCGGCGTTCATCGACGAAGAGATGCCCATGCTCTGTCCTTCCGGATGGGGGCGGTCGCGAGGGGAGCGGCCGGTCGGCGGCGACATTGCGCAACGGGGGCTTAAGATCCCGTCAACGCAATGGATCGCGAGGGTCCGCCGCCGGCGGCGTCATTGTCTTGCGCCAACGGCCCGCGCGCCTGACGCGTGCCGAAGCCCTCCCGAATCCCTAAAAAGTGGCAAGGCAGATTCCAGCCCGGTTCCAGCCGCGTTCCAGCCAGATAAAACCACGCCTTTTCAGCCCCTTGCCTCTCCCCGCCCCAGCCATCGGCTTTTGCGCGTTTCACCCCGAACCGCGGGTCGCGGACCGCATCCCGTCGGCGTGCGCGGGGCAGGCCCGGCCCGAAGCCGGGAATTCCGCCGGCGCCTCGCACGAATCGTGCGCATGGACCGCACCCGGCCGATCCCCTATGACGACGCCGAGCACGGATCGGAGCGCGGAATGGCGGGACACGGCGAGGCGCAGCCCATGCGGGCCACGGCGGGCGGGCCGCTTCGCGGCGTGGCCGAGATCCCCGGCGACAAGTCGGTCTCGCACCGGGCGCTGATCCTCGGCGCGCTCTCGGTCGGCGAGACGGCGATCACCGGCCTTCTCGAGGGGCAGGACGTCCTCGACACCGGCCGTGCGATGGCCGCCTTCGGCGCGAGCGTGGAGCGCGACGGCCCCGGCGCCTGGCGGGTGCAGGGCGTCGGCGTCGGCGGATTTCGCGAGCCTCAGGACGTGATCGACTGCGGCAACTCCGGCACCGGCGTGCGCCTGATCATGGGCGCGGCGGCGACCACGGACCTGACGGCGACCTTCACCGGGGACGAGAGCCTGCGCTCGCGGCCGATGGGCCGGGTGACCGATCCGCTGGCGCTTTTCGGGGCCGAGGCGCGCGGCCGGCGCGGCGGGCGGCTCCCCATCACGCTGACCGGCGCGGCGGAGCCGGTCCCGGTGCGCTATGCGACGCCGGTCGCCTCGGCGCAGGTGAAGTCGGCGGTGCTGCTCGCCGGGCTCAACGCCCCCGGCGAGACGGTAGTGATCGAGAAGGAGCCGACGCGGGACCATACCGAGCGGATGCTGGCGGGCTTCGGGGCCGAGGTGGGCGTCGAGACGACGGCGGAGGGGCGCGTGGTGACGCTCGTCGGCCAGCCCGAGCTCAGGCCGCAGCGGATCGCGGTGCCGCGCGACCCGAGTTCTGCGGCGTTCCCGGTGGCGGCGGCGCTGCTCGCGCCCGGCTCGGAGGTGCGGGTTCCGGGCATCGGGCTCAACCCGACGCGGGCGGGGCTCTATCAGACGCTGGTCGAGATGGGCGCGGCGATCGAGTTCGTCGACCGGCGCGAGGAGGGCGGCGAGCCGGTCGCCGACCTCGTGGTGCGGCACGGGCCGCTCGCGGGGATCGAGGTGCCCCCCGAGCGCGCCGCGTCGATGATCGACGAGTATCCGATCCTCGCCGCACTGGCCGCGACGGCCGAGGGCAGGACGGTGATGCGCGGCGTGAAGGAGCTGCGCGTCAAGGAGAGCGACCGGATCGACGCCATGGCGCGCGGCCTCGAGGCCTGCGGCGTCACCGTGGAGGAGGGGCCCGACTGGTTTATCGTCCACGGCCGCGGGGCCGACGGAGTCCCGGGCGGCGCGACCGTGGCGAGCCGGCTAGATCATCGGATCGCCATGTCGTTCCTGTGCCTCGGGCTCGCGTCGCGAAGTCCGGTCACGGTCGACGACGCCGGGCCGATCACCACCAGCTTTCCATCCTTCGTGCCGCTGATGCGGGCGCTCGGGGCGGACCTGGCAGGGTAGCAAGATACCGGGGAGGGAGATGACCGGAACGGAGAGCTGGGGGGTCGGATCGCGCACCTTGCACGCGGCGGCGCCGACCGGAGCGGCGCCCGCCGACGGGCGGGGGGCGCCGCTGGCGGGGAGGACCCCGGAAAGCACCGTGGCCGAGACTCAAGGCCGACTGCTGTTCTTCACCAGCTCGCCCATGGGGCGGATGGCCCGCGTGCTGATCCGCGAATGGGCGCTGCCGATCGACGAGGAGGCGGTTCCGTTCTTTGCGCCCGATCCTGTGACCGCGCTCAATCCGCTCGGGCAGGTTCCGGTCCTCGTGGAACGGGGCGAACCGCTCTTTCCGACGCTCCTCGTGCTGGAACGGCTCTGGGTCATGGCCGGCGAACCCGCGCAGGCCTACGCGCCGGCCCGGGAGCGGCAGGCGCTCGCCACCGTCCTCGTCGCCGGCGACGCGCTCGTCGCCGCCCTCTACCAGCGCTGGTCCGGGCTGGAGCGGACGCTGCCGAACAACATCGGCTTCGACCCCGGCCAGCGCAACCTGGCGCGACTGCTCGCGACGCTCGACTGGCTGGAGCAGGGGCGGCTGCGCGACGGCCTGACGATCACCGGCGTCGCCGTGGCCTGCTGCATGCTCTGGTCCGACGCGCGGGGCGGGCCGGCCTGGTGGGGACGGCCGCGGCTCGAGGCGCTGGTGGCCGAACTCTCCGAGCGCGAGAGCTTCCGGAGCACGGCCCCGAAGCGCTGGCGTCCCGGCGAGAGCGAGCAGATGTGAAACAGACGTGACGCCGGGCTGGACGGAGGCCGGGCCGCGATCTACCGATTGGCGACCGACTCCAGCCGAGGCTGACATGGCCAAGCCACCCGCCTGCCGCGAGACCGCCCGATGAGGTTCACCGTCGCGATCGACGGGCTGGCCGCGGCCGGCAAGGGAACGATCGCCCGGGCGGTGGCGCGGGAGTTCGGCTTCGCCCATCTCGACACCGGCCTGCTCTATCGCGCGGTGGGTCTCCAGGCGCTGGAGGACGGCCGCGGCGTGATCGACCCGATGTGGGCGGCGGAGCTGGCGCGGCGGCTGACGCCGGCGGCGCTGGCGCGCGAGACATTGCGGAGCGTGCGGGCGGGTCAGGCGGCGTCCAGGGTCGCGGCGCTGCCCGAGGTCCGAAACGCGCTGCTGGCCTTCCAGCGCAACTTCGCCCGGCGCGACGGCGGCGCGGTGCTCGACGGGCGCGACATCGGCACGGTGATCTGCCCGGAGGCCGAGGCCAAGCTCTTCGTCGTGGCGAGCGACGAGACGCGGGCGGCGCGACGCGCGGCCGAGCTGGCCGCGGCCGACGTGGCGGCGGTGCTGGCGGATCTCAAGGCGCGGGACGCGCGCGACAGCTCGCGCGACATCGCGCCGCTCAGGGCCGCGGAAGACGCGCTCTTGCTCGACACGACGGAACTCACTATAGACGCGGCCGTCGCCGAGGCGGTCGCCTTCGTGAAAAGTCGCTTCGACCCCGACGGGGACTGATCCGCCGGGGCCGTCCGGCATTTCACGACGACACCGCCCGCAGGCGTCGCCAAAAGACCGGCGGAGCCAACCGCCTGGCCGGAAATCCGACGAACCAGGAGAACTTTATGCCAGCTACGGCAACCATGGAAGACTTCGAGGCTCTGCTCAACGAGAGCTACGAGCTGGAGACCCCCGACGAGGGCACCGTCGTCAAGGGCACGGTCCTCGCCATCGAGGCGGGCCAGGCCATCATCGACATCGGCTACAAGATGGAAGGCCGCGTCGATCTGAAGGAATTCACCCCTCCCGGCAAGTCGCCCGAGATCAAGGTCGGCGACGTCGTGGAGGTCTATCTCGATCGCGTCGAGAACGCCCGCGGCGAGGCCGTGCTCAGCCGCGAGAAGGCCCGCCGCGAGGAAGCGTGGGACCGCCTGGAGAAGGCCTACGCCAAGGAGGAGCGCGTCGAGGGCGCGATCTTCGGCCGGGTCAAGGGCGGCTTCACCGTCGATCTCGGCGGCGCCGTGGCCTTCCTGCCGGGCAGCCAGGTCGACGTGCGCCCGGTGCGCGACGCCGGGCCGCTGATGCACATGCCGCAGCCCTTCCAGATCCTGAAGATGGATCGCCGCCGCGGCAACATCGTCGTCTCGCGCCGCGCCGTGCTCGAGGAGAGCCGGGCCGAGCAGCGCGCCGAGATCGTGGCGCGGCTGGCCGAGGGCGACGTCATCGACGGCGTGGTCAAGAACATCACCGAGTACGGCGCCTTCGTCGACCTCGGCGGCGTCGACGGCCTGCTGCACGTCACCGACATGGCCTGGCGGCGCGTCAACCACCCGAGCGAGATCCTCGGGATCGGCGAGACCGTCAAGGTCCAGGTCATCAAGATCAACAAGGAGACGCAGCGCATCAGCCTCGGCATGAAGCAGCTGCAGGCGGACCCGTGGGACACCGTCGAGGCGAAGTTCGCGATCGGGTCCAAGCACCTCGGCCGCGTCACCAACATCACCGACTACGGCGCCTTCGTGGAGCTGGAGCCGGGGATCGAGGGCCTCGTGCACGTCTCCGAGATGTCCTGGACCAAGAAGAACGTCCATCCGGGCAAGATCGTCTCCACCTCCCAGGAGGTCGAGGTCATCGTGCTCGAGATCGACGGGCAGAAGCGGCGCGTGTCGCTGGGCCTGAAGCAGACCCAGGGCAACCCGTGGGAGAACTTCGCCCGGACCCACCCGAACGGCACGCAGGTCGAGGGCGAGGTGAAGAACATCACCGAGTTCGGCCTGTTCGTCGGCCTCGACGGCGACATCGACGGCATGGTCCACCTCAGCGACATCGACTGGAACCGTCCGGGCGAGCAGGCCATCCAGGATTTCCGCAAGGGCGACGTCGTCACGGCGGTGGTCACCGACGTCGACGTGGAGAAGGAGCGCATCTCGCTCTCGATCAAGGCGGTCGGCGGCGATCCCTTCGCCGAGGCGATCGGTGGCGTGAAGCGGGGCGACATCGTCACCGTGACTGTCACCTCGATCGAGGACGGCGGGATCGAGGTCGAGTACGACGGGATGAAGTCGTTCATCCGCCGCTCGGACCTGTCGCGCGACCGTTCGGAACAACGCCCGGAGCGGTTCACCAGGGGCGACCACGTCGACGCGCGGGTGACCAACATCGACACGAAGACGCGCAAGCTCGGCCTGTCGATCAAGGCGCGCGAGATCGCCGAGGAGAAGGAGGCGGTGGAGCAGTACGGCTCGTCCGACAGCGGCGCCTCGCTCGGCGACATCCTCGGCGCGGCGCTCCGCCGCGGCCAGGACAAGAACGAGAAGGACGACGCCTGAGCGGATGGACGCGCTCGAACGCGACTTCTACGAGGAGCGGCGCCGCAAGTGGCGCCGCTCCGCGTTCTGGCGGGGGTTTCTCGTCGCGGCGGCGCTCGCCGTCGTCGTGGGACTGTTCGCCTCGGGCGACGGAGATTCCTTCACGGAGCACGTCGCCCGCTTCGACGTCTCCGGCGTCATTTCCGACGATGCGAAGCGTGGCGTCCTTCTGAGCGAGCTGGCGAAGGACGAGAAGGTGCGCGCGCTGATCCTGCGCATCAACTCGCCGGGGGGCACGACAGCGGGGGCCGAGGCGCTGTTCGCGAGCCTGCGCGCGGTCGCCGCGCAGAAGCCTGTCGTGGCGGTGATGAGCGAGGTGGCCGCTTCCGGCGGCTATGTCGCGGCGCTCGCCGCCGACCACCTGATCGCGCGGGGCAACACCCTGACCGGCTCGATCGGCGTCATCCTGGAGTATCCCGACCTCACCGGCGTGATGGCGCGGCTCGGCGTCGGGCTCGAGACCGTGCGTTCCTCGCCGCTCAAGGCGGAGCCGTCGCCCTTCCGCCCGACCAGCCCGGCCGCGCGCGCCATCGACGAGGCGCTGGTCGCCGACAGCTACGGCTGGTTCCGGGGCCTCGTCGGCGAGCGGCGCGGGCTCGACGGGGCGGCGCTCGACCGGGTGGCCAACGGGCAGGTCTTCACCGGCCGGCTCGCGCTGGACGCGGGGCTCGTCGACGAACTCGGCGGCGAGACGGAGGCGGTCGCCTGGCTCGAATCGCGCGAGCCCGCGCTCGCGGACCTTCCGGTCCGCGACTGGGAGGTGGAAAGCGATAGGGGCCTGATCGGCTCGATCCTCGGCTTCTCGACCCCAAGCGGCGGAATTCTCGGGGAAATATCGCGCCTGACCGGCCCCAAGCTCTATTCCATCGGGCCCTGATTCCTGCCACTATGCGTCCGGGACGGTCCGGGAGCGCAGGCGGGTGGCAGAATGATCAAGTCCGAGCTCATCCAGAAGATCGCCGAGGAGAATCCCCACCTGTTCCAGCGCGACGTCGAGCGGATCGTGGCGACGGTCTTCGAGGAGATCATCGAGGCGATGGCCGCCGGGCACCGGGTGGAGCTGCGCGGCTTCGGGGCCTTCTCGGTCAAGAAGCGCGACGGGCGCACCGGGCGCAACCCGCGCACCGGCGACAGCGTCGAGGTCGAGGAGAAGTACGTGCCCTTCTTCAAGACCGGCAAACTCTTGCGCGACCGGCTGAACCAGGGCTAGGACGGCCGGGTCGCCCAGCGGAGGCCCCATGCGGACCATCAAGCTCATCCTTCTCGTCGTGATCCTGGCGGTGATCGTGATTCTCGCGCTCGCCAACCGTGGCCCGGTGACGCTGAACCTGCTGCCCGCGGGCATGTCGAGCATCGCCGACCGCTCGATCGAGCTGCCGCTCTACGTCGTGGGCGTGGTCTCGGTGCTGGTGGGGATGGTTCTCGGCTACATCCTCGAATGGCTGCGCGAGCACAAGCATCGCCGTCTCGCCTCGGCGAAGAGTCGCGAGGCGGCGTCGCTCAACCGCGAGGTCGGCCGGCTCCGCAAGGAAGCGAGCAAGGGCGAGGACGAGATCCTGGCGCTCCTGCGCAACTGAAGGCGCCGTCATGCAAGTGAAGATCTGCGGGCTGCGGAGCCGGGGCGACCTCGCCGCGGCCGCGGAGGCCGGCGCGACCTGGGGCGGGCTGGTGTTCTACCCGCCGTCGCCGCGGCACGTCTCGCTCGCCGACGCGCGCTGGATCGCCGCGGGCCGGCCCGAGGGGCTGCAACTCGTGGCGCTGACGGTCGACGCGACCGACGCCGAGATCGAGGCGATCCTGGAGGCGCTGCCGGTCGACATGCTCCAGCTCCACGGCGCGGAGAGCCCGGAACGGGTGGCGGAGGTGCGCGCGCGGTTCGGCCTGCCGGTGATGAAGGCGGTCGGCGTGGCGGAGGAGGGCGACCTCGACGGGCTCGCGGCCTACGCCGAGGTGGTCGACATGGTCCTGGTCGACGCCCGCCCGCCCGAGGGCGCGGAGCTTCCCGGCGGCAACGGGGTGGCCTTCGACTGGCGGCTGATCCGCGACATGGAATGGCCCGCCCCCTGGGTGCTGGCGGGCGGGCTGACGCCCGAGAACGTCGCCGATGCGATCCGCCTGACCGGCGCGGAGCGGGTGGACGTCTCCTCCGGCGTGGAGAAGGCGCGCGGCATCAAGGACCGGGCGCGGATGGAGGCCTTCGTGCGGGCCGCGCTCGCGGCCGGCGAGGGCGCCTGAGCGCGCCGGCGCGGGCGACGCGAAAGGTGCGCGGGGCGGTCGACGGCGGCCGGGCCGCGCGCTAAGGAGGGCGCGATCCGAGGAGCCCGACCCGTGACCATCACAGAGCCCAATTCCTTCCGCACCGGCCCGGACGAGCGCGGCCGCTTCGGCGATTTCGGCGGCCGCTTCGTCTCCGAGACGCTGATGCCGCTGATCCTCGACCTCGAGGCGGAATACGAGAAGGCGAAGACCGACGCCGCCTTCCAGGCCGAGATGGACGACCTCTGGACGCACTATGTCGGCCGGCCGTCGCCGCTCTATTTCGCGCCGCGGCTGACCGAGCGGCTCGGCGGCGCGAAGGTCTACTTCAAGCGCGACGAGCTGAACCACACCGGCGCCCACAAGATCAACAACGTCCTGGGCCAGATCCTGCTCGCCCGGCGCATGGGCAAGACCCGGATCATCGCCGAGACCGGCGCCGGGCAGCACGGGGTGGCGACGGCGACGGTCTGCGCGAAGTTCGGGCTGGAGTGCATCGTCTTCATGGGCGCGACCGACGTGGAGCGCCAGAAGCCGAACGTGTTCCGGATGCGGCTCCTCGGCGCCGAGGTCCGCCCGGTGACGGCGGGGCGCGGCACGCTCAAGGACGCGATGAACGAGGCGCTGCGCGACTGGGTGACCAACGTGCGCGACACGTTCTACTGCATCGGCACGGTGGCGGGGCCGCATCCCTATCCGGCGATGGTGCGCGACTTCCAGTCGATCATCGGCAGGGAGACGCGCGAGCAGATGCTGGCGCAGGAGGGTCGGCTGCCGGACGTTCTCGTCGCCTGCATCGGCGGCGGCTCGAACGCCATGGGGCTGTTCCACCCCTTCCTCGACGACAAGGGCGTGCGGATCGTCGGCGTCGAGGCCGGCGGGCACGGCGTCGACGAGCGGATGGAGCACGCGGCGAGCCTGACGGGCGGGCGGCCGGGCGTTCTGCACGGCAACCGGACCTATCTGTTGCAGGACGCGGACGGGCAGATCATCGAGGGCCATTCGATCTCGGCCGGGCTCGACTATCCGGGGATCGGTCCCGAGCACTCCTGGCTGCATGACATGGGGCGGGTCGAGTACGTGAGCGTCACCGACGCCGAGGCGCTCGAGGCGTTCAAGCTCTCCTGCGAGACCGAGGGCATCATCCCGGCGCTCGAACCCGCGCACGCGCTCGCGCATGTCGCCAAGCTCGCGCCGACGCTCTCGCCCGAGACGCTTCTGGTGATGAACATGTGCGGCCGGGGCGACAAGGACATCTTTACCGTCGCCGAGGCGCTCGGCTCGGCGATCTGAGGCGTCGCGCCGGTTGACCGGTTGATCGCCGATATCCCCGCCGATTTCGACCGTTGGCGAAATCGGCACGCGACTGCCCTTCCGGGGGCCGGCGCGTTCCGCGCCAGCCAGGGCAGCCGTGCGCCGATGGGAGGTCCGGAGATATGGGATGGCCCCTCGGCCCGCGCTTGCGGCGCGTGCCGACCGGATCGCGCGGCGCGCCACCGGCGCCCCGCAAGATGCGATCCGGGGAGAAATCGGATGGGCGCAGCCGGGGCTGCGCGGAGCTGGCCATGCCGATGGCATGGTTTGTCTTCGCGGACATCGGCCGCTCCGGCGGTCGCGCCCCGCTTCGGAAGTGCGGGACCGTGGCCGCGGGGCGTGCTGGAAATCGCCGGGGCGCACAACTAGGATGCGCTCGCGTCCTCGTGGAGTTCCCGTGCTCGGCTATGTCGCCAATCGCCTTGCGTCGCTCGTCGCGAGCCTCGTCGTCGCAAGCGTCGTGGTGTTCGCGGCCATCGAGGTCGTGCCGGGAGATCCGGCGTCCTACATGCTCGGCATGAACGCGACGCCGGAGGCGGTGGCGGCGCTCAGGGCCGAGCTCGGGCTCGACGCCGGCCCGCTCGCCCGCTACCTCGGCTGGGTCGGGGGAATGCTGACGGGGGATTTCGGGGTCTCCTACACCTATCGGACGCCGGTCTCGGGGATGGTGGCCGACCGGTTGCAGGTGTCGCTGCCGCTCGCGCTCTATGCGCTGGCGCTGTCCACGGCTATCGCGTTCCCGGTCGGCATCTGGGCGGCGGCGCGGCGCGGGACGGCGGTAGACGCCGGGGTGATGGGCGCGACGCAGCTCGGCGTGGCGGTGCCGAACTTCTGGTTCGCCATGCTGCTGGTGCTGGTCTTCGCGGTCAACCTGCGCTGGTTCTCCGCAGGCGGCTTCCCCGGATGGAACGCGGGGGTCTGGCCGGCGCTGAAGGCGCTGACGCTGCCGGCGATCGCGCTGGCGCTGCCGCAGGCCTCGATCCTCGCGCGGGTGATGCGCTCGTCGCTCCTCGACACGCTGGGCGAGGACTTCGTGCGGACGGCGCGGGCCAAGGGGCTGACGCGGGGGCAGGCGTTGCGGCGGCACGCGCTGCGCAATGCGCTGATCCCGGTGCTGACCATCATCGGGTTGCAGTTCTCGTTCCTGCTCGCGGGGGCGATCATCATCGAGAACGTGTTCTTCCTGCCCGGCCTCGGGCGGCTGGTGTTCCAGGCGATCTCTGCGCGCGATCTCGTGGTGGTCGAGAGCGTCGTGATGCTCTTGGTCTTTGCGGTGATCGTCGTGAACTTCGCCGTCGACCTCGCCTATGCCGCCGTCGATCCGCGGCTGCGGAGGCGGGTCTGATGCGCAGTCTCTGGATCGGCGGGGCGCTGGCGGGCGCGTTCGCGCTGGCCGCGCTCGTGTCCTTCGTCTGGACCCCTTGGGATCCGGCGGCGATCGACATCGCGGCAAAGCTCCGGCCGCCCTCGGCGACGCACTGGCTCGGGGCCGACCATTTCGGGCGCGACGTGTTCTCGATGATGATGGTGGGCGCCCGGGTGTCGATCGCCGTGGCGCTCGTCGCCGTCGGGATCGGCATGGGCCTCGGCGTGCCGCTCGGCCTCGCGGCGGCTGCGGCGCGGGGGTCGTTGCTCGACGAGGCGATCATGCGCGGCAATGACCTCGTATTCGCCTTTCCCGCGCTGCTGATCGCCATCATGATCACCGCGGTCTTCGGGCCGTCGGCGGTGAATGCGATCATCGCCATCGGCATCTTCAACGTGCCGGTGTTCGCCCGGCTGGCGCGGGGCGGGGCGCTGGCGCTGTGGCAGCGCGAGTTCGTCCTCGCAGCGCGCGTCGCCGGCAAGGGCCGGGCGCGCATCTCGGTCGAGCACGTGCTGCCCAACCTCGCGAGCCTGCTGATCGTGCAGGGCACCATCCAGTTCTCGCTCGGCGTGCTGGCGGAGGCAGGGCTCTCCTATGTCGGGCTCGGCGCCCAGCCGCCGACGCCGTCCTGGGGGCGGATGCTGGCCGAGAGCCAGACGATGATCTCGTTCGCGCCCTGGCTCGCGATCTTTCCCGGCCTCGCGATCGTGCTGACCGTGCTGGGGCTGAACCTCATGGGCGACGGCCTGCGCGATCTGCTCGACCCGCGCGTGCGGCGGGCGCGCGCATGAACCTGCTCGCGGTCGAGGATCTGTCGGTCGAGATCGGCGGCGCGCCGGTCCTGCGGCGCGTCTCGCTGGCTCTCGAACCGGGCGAGACGCTCGGCGTGATCGGCGAGTCGGGGTCGGGCAAGTCGATGACGGCGCTGGCGATCATGGGCCTGCTGCCGCGGTCGGCGCGGGCGAGCGGACGGGCGCTGCTCGGGGAGGTGGACCTGCTGGCGCGCACCGAGGCGGAGATGTGCGCGATCCGCGGCCGCGACGTGGGCATGATCTTCCAGGAGCCGATGACGGCGCTCAACCCCTTGCAGACGATCGGCGACCAGGTGGCGGAGACGGTCCGCGTGCATCGCCGGGCCAGCCGGGCCGAGGCGCAGGGCGTGGCGCGGCTGACGCTGGAGCGGGTGGGTTTGCCGCAGGCGCGCTTCCCGCTCGACCGCTTTCCGCACGAGCTCAGCGGCGGGCAGCGCCAGCGGGTGGGGATCGCCATGGCGATCGCGCTGCGGCCGCGGCTGCTGATCGCCGACGAGCCGACGACGGCGCTCGACGTGACGACGCAGGCGGCGATTCTCGACCTGCTCCGCCGGCTGGTCGCCGAGGACGGCATGGGACTGATGCTGATCACCCACGACCTCGCCGTCGTCGCCGAGACCGCCTCCCGGGTGGCGGTGATGACGGCCGGCGAGGTGGTGGAGAGGGGCGCGACCCGCGAGGTGCTGCGGGCGCCGCGGCATCCCTACACGCGCACGCTGCTCGCCGCGGCGGCGGATCGGCCGATGCGCCTGCCGCGGATCGCCCGGACACCGCTCCTGAAGGTCGAGGGGGTGACGCGGGACTATCCCGGCGCGCGGCGGGGCCTCTTCGGGCGTGAGACGCCGACGCGGGCGGTGCGCAACGTCAGCTTCACGCTCCATGCCGGCGAGAGCCTCGGCCTCGTCGGCGAGAGCGGCTGCGGCAAGTCGACGCTGACCCGCGCCGTGCTCGGGCTGGACGCCCTCCAGGGCGGCAGGATCGTGCTCGACGGCGAGGAGATCCGCGCCGGCGAGGCGATGGCGCGCGAGCTTCGCGCCCGGATTCAGGCGGTGTTCCAGGATCCCTACGGCAGCTTCGACCCGCGCTGGCGGGTGGGCCGGCTGGTGGCCGAGCCGTTTCACGTCGTCGACGACGCGCCGGGCGGCGAGGCCCGGACGCAGGCGGTCGCTGCGGCGCTGGAGGCTGTCGGGCTCGCCGCGTCGGACGCGGGCAGGTTCATCCACGAGTTCTCGGGCGGCCAGCGCCAGCGCATCGCCATCGCCCGCGCGCTGATCATCCGGCCGAAGCTGATCGTGCTCGACGAGGCGGTCTCGGCGCTCGACGTACGGGTGCGCGCCCAGATCCTCGATCTTCTGGACGGCCTGTCGACGCGCTACGGGCTGAGCTACCTTTTCATCTCGCACGACCTGCACGTGGTCCGCGCCGTGACCGACCGGGTGCTGGTGATGCGCGCCGGCGAGATCGTCGAGGCGGGTCCGACCGAACGCGTGTTCTCCCGCCCCACGCATCCCTACACGCGCGAGCTTCTCGCCGCGACGCCGGTCCTGGAGATGGCGGGGTAAGGACCCGACGGCGCCGTGGCCGGGGTGGGGGGCCGGCCCCGTGCGGGACCGGCCCGGAGTTTTCAGGTCAGTTCAGCATCCCGTCGCCGTCGAGGTCGGCGGCGCCGAAATCGGCAAGGATCTGCGTATCGTACTCCACGCGGGAGACGAAGCCATCGTGGTCGGCGTCCATCTCCTGGAACAGCACGACCGGAATCGCCTGCGCCTCGGTCTCGGACAGCTGGTGGTCAACGTCGCCGTCGAGCAGGATGAAGACGTTGGACCCCATCACCCGGTACTCGGTGACGCTGACCTTGCCGTCGCTGTCGAGATCGACGACCGCGAGGTGGTCGGTGGACATCGCCGGCGAGGCGGCATGGGCGGCGCCGGCGCCGAGGGCGACGAGCGCGGCGAACGCGATCAGGCGGGTCATGGCGATCTCCCTCACTTGCCCGGGCACTTCATGGCGTGGCCCGCCATGCCGCCGGCGACGCCGCCCGCGGTCATGAACAGCGACCGGCCAAGGCCGCCGCCGAGAAGGCTGCCGAGCGCAACGCCCGCCACGGCCCCGCCGACCGTCGCGGCCGTGCAAGCCATCTCGTGGGTCTTCGACTCGCCGGTCGACTGCGCGCGCGCCGGGGCTGCCCCGAGCGCGATCAGGGCTGCGAGCGCCGCGGCCCCCATCCAGTGGTTTCTCATCTGCCTCGTCTCCGTGGTCCGCGGCGCGCTGGCCAGCGGCCAGACCCTGCGCCGGGGGCGGTTCTTGGCCCGCCAGCCGGTTGCTCCAGCAAACAAGCCTCTATCGGGAAGACTTACGTCCCTCGAACCTGATAGTCGTCCGAAATGAATAACTTGCCTGCGAGCGTTAACCTACTGATGCTATCGTGCCGCTGTCAAGCAAGAACCTCGTTTCGAAGCGCGCACCCAGCCTGCGAGGCAAGCCGGCGTGCGTCGCTCATGACGTCGGCGCCATCCAGTCGATGTCAGGGCCGATGGGAACGATCCCGGTCGGATTGATGTTGCGGTGGCTGCCATAGTAGTGATGCGTGATGTGGTCGAAGGCCACGGTGTCGGCCACGCCGGGATTCTGGTAGAGGCGCCGCGCGTAGTCCCACAGGTGCGGATGGTCGACGATCCGCCGGCGGTTGCACTTGAAGTGCCCATAATAGACCGGATCGAAGCGGAAGAGCGTAGTGGCGAGCCGCCAGTCGGCTTCGGTCAGCCGGTCTCCCAGGAGCCAGCGTCGCCCGTCGAGCCGGTCCTCCAGCCAGCCGAGCGTCTCGAAGACGTCTTGCGCCGCCTCGTCATAGGCGCTCTGGCCGGTGGCGAAGCCGGCGCGGTAGACGCCGTTGTTGACGTTGTCGTAGACGCGGGCGTTGACCGCCTCGATCTCGCCGCGCAGCGCCTCCGGCCAGTAGTCGTCATGGTTTCCGGTGATGCCGTCGAAGGCCGAGTTGAACATTCGGATGATCTCGGCGGATTCGTTCGAGACGATGCTCGACGTGGCCTTGTCCCACAGGACCGGGACGGAGACGCGGCCGGAGGCCTTCGGATCGGCGCGCAGGTAGATGTCGCGCAGAAAGGCCGAGCCATGGAGGCTGTCGCCGGTCGCGCCTGGGAAGTCGGTGGCGAAGGTCCAACCCTCGTCCAGCATCAGCGGGTGGACGACGTCGACGCCGACATGCGGGGCAAGCCCCTTGATTGCGCGGAAGATCAGCGTCCGGTGCGCCCACGGGCAGGCGAGGGAAACGTATAGATGGTAGCGTCCGCTCTCCGCGGCGAAGCCGCCGCGGCCCGTGGGCCCGGGCGATCCGTCGGCGGAGATCCAGTTGCGATAGCTGGTCTTCGAGCGCCTGAAGCTGCCGTCGCCGTTGGCGAAGCCGCCCGCGTCGCTCCTCCACTCTCCGTCGACCAGTTGGCCCATGTCATGTCCTTTCATAGCGTCGCTACCCGGAGGCGCGGATCTCCCCCGCTCCGCGATTAACCGCGCCGGCTCGGAAGCGTTGCCGTTGAAGAGCATTTGCCGTCTCCTGTCCATCGGCGGATGCGACAGGAGGCGGGGCGATGCATTGCGATGCGGACGGCGGCCGCGGGGCGCCGCGCGGATTCAGGCCGGGGCTGGTGCTCGAGGCGGGAACGCGGCGCTTTCCCATCCTCGACCTCTCGGCGGACAGCTGCCTCATCGAGGCGTCCGACAGCGCCGCGCTGCGCGGCTTTGCCGACATCTGGGACGGGGAGCGTCACCTGTCGCAATGCCTCCTGGTGGTGGCCGCGCCCGAAGGCGACCTGCTGCGCTGCTCGTTCAAGCGGCGGACGCCGTTCCGGCTGGAGCCGCCGCGCGACTTCGCCTGACGCGCGGCGCGCGACGCAGAGGCGGGGAAGCCGCTGGCGTCCCGCGACGCGGGCCCTTAGGTTCTCCGGGCCTGCCCCCGGAGAAGTCCGATGATCGAGACGCCCTATCTCCTGTTCCTCGGCGACGCGCCGGACGCGCTGGCGGCCAAGGTCGCGCAGGGCGTGCGCGACTGGCGGCCGGACGCGGCGATCGGGCAGTACCGGATGCCGGGCTGCCGGGCCGACATGGGCCTGCCCGACATGACCCTCGCCGAGGCCGCCGCCGCCGGGGTTCGGACCGTCGTCATCGGCGTGGCGAACCGCGGCGGGGTGATCGCGCCGGCGTGGATCAGCGTGCTGGAGGAGGCGCTGCTGCACGGGATGGACCTCGCCTCGGGCCTGCACAACCTTCTGCGCGACGAGCCGCAGCTGGTCGCCACCGCGATGGCGAAGGGGCGCACACTCCATGACGTGCGGTTGCCGCCGACGACCTATCCGATCGCCAACGGCAGGCGGCGGACAGGCAAGCGGATGCTGGCCGTCGGCACCGACTGCTCGGTCGGCAAGATGTACACGGCGCTCGCCATGGAGAAGGTCATGCGGGCGCAGGGGCGCAAGGCGGCCTTCCGGGCGACGGGGCAGACCGGGATCCTCGTGACCGGCGGCGGCGTGCCGCTCGATGCGGTGGTGGCGGATTTCATGGCCGGGGCGGTGGAGTGGCTGACGCCCGACAACGACCCCGACCACTGGGACCTGATCGAAGGGCAGGGGAGCCTGTTCCACGCCTCCTATTCCGGGGTGACGCTGGCGCTCGTGCACGGCGGGCAGCCCGACGCGCTGATCCTGTGCGACGAGCCGACGCGGCCGCACATGCGCGGCTTGCCCGACTATCGGCCGCCGAGCCTCGAGGCGTTGCGCGACGTGGCGCTGACCATGGCGCGAATTGTCAACCCGGACGTGCGGGTCGTGGGCGTGTCGGTCAACACCGCCTCGATGGGCGAGGCCGAGGCGCTGGCGCATCTGGCCGAGGTCGAGGCCCGCATGGGCCTGCCCACGATCGACCCGTTCCGGCAAGGCGCCGGGCGTCTCGTCGAGGCGCTGTTGTGATCGAGACCGAGCGCCTGCGCCTGCGGCGCTGGGAGGCGCGCGACCTCGCGCCGTTCGCCGCCCTGAACGCCGATGTCTGGACGCCGCCGCTGAGCGCGGCACAGAGCGACGCGATGGTCGACCGGCTGGAGGCGCGCTGGGCGGCGGACGGTTTCGCCTTCGCCGCGGCGGAGCGGCTCGCGGACGGCGACTTCGTCGGCATGGTCGGGTTGCAACGGTTTGCCGGCGTGGGGCCGCTCGGGCCGTGCGTCGAGATCGGCTGGAGGCTGGCGCGGGAGCATTGGGGCAGGGGCTTTGCCACCGAGGCGGGTCGGGCCTGGCTCGAATACGGGTTCGGCACGCTGGGGCTCGGAGAGATCGTGGCGTTCACCGAGGCGGGGAACGCCGCCTCGCTGGCGGTCATGCGGCGGCTGGGGATGCGCCGGGAACCGGCCCGGGACTTCGTGCATCCCGACGCGCCGGAACTGGGGCCGCTCCTCGTGCATCTGGTGGCGGCGGCATGAGGATCGAGGTCACGGCCGAGGCGTTTCCGCTGGCGCGGACCTTCACGATCAGCCGCGGCTCGCGCACCGAGGCGCGGGTGCTGACGGTCACGGTGGCGCGCGAGGGCGTGACCGGGCGCGGGGAATGCGTGCCCTATTCCCGCTATGGCGAGACGATGGAGGGCGTGGCCGAGGCGATCCGGGCCGTGCGCGCGGACGTGACGCGAGCGAGGCTGCCGGAGTTGCTGCCCGCCGGGGCGGCGCGCAACGCGCTCGATTGCGCGCTGTGGGACTGGGAGGCGAAGCGCGCCGGCAGGCGGGTCTGGGAACTCGCCGGTCTGCCGCCGCCCGGGCCGGAGGTGACCGCCTATACGCTGTCGCTCGACACGCCCGAGGCGATGCGGGCGCAGGCGGCGGAGAACGCCGGCCGGCCGCTTCTCAAGGTCAAGCTCGGGGGCGAGGGCGACATGGCGCGGCTGGAGGCGGTGCGGGCCGGCGCGCCCAAGGCGCGGATCGTCGTCGACGCCAACGAGGGCTGGAGCGCGGAGGAATACGCGGCGCTCGCCCCGGCGCTTGTCCGGCTCGGCGTGGCGATGGTGGAGCAGCCGCTGCCGGCGGGGCGGGACGAGGCGCTCGGCGAGATGGCGCGGCCGCTGCCGGTCTGCGCCGACGAGAGCTGCCACGACCGGGCGAGCCTGCCGGCGCTCGCAGGGCGCTACGACATGGTCAACGTCAAGCTCGACAAGACCGGCGGCCTGACCGAGGCGCTGGCGCTGCGCGACGCGGCGCGGTCGGCGGGCTACGGCGTGATGGTCGGCTGCATGGTGGGGACGAGCCTCGCCATGGCGCCCGCGGTGCTGGTGGCCCAGGGGGCTGCTGTGGTCGATCTCGACGGCCCGCTGCTGCTGGCGCAGGATCGGCCGCACGGGCTGAGATACGACGAACGGGGCGTCCATCCCGCGACGCCCGAGCTATGGGGGTGAGGATGGGACGCATCGTCTACGTGAACGGGGAATACCTGCCCGAGGAGGAGGCGAAGGTCTCGATCTTCGACCGCGGCTTCCTGATGGCAGACGCGGTCTACGAGGTGACGAGCGTGCTCGACGGCAAGCTCATCGACTTTCCCGGCCACCTGAAGCGGCTTGCGCGCAGCCTCGGCGAACTGGAGATGGCGCGGCCGCTCGACGACGCGGCGATCGAGGCGATGCACCGGGAGCTGGTGGCGCGGAACGCGCTGGTCGACGGCATGGTCTACATGCAGGTCACCCGCGGCGCCGCCGACCGCGACTTCACCTATCCCGAAGGCGCGACGCCGACGGTGGTGGCCTTCACCCAGGCGAAGCCGATGGAGGACACGGTGGGGGCGCGGGACGGGATCAAGGTGATCACCATGCCCGACATCCGCTGGGGCCGGCGCGACATCAAGACGGTGCAGCTGCTCGCGCCGTCGATGTGCAAGATGGCGGCGAAGAAGGCGGGCAAGGACGACGCCTGGCTGGTCGAGGACGGGTTCGTCACCGAGGGCACCTCGAACAATGCCTGGATCGTCACCAAGGACGGGCGGATCGTCACGCGGGATCTGTCGACCCGCATCCTGCACGGCATCACCCGGGCGGCGGTGATCGCATACGCCGAGGCGGCGCAGATGAAGGTCGAGGAGCGCGCCTTCACCGTCGAGGAGGCCCGGGACGCGGCCGAGGCGTTCATGACCGCGGCCTCCGCCTTCGTCACTCCGGTGGTCGAGATCGACGGGGTCGCGCTCGGGGACGGCCGCCCTGGTCCGGTGGCGCGGCGCCTGCGCGAACTCTACCTGTCCGAGAGCCGGAAGCGGGCGATCTAGACAGAAACTGGCTCCACGGTTGAGATCGAGCATGGAATCCGAGGCGATCGATCTGCCTTGCGCGGGCTTTCGCGCGGCGCCCGCGGCGGCGGCGCGCACCCGGACCCGCTTCTCCACCGAGAGCTATGGCTGAATTTGGGTGACGCGGCGCGATCAGGCGGCGCGGCTCTGGCTGGCGTCGACATCGGCGACGCGGTCGGTGAACTTGACGCCTTCGATGACGCGGGGCGACTGGTTCGCGCCGTTCTGTTGGCGGCGACGCCTTGCCCCTTGCGGTGGTCGAATCGAGACTGTCTTGTTCCGCCATGCGCTACTCGGTCCTGTCCATCCTGAAGAACGCCCTGGCCGGCGACGTCGCCTGGGCGCCGGTCTGGCGCGATCCCGAGCCGCAGCCCGCCTATGACGCCATCGTCATCGGTGGGGGCGGGCACGGTCTCGCCACCGCCTACTACCTCGCCCGCAACCACAGGGTCGCCAGCGTCGCCGTGCTGGAGCGCGGCCTGATCGGGCAGGGCAATGTCGGGCGCAACACCACGATCGTCCGCGCCAACTATCTCTTGCGGGGAAATTCCGAGTTCTATTCGCATTCTCTCAAGCTCTGGGAGGGGCTGGAGCGGGAGCTGAACTACAACGTGATGATGTCGCAGCGCGGCGTCCTCAACCTCTGTCATTCCGACGCCCAGCGCGATGCCTTCGCCCGGCGCGGCAACCAGATCCGCTTCCAGGGCGACGATGCCGTTCTGCTCGACCGCGAGGGCGTCAGACGGATCGCGCCGTTTCTAAACTTCGACGACCTGCGGTTTCCGATCCACGGCGGCCTCTTGCAGGTCCGCGCCGGGACGGCGCGCCACGATGCCGTCGCCTGGGGCTACGCTCGGGCGGCCGACGCGCGCGGCGTGGATCTGCTGCAGAACTGCGAGGTGACCGGCATCCGGGTGGAGAACGGCAGGGTCTGCGGGGTCGAGACGACGCGGGGCGCGATCGCGGCGGAGAAGGTCGCCATCGTCGCCGCGGGCCGGTCCGGCCAGGTCGCCGCGCTCGCCGGGCTCCGGCTTCCCATCGAGAGTCACGTCCTTCAGGCCTTCGTCACCGAGGGGCTGAAGCCGGTCTTGCCGGGGGTCGTCACCTTCGGCATGGGGCATTTCTACATCAGCCAGTCGGACAAGGGCGGGCTGGTCTTCGGCGGCGACCTCGATTCCTACAACTCCTACGCGGCGCGCGGGAACCTGCCGGCGGTCGAGCACGTCATGGAGGCGGGCATGGCGCTGATGCCGATGATAGGCCGGGCGCGGGTGCTGCGGTCCTGGGGGAGCATCGTGGACATGACGCCGGACGGCTCGCCGATCATCGACCGGACGCCGGTCGAGGGGCTCTTCCTCAACGCCGGCTGGTGCTACGGCGGCTTCAAGGCGACGCCGGCCTCGGGCTGGTGCCTCGCGCACCTGATGGCGACGGGTCGCCCGCATCCCGTCGCCGCGCGGCTGCGGCTCGACCGCTTCGCCTCCGGCCGCGTCCTCGACGAAGAGGGCGCGGGTGCCCAGCACAACCTGCACTGATGCGGATAGCCTGTCCCCTCTGCGGCGAGCGCGACCTGCGGGAGTTCACCTACCGCGGCGCGGCCGTCCTGCTCGACCGGCCGGCGGAGCCCGATCCGGTCGCCTTCGACGCCTACCTGCACCTGCGCGACAACCCCGCCGGTCCCAACGCCGAACTGTGGCATCACGCCTTCGGCTGTCGCGCCTGGCTGCGGGTGGTGCGCGACACCCGGACCCACGCGATCCTCGAGGTCGGCCTGGCGCGGGACGCCCGCGGCCGCCTTGCGCCCGGGGTCGGCGAGGCGGTCGTGCCCGCGGAAGGCGAGGGGACGGCATGACCCGACTTGCCTCCGGCGGGCTGGTCGACCGGAGCCGGAGGCTCGCGGTCACGTTCGACGGCGCGCCGCTCGTGGCGCATCCCGGAGACACGCTCGCCTCGGCGCTGGTCGCGAACGGGGTGCGGCTGGTCGGGCGCAGCTTCAAGTATCATCGGCCGCGCGGCATCGTCGCGGCCGGGGTGGAGGAGCCGAACGCGCTGGTCACGCTCGGCGCCGGGGCGCGGCGCACCCCGAACCTGCGCGCGACCGAAGTCGAGGTCCATGACGGGCTTGTCGCGGTCAGTCAGAACCGCTGGCCATCGCTGCGCCGGGACGCGATGGCGGTGAACGACCTCCTGTCGCCGTTCCTGTCCGCAGGCTTCTACTACAAGACCTTCATGTGGCCGCCGGCGTTCTGGGAGCGGCTCTACGAGCCGATGATCCGCGCCGCCGCCGGGCTCGGGGCGCTCTCGGGCGAGCGCGACCCGGACGCGAGCGAGAAGGCCTTCGCATTCGCCGACCTGCTGGTGATCGGCGCCGGGCCGGCCGGGTTGATGGCGGCGCTGGTCGCCGGTCGGGCCGGGGCGCGGGTGATCCTCGCCGACGAGGATTTCCGCCTCGGCGGGCGGCTCAACGCCGAGCGGATGGAGGTGGACGGGCGCCCCGGGGCCGCGTGGGCCGGGGAGGTCGTGACCGAGCTCGCGGGCCTGCCGAACGTGCGGCTGATGCCACGGACCTCGGTGATCGGCGCCTATGACGGCGGAACCTGGGGCGCGGTCGAGCGGGTGAGCCGGCATCTGGCGGAGCCGCCCGCCGACGCGCCGCTCGACGCGTTCTGGCGCATCGCGGCGCGGCGCGCGATCCTGGCGACGGGGGCGATCGAGCGGCCGATCGCATTCCCCGACAACGACAGGCCGGGGGTGATGATGGGCGGCGCCGTTCGCGCCTATCTCAACCGGTGGGCGGCGGCGCCGGGGCGGCGGGCGGTGGTGTTCACCAACAACGACGACGGCTGGCGGACGGCCGAGGCGCTCGTCGCGGTGGGGATCGAGGTGGCGGCGCTGGTCGACGCCCGGCCGGGCGCGACGCCGCCGGCGGGGCCGTGGCTGGCGGCGGCCGGCGCCGTCGTGACCGGAACGCGCGGGCGGCGGGGTCTTCGCGCCGTGCGGCTGCGCGACGCGGCGGGCGAACGCTGGGTGGAGGCCGACCTGCTCGCGGTCTCGGGCGGCTGGAATCCGAGCGTGCATCTCGCGTGCCATCTCGGCGCGCGGCCGGTCTGGGACGAGGGAGTCGCCGCCTTCGGGCCGCCGGCGGACGGCGTGCCGGGGTTGCTGGCGGCGGGCGCGGCGGCGGGGGCGTTCTCGACCCGCGCCGCGCTTGCGGGCGGCGCGGCGGCGGCGGCCGAGGCGCTGGCGGCGCTGGGGCTTGCCGCTGGTACGGTCGACATCCCGGAGGCGGAGGACGGGCCGGTCGCGGTGACGGCGTTCTGGCATGTCGCGGACGCCGGGGGGCGGGCCTGGGTCGACCTTCAGAACGACGTGACGGTGAAGGATGTGGCGCTGGCGGCGCGGGAGGGCTTCCGGGCCGCCGAGCACATGAAGCGCTACACGACGCACGGCATGGCGACCGACCAGGGCAAGCTCGGCGGGCTGCTCGGGACGGCGGTGCTGGCGGGGCTGACCGGGCGGTCGGTGGCGGAGACCGGGATAACGACGTTCCGGCCGCCCTGGACGCCCGTGCCGATCGCGGCGCTCGGGGCCGGGGGGCAGGGGCAGGGCTTCGCGCCGGAGCGGCTGAGCCCGGCCCACACCGCCATCATCGCGCGCGGCGCGCCGCAGACCGAGGCGGGGTTGTGGCGGCGGCCGCTGTGCTTTCCCCGGCCGGGCGAGGCGACCGTGCGGGCCGCCTGCGACCGCGAGGTGCGGATGGTCCGCTCGACGGTCGGGGTCTGCGACGTCTCGACGCTCGGCAAGATCGATGTGCAGGGGCCCGACGCGGCGGCGTTCCTCGACCGGGTCTATGCCAACACGATCTCGACGCTCGCGCCCGGGCGGGTGCGCTACGGGCTGATGCTGCGCGAGGACGGCTTCGCCATGGACGACGGAACCGTGGCGCGGCTCGGGCCCGCGCATTTCCTCGTCACGACGACGACGGCGGCGGCGGGCGAGGTGCTGGCGCATCTCGACTTCGCCTACCAATGCCTGTGGCCGGAGCTCGACGTCGCCTTCGCCTCGGTGACCGACCACTGGGCGCAGGTCGCGGTGGCCGGACCGCTGGCGCGGGAAGTGGTGAACGCGGTCATCGACGCGCCGGTCGGGAGCGACGGCTTTCCTTTCATGGCCTGCGGGCCGGTTTCGGCGGCGGGCGTGGCGGGACGGCTGTTCCGGATCTCGTTTTCGGGCGAGCACGCCTACGAGCTGGCGGTCCCGGCGCGCCACGGCGCCGCGCTGTTCGACCGGCTGGTCACGGAGGCGGAGGCTCGGGGCGGCGGGGCCTACGGACTCGAGGCGCTGAACGTGCTGAGGATCGAGAAGGGCCATCCGACCCATGCCGAGCTGCAAGGGCGGACGACGGCGGACGATCTCGGGCTCGGGCGGCTGGTCGCGGCGGGCAAGGACTGTATCGGCAGGGGTGCGGCCGCGCGGCCGGGCCTGTCAGACCCGCAGCGCGAGCAGCTGGTCGGGCTGAAGGCGATCGAGGCCGGCGGGCGGCTGGTCGCCGGCGCGCACGTCGTGCTGCCGGGCGGGCATACGACGCCGCCGAACGACCTCGGCTATCTCACATCGGCGTGTTTCTCGCCGACGCTCGGGCGCGAGATCGCGCTGGGGTTCGTGCGGAACGGGCGGGCGCGGACGGGCGAGACCGTGCGCGTGGTCTGCCTGCTGCGCGGGCACGACACGCCGGCGGAGATCGTCGCGCCGGCCTTCGTCGATCCGGAAGGAGAGCGGCTCCGTGGCTGACCTCGCCGCCCGCCCGGCGCTCGCCGCGTGCGACCTGCCGTTCTCGGCCGGCGCAGCGAGCCTCGCCGCGCTGCCGGAGGCGGCGATGCTGGAAATCCTGCCGTTCCGAGGGCGCGCGGCGGCGGTGGCCGCCGTGCTGGGCGTCGGGCTGCCCGCGCCGGGCCGTGTCGCGAGGCTCGACGGCGCCACGCTCGCCTGGGCGGGGCTCGACCGCTGGCTCGTGCGCGGGCCGGCGGCGGGCGCGGCGCTGGCGGCGCGGCTCGATGGTCTGGCGGCGGCGCTCGACCAGACGGACGGCTGGATCGGGCTGGCGCTGGGCGGCGGCGCGGCGCGCGAAGTGCTGGCGCGGCTCGCGCCCGTCGACCTGGCGCCGGAGGCGTTCCCGTCGAACGCCGCGGCGCGGACGGCGCTGCGGCACGTGCCCTGCCTGATCCTCGCGGCGGGGGACGGGTTCGAGCTGCTGGCGCCGCGATCCTGTGCGACGGCGGTCGTGGCGGACCTCGTCGGGGCGATGCGGTCGGTGGCGGCGCTGGCGGAGATCGCTGACCCTCGAACATGACCAACAAGTGACTGATAAACCGTAGTTGTGCAACCAATTCCTGTCCCATGATACCAATTGCGGGATCACGGAAGAGCTGGGAAGACCTCGGGCTATCTCGGAAGAGCGGCGTCGGCGGCCGCTCGGGTGCGGCGGCGGGAGGCCCATGCGTGGATGGCGGAGTGGCGGACGCGACGCTCGGGCGGGAAGTATTCGGCGACCTCGTCTGCGCGGCAGCCGCCGGCTTGACGCCAGGGCGATCCACGTGCTGGCCGCGTTCTCGACCGACCTCGGCGCGGTCATCGGGGACCTCGTGGTCGAGCCCGACCAGAACGAGATCACCGCCGCAATGGCGCTCCTGAAGGATTTGCCGCTCGACGGCGCCGTGATCACTGGCGATGCGATCTTCACGCGAACCGCGAGATCTGCCGCGCCATCCGGGATGGCGACGGCCACTATCTGTTCGTCGTCAAGGACAACCAGCCGCAGCTGAAAGCCGGCATCGCCGAGGCCTTCGGCGACCATTCCCCCCTCGGACCCGCACCGCGTGGACAACGGGCCGCCCCCTGACCTGCGCTGCGCCGAGACCCTCGAAAAAGGCCATGGCCGCATCGAGACCCGCGCCATCGCGGTCAGCGCCGAGGCTCTCGCGCATCTCGGCTGGCCCGGCCTTGCGCAAGTCGCGCGCCTCACACGCACGCGTCCGCTTCGGGGCCCGCGCCCTTGCCAGCATACGCAACGCCACCCTCGCCCTCGTCCGCAGCCTGCCGCTCCGTGAAGCCCGGGAAAACTTCCACGAGGATCGTTCGTACGCCATCCAGGTCGTAACCGGACGCATTCTTTGAATGGCCCTGGCCCCCGCCGACGCTCCCGTCAGTCGGTTTCTTTCATGAGCTGCGCCTTCGCGACGTCGAGGTACGAGGCCAGTTTGGCGCGAATGGTCGCCTCGTCGGCAAGCGTCCCGAGATCGGCCTTGAGCTTGCGGACCACGTCCTCGTGCCCGTCCTCCTTGAAATCCTCGCGCACGATGTCGAGCGCGTAGCGCACTTCGTCGTCGCCGGTCTTGCCGAGCAGCCGCGCCGCCCAATGGCCGAGCAGGCGGTTGCGCCGCGCGTTCGCCCGGAACTGCAACTCCAGGTCGTGGGCGAACTGATTCTCGAAGCCCTTCTCGCGGTCCTTGAAGCTGTCGCTCATCACGCATTCCCCTGTCGCGTTCCGGTACGTCCGGGAGATAAGCGCTGGAACCCGCTTCCGGCAAGGGCGCAAAGCCGCGTCGCGGCGACTTCCCCGCCGGCCGCCGGCCCGCCGCGCGTCCGTCTCCCGCCTTCAGATGTCGAGATCGACCCAGACCGGCACGTGGTCGGACGGCTTGTCGCGCCCGCGGACCTCGGCGTCGATGCCGCAGGCCACCAGCCGGTCGGCCGCCTGCGGCGTCAGCAGCACGTGGTCGATGCGGATGCCGTTGTTCTTCGGCCAGGCCCCGCCCTGGTAGTCCCAGAAGGTGTAGACCTTCGGCTCCGGATGGGTGACGCGCACGGCGTCGGTGTAGCCGAGGTTGACGATCCGCCGCCAGGCGTCCCGGGTCGCCGGAAGAAACAGCGCGTCGCCCTCCCAGGCCCCGGGGTCGTAGCAGTCGATCGGCTCCGGGATGACGTTGAAATCGCCCAGCAGCGCCGCGGTCTCCTCCGCGGCGAGAAGCTCGGCCGCGCGGGCGCGGAGCCGCGCCATCCAGCCGAGCTTGTAGTCGTACTTCGGCCCGGGCGCGGGATTGCCGTTCGGCAGGTAGAGGCCGCAGACCCGCAGCGCTGCGACCTCGCCGACCATGGTCGCCTCGATCC
>NZ_JAGOID010000185.1 GCF_017995835.1 Amaricoccus sp.
AGAAGGGCCTGATCTCCGGCGGCCTGGCACCTCAGGTGGGTGCGACGCTGCGCACGCTGGTCGCCCTGGTGGTGCTCGCAGCGGTGAGCGGGCCGGCGCTGCGCCAGCTCACTACGGCGAAGCCGGGGGCGCTGCTCGCCATCGCCGTCGGCGGCGGCGTCGTCGCCGGCGGCATCGGTATTCTCTGCTTCTACGCCGCGCTGCGCGCCGCGCCGATCCAGCAGGTGATGCCGATCGCCTTCACGTCGCCCCTGTTCGGCGTCGCGGCGGCGGTGCTGATCGGCGGCCAGAGGCTCACTCTGCGCGACCTCTGCGGCATGGCGTTGACCCTGGCGGGCGTCGCCATCCTCGGCAGCCGCTAGGTTCACTTAGCCGGCGCGCCGCTCAACCTTCGGGCTCGAACACCTGCTCGATGGCCAGGTCGAAGAGCCGGGCGATCGAGAAGGCGAGCGGCAGACTCGGGTCGTAGCGCCCGGTCTCGATCGCATTGACCGTCTGCCGGGAGACGCCGAGCCGGTCCGCCAGCTCGCCCTGCGACCAGCTGCGTTCGGCGCGCAGCACGCGCAGGCGATTCCTCATGTGCCGCCGGAGTATCGCCGCGCAGCGAGCCACGAACCGGCGGCCCACGCCAGGAGCAGGACCACCGCGATGCCGCGCCCACCGAGCGCGGGCGCACCGAGCAACTCGAACAACGGGTAGAGCAGCGCGACGACCGCTCCGGCGGCGAATCCCAGCCCGAGGGCTTCGAGCTGAATTCGGCGCAACAGCTCGTCCGCCTGACGGAGATAGAGCACGTACCGCCGAGTGGCCTCGACTGCGAACAGGAGCGCCGTCCCCACCAGCAGCCACTGCAGAGCGGGAGAGATTGCAGGAAGCGCGGCGCGCCAGCGCAGTGCCGCCGTCGCGGCGACGTAGGCGATGGCGGCGGCCAGCATCCAGCGGTTGAAACCGCCTGCGTTGCGCGCGTCGCGCCCGGTGTGAAAGCCGGCAGAGGACGGCTTCACAGTGCCTCTCCTGATTCGTCGTCGGTGACGAGCCCCATCAGGCGAGCGGACATGGCGCCTTTTCATCGCGGCGCAGGAAGACCGACGCGGCGGCGCAGCAACCGAACAGCGGCACCCAGGCTGCCAGGCCTGCGAGGTCCTGCGAAGCGATCGCGGTGCCGGCAAGCAGAATAGCCACGCCCAGAATCAGCGCCGGCGACGACACCCGCATCGGGCCACCGAGCAGGCGCGTCCGCAGCAGATCGGCGGTGACGAGTGTCAGGACCAGGAGCGCCGGAGCGGCAAGCCGCCAGAGGCCCGCGGCAGGCGCGCTGCCGAGTACCTCCGCGGCGATGACTCCGGTCGCCAGCAGCAGCGCCGGTCCCATTCTGGAAAGCAAGCGGATCATCGTCGAGACTCCTTCGAGACGCCGGAGAGATCATCTCCCCGGCAGACGAAAGAGTAAAGTAACCTTTACATTTTGTCAATGGAAGTTGACAAAGCTGCCGGCGTCAGTCGTCGCCGCCCACCTGCCCCTGTTTGAACAGCGCCGACATCGCCTTGAACTGGGCGTGATCCTTGTGCCGCGCCCACTCGAACGCCACCGACTCGAGGTTGCTCACTACCGCACCGGCCTGGCGCATGCGCTCGAGCGCCCACTGCCGATGCTCGGCGCCGCGGCCGGAGACCGCCTCCCAGCAGAGGTGGACCTCCTGCCCCAGGCGCCGCGCTTCGAGCACGGTCTGCATCACGCAGACATGCGCCTCGATGCCGGCGACGATGAGCTGGCGCGACGCGGGCGCGATGCCCGGCCGCACCTCCGCCAGCGCCTCCTCGAAGCCAGGGTCGCCGTAGCAGCCGAACGCGCCCTTCTCCACTTTGCGTTTGGCGACGGAAAGCGCCTCGTAGCGCGCGAGGAGGTCCGGCTGCGTGGGGCCGAGCCCGCGCGGATACTGCTCGGTGAGCACCACCGGCACGCCGAACAGCTGGGCGAGCTCGAGCAGGCGATGCGTCGCGGCGAGAACGAGCGGAGAGCGATGGACCTTGTCGACCAGCTTTCCCTGCAGGTCGATCACCACCAGGATGCTGCGATCAGCGTCGGCGAGTTCCATGCCTGGAGGATAGCAACCGCGGCAGGCTCTCAGTGCGGCGCCCAGTAGCGCAGTCCGAAGGACAGCGGCGGGACGGTGCCGGTGGGACTGGCATGGTTGTCGTCCCAGAACCGCAGCGCAGCGAAGACCTTGGTCGCTGCCGACGATACGGCCAGGCGCCCGAGCTGCAGGCGATAGAGCGCCGCCGGCGCGCCGAGCGTCGTCGAGACGATCGGCGTCCGCGACCAGGCGGCGTCGGTTCCGAAGCCGGGATAAAAGGCGCCGTCGAGAGTGCGCGCCCCGAGCACCGCCGAGGCACGGCTACTGCCTTCGGGGAAGTGGAACCCCCAGAGCAGCAGCGCCGGCGCGAGACCCGCGGGAGTGACGACGGCCACGTCCACGGCTCCGCTCGGCCTCGCACCCGGCCCCAGAAGAAAGAGCAGCTTGCCGCTGGCGCCGAAGGTCGTGTCGAGTGCTCCGTTCGCAGTGAGCCGCACGATGTAGGGCAGCAGCCCGTAGCTCGTCGTCACCTGGCCAGCGAGGAAGATCCTGCCGGAGCTGTCACGCGTCGCTCCGCCAAGCTGGTTCTGCAAAGCCTCGGGCAAGAAGAAGAGCATGTTGGTCACCGGCAGCACCGGCCAGGTGACGACCGTCTTTCCTCCCGAGCCGAACGAGCCGTCGATGAGCCCGCTCGCCGCGACTCGCCGCTGGACGAACCAGGTTGCCGTCACCGGCGCCGACTCCGTCCAGTCCGGTGTCGAAGATCGCGTCCAGCCGGCGAGCAGGATCTTGCCGTCGGATGTCGCCAGAACCCTGGCGATCGACTCGTCGTTGCCGTACTCCAACTCGAGAAACTCGTAAGTGCGGACTCCCGCAGCGGTCCAACGGATCAGGAACGAGGCGTTGCCGCCGACGCTGGCCGTCGTTCCTCCCGCGACGTAAATGCTGCCATCGCTCGCCACCGCCACGTCGGCGTTACGAATCGAGAAGCCGCCCCAGAAGCGGGTGACGAACCCGCCCGAACCGAAGGTGGTGTCCACGGCGAGAGCGGAGGTGAGGCGTGTCACGAAGAGATACCTGTTGCCGCTCACGTTCGCCATTCCCACCACCACGAAGCCGCCGTTCCCGAGCCGGGTGAGCGCCCAGGCTCGGTGGGGAGAGCCGGCGAAGACCGCTATGTGGCGAATCAGTTGCGCACCGTCGTCGCTGATCCGGCGCAGCACCATGGCGCCGTCGCTGGCCGAGGTGGCCTCGGCGATCACCAACCGACCGCTTCCGTCCGCAACCGCAATCGGAAGGGCGG
>NZ_JAGOID010000186.1 GCF_017995835.1 Amaricoccus sp.
TGAGGATGACGCGGGCGAGCGCGATGCGCTGGCGCTGGCCGCCGGAGAGCTTCACGCCGCGCTCGCCGAGATGGGCGCGGTAGCCCTCGCGGCCCTTGAAGTCGCGCAAGGTCAGGATGAAGTCGTGCGCCTCGGCGCGGCGGGCGGCGGCGATCACCTCGTCGTCGCTGGCGTCGCGCCGGCCGTAGCGGATGTTCTCCATCGCCGAGCGGTTGAACATCGCCGTCTCCTGCCGGACCATGCCGATCTGGGCGCGCAGCGCGTCCTGGGTCATGTCGCGGATGTCGACCCCGTCGAGGAGGATGCGGCCGCCCTCGACCTCGTAGAGGCGCAGGAGCAGCGAGACGGCAGTGGTCTTGCCGGCGCCGGAGCGTCCGACGAGCGCGACCTTCTCGCCCGGTCGGACGTGGAGGTCGAAATCGGCGAGCGCCGGGGTCTTGCGGCCGTAGCCGAAGCGGACATGGTCGAACGCGACCGCGCCGCGCAGGGCCGCGGGCGCGACGGCTTGCGGCGCGTCGGTGATCGAGTGGGGGGGCGAGAGCGTGCGCATGCCGTCCTCGATCTCGCCGAGGTTGGAGAAGATCCCCATGGCGGTCATCGAGACCCAGCCCGACATCTGCGCGAGGCGGGTGGCGATCAGGCTGGCGGTGGCGATGTCGCCGGGCGTCGCCTGGCCGCGGGTCCAGAGCAGGAGCGAGCCCCCGATCAGCAGCACGGGGAGCAGGCCGGCGAGCGCCATCAGCCAGGTGCGGAAGCTCGCCGTCACCCAGCCGAAGCGGATCGTCGCGCCGCGGTAGCCCGCCAGCGCGCCGAGGGCGGCCTCGTCCTCGTAGAGACCGTGGCTGAACAGCTTCACCGTGGCGATGTTGGTGATCGTGTCGACGACCTGGCCGGTGACGACCGCGCGCGCGGCGGCGCGGTCGGTGGAGCTCTTGCGGATGCGTGGAAGGAAGCGGCGGATCAGCGCGACATAGGCGGCGATCCAGACCAGCATTCCCGCGGCCAGCCAGCCGTCGACGGCCGCGATCAGCGCCACCGAGCCGAGGACGGCCGAGAGCGCGAAGCCAAGGGTGTTGACGGATTCGGACACGACTTCGGTGATGGCGCGCGCGGTCTGCTGCTGCTTCTGGGCGATGCGGCCGGCGAAGTCGTCGTCGAAGAAGGAGAGCGACTGGCCGAGCGTGTGGCGGTTCAGCCGCGAGAGCACGAGGGGATAGAGGTTCGGGCCGAGGGTGACGCCGGTCAGGATCGCGCCGAGGCCCATCAGGCCGGGACGGACGAGCAGGAAGAACAGCATGGCCGCGAGAAGGAGCGGCCAGGTCTCGGGGATGAGCTCGGCGGGGCCCTTCGCATCGGCCAGGTCGATGAGCCAGCCGACGACGAAGGCGGAGCCCACCTCGGTCGCGCCGACGGCGACGGTGACCGCGAGCGTCAGCAGCACCGCGGGAAACGACCCGCGCAGCGCCCAGGCGAGGAAGCGCCCGAGCCGGTCGGGCGGCGGGCCGTCGGCGCGCGCGAAGGCGTCGATGAGGTCGGCGAGGCGGCGCAGGTGACGGGGCGTGTCCGCCGCCGCCCTCGGGGTGTCGGGCATCGGGTCTCCTCTGGCGCCAGATTTAGGACACGCGGGCCCGCGCCGCCACCCCGACGCGGCGCGAGCGCGAGCGTCATTGCCCGCCGCGGGTGGATCGTGCAGACAGGCGCGGCGCGACGGCGGCGGGCCAGCGGCCCGGCCGGCGCGTGATCGATACATCCGCGCGAGCTTCGCCATGCCCGATCCGCTGCCCCTCGTCGTCTCGATCCAGAGCCAGGTCGCCTTCGGCCATGTCGGCAATTCCGCCGCCGCGGCGCCGATGCGCGCCTGCGGCGTGGAGGTGGTCGAGGTTCCGACGGCGCTGCTCTCCAACCATCCGCACTATCCCACCATGCGCGGCCGCGTCCTCGAGCCGGCGCTGGTCGCCGACCTGCTGGTCGGCCTCGTGGAGCGGGGCGTCCATGCGCGCGCCGCCGTGATCCTGTCGGGTTTCCTCGGCGAGGCCGGCGCCGCGGCGGCGGTCGCGGACTTCGTGCGGGCGGCGCGGGAGGCCAACCCCGGCGTGATCTATGCCTGCGACCCGGTGATGGGCGACGCCGACATCGGGTTCTTCGCAAAGGCGCCGCTGCGCGAGGCGTTCGCGAGCCTGCTCGTGCCGCGGGCCGACCTGATCCTGCCCAATGCGTTCGAACTCGCCGCGCTGGCCGGCTTTCCGATCGAGAGCGCCGCCGACGTCGAGCGGGCGCGGGCCGCGCTCGGCGGACCGGCGGTGGTCGCGACCTCGGTTCCGGTCGCGGCGGCGCCCGAGCGCCTCGGGATCGTGACCGCCGCCCCGGGCGACGTGACCGTCGTCGAGGTGGCGCGGCTGTCGGTGCGGCCGGCCGGGACTGGCGATCTCCTGTCCGGCCTCGTCGCCGCGCGGCTCGCGCTCGGCCTGCCACTCGCGGCCGCCGTGGCGCACGCCGTCGCGGGGGTTCGCGTGGCGCTGGAGGGAACCGCCGCGGAGCGCTGGGCCGAGATGCCCATCGCCGCGCGCCTCCGGGCGATCGTGGACGCCGACCCGGGTTGAGGCGCGGCCGCCGGGGGGTCAGCCCGCGAGGAAGCGCCCGGCGGCCGACAGCTCCACGGGTTCGATGCCATGGCCGCCGGGGTGCCAGAGCGTCTCGGTGGTTGCGCCCTGCGCCTCGAACCAGCCGGCGAGCTGGCGCGTGAGCGCCGGCGGGCAGATCGGATCGCGCTCGCCCGCGGTGATGAGCACGCGGCTGCGGACCGGGCCGGGGTCCGGCTCCCAGGCGATCAGCGGGTGCATGAGCACCGCCGCGTCGAAGAGGGCGCGGCGGGCGAAGATCAGGCTCGCGAGGATGTTCGCGCCGTTGGAGTAGCCGAGGCCGACGACGCGCGCGGGCGCGCGCCCCGCGATCTCGGCCTCGACGAAGCCGGCCATCCTGACGGTGGCGCGGGCGAGGTCGGCCATGTCGTAGATGCCTTCCGCCTTTCGGCGGAAGAAGCGGGCCGCGCCGTGCTCGGAGACGTCGCCGCGCGGCGCGACGATGGTCGCCTCGGGCAGGAGGTCGCGGACGAGGGGGACGAGCTGGCGCTCGTCGCCCCCGGTGCCGTGGAAGGCGAAGGCGAGCGTCCCGCCGGGCGCGCCCGGCGAGACGGTGTGGATATAGGCCGCGTCGCTCATTCGATCGGCTCGCGCCGGCGTTCGAGCGAAGCGCGCAGATGCGCGTGCTGGGCCGGCAGCATCAGCCCTTCGCCGAGATGGGCGGGCGCCTCATCCCGGGCGAAGCCGGGTTCGT
>NZ_JAGOID010000187.1 GCF_017995835.1 Amaricoccus sp.
TCGCAACCCGACCATCGCCGAAGATCGCGCGATGACCACCGCGTCGCCGCCTGCCTGCCAGCGCGATGGTCCGCGCAGGCAGGCGGCGACGCTACCGGCGAACTACACCACCACCGGGGACACGACCCGCCATACGACGGCATCCGATCTGGAAAGTTGCAAGCCGGCGGTCCGGGGGGCCTTGCCAACCGGCCGTACCGACGCAAATCTCGGAGAGGGACATTTGATCACGCGGGGGGTGGCATGGGCATCCGCACATTGGCGAGGGAACTCTCTCTCTCCATCGGCACCGTGTCGCGCGCGCTGAACGGACGTCCCGACGTCAACGAGGTCACGCGCGCGCGGGTCAAGGCAGCGGCGATCGCCGCCGGATACGAGCCCAACCAGTCCGGTCGCAGCCTGCGCAAGGGCTGCACGGGAATGGTCGCTGCCCTGCTTCCGACCTCGGTCATCGGCCCGACGCTCGATTCCATCTTCGGCCGCGTCTTCGAGGGCGTCCGCCGCACGCTCTATCGGGAGAATGTCGATCTGATGGTGATGTTCCGGGGCCCGGACGAAGACCCGCTGACCAACCTGCAACGCGTCGTCTCGCGGCGCATCGCCGACGCGATCATTCTGACGCAGACGCGCCCGCTCGACCCGCGCATCGACTGCCTCGACGCCATGGGTATGCGGTTCGTCGCCTTCGGGCGCACCTCGGACTCGACCGCGCACCCCTGGGTCGACTTCGACTTCGAGGCCGCCGCCAGCTCGGCCGCACAGGTCTTCGCCAACGGAGGGCACCGCCGCGTCGCGCTGGTCACCAACGCGCTCGACCTCAACTACAACGACATCCTGCGCCGGGTCTTCCGCGCCGAGGCGGAGCGGCTCGGCGTCGCGGCAGTCGTGCTCGAGGCGCGCGACTACCGCCTGACCGAGGAAAGCCGCGACGCCCTGGATGACGCGGACAACGCGCCGACCGCCTTCCTCATCGGAAACGAGGGAATGGCCGCCGGGCTCTACGGCGCCCTCGCCGCCGTCGGCAGACCGGTCGGACGGGGTTCGGCGGTCATCTGCGCGCTGCCGGCGCTCAGCCCGGCCGCTCTCGTCCCGGCGCTGTCGAGCTTCGATTCCGACCTGGACGCGGTCGGCTGCGCCCTGGGGCGCCATCTCCTCGCCATCCTGCCGGGCGTCGAGCCACGCCGGGCGCCGCCCGCCACCGCCATGCCCGGCCGCCTCGTGCTCCGCGGCAGCGAGGCCGCCGGGGCGCTCGTCAGGGCGTGACCCAGGCGCCGTTCCGGGCGGAGGAGCGCACGCAGGCGTCGACGAAGGCAACCCCGGCGAGGCCGTCCTCGACGGTCGGGAACACCACCTCCGGCGGAACGGGCTGACCTGCCTGCCGGGCGCGGATGGCCCGCGCCGCCTCGGCATAGATGTTGGCGAAGCCCTCGAGGTAGCCTTCCGGATGCCCGCCGGGCGTGCGGGTGACCCGCGCCGCCTCCGGTCCCGCTCCGGCCCCCCCGCGGGTGATCAGCCGCTTGGGCTCGCCGAGGGAGGTGTGCCAGAGATAGTTCGGATCCTCCTGCGCCCATTCGAGCCCGCCGTTCTCGCCGTAGACCCGCAGCCGCAACGCGTTCTGGTTGCCCGGGGCGACCTGACTGCACCAGAGCATCCCGCGCGCCCCGCCCTCGAAGCGCAGCAGCACGTGGCCGTTGTCGTCCACTCGCCGCCCCGGAACGAAGGCCTGGAGGTCGGCGGCGAGGCTTTCGAGCTTCAGGCCGGTGACGAAGCAGGCGAGGTTGTAGGCGTGCGTGCCGATGTCGCCGGTCGAGCCGCCGGCTCCGGTGCGCGCCGGGTCGGTCCGCCATCCCGCCTGCTTCTGCCCGCCCGACTCGATGTCGGCCGAGAGCCAGTCCTGCGCATACTCCGCCTGCACGACGCGGATCGGCCCGAGCAGGCCCTCGGCGACCATGGCGCGCGCCTGCCGGACCATCGGATAGCCGGTGTAGTTGTGGGTCAGCACGAAGAGCGCGTCCGACTCGGCCGCGATCCTCGCCAGCCGCTTCGCCTCCGGTAGCGTCGCCGTCAGCGGCTTGTCGCAGATCACGTGGATGCCGCGCTTGAGGAACGCCTTCGCCGCGGGGGCGTGCATGTGGTTCGGGGTGACGATGGCGACGGCGTCGATCCCGTCCTTCAACCGCGCCTCGCGCTTCGCCATCGCCTCGAAGTCGTCGTAGACCCGGTCGGGCGCGAGCCCGAGCGCCGCGCCGCTTTCGCGCGACTTCTCCGGCGTGGAGCTCAGCGCCCCCGCGACCAGATCGTATTCGCCGTCGATACGGGCCGCGATGCGGTGAACGCCCCCGATGAAGGCGTCCTTGCCGCCCCCGACCATGCCGAGCCGGATCCTGCGCGGTCCCGTCGCGGTTCCCACGATCGCCATTTCACCCTCCCCTGCGGCGCGACGCCGGCGCCGTCCTGTCCGCGCGCCGAAGCCTTGTCGAATCCTGAAAAGGTGGCAAGCCGGATTCCTGTACCTGAAGGACAGCCGCGCCTGGCTCGTTCCCGGGCGCCGGAGTGTTACCGCGACGCCGTTCGCCTCGGCGACGCCCTTGATCTCGTCGCAGTAGTCCTTCGAGGCGGCCGTTCGAGATCGAAGAGCCGTCCGTCCCAGGACGGCAATTGCACGCCCAGGTAGCCGATCGACCCCGCCCATCTCGTGATGGCGTCCCACGAGTTGAATGTCGCCGTGTCCCCGGCGAACTGCGCCAGGAACAGGGCTGGACCATTGAACTTCATGAAGTCCTCCCGAAGGTGTTTCGGGAGTAATCAAGCGTCCGGTTCCGACGCGCAAGCCCCCGGCCGCCGGCGCCCCTTTCGGCCACGGAGGCTTCGGGGCGGCGTCGCGGGTGTTCCTCGGTCCGCTCCGCAGCCCGGCCCGGCCCGGGACCGGGCCGGCAGACCGGAAGGGTCAGTAGAAGAACTCCTCGCGCACGACCTTGCCGGCGTCGTCGACGGTGTAGACGGCGAGCTCCTGCATGGCGCTGGTTTCGCCGGTCGCCTTGTTGCGGGTCTCCATGGCGAAGATCACCGCGAACCGGTCGGCGCCGTGAAGGTAGGGGCCCTCGATCTTGCCGCCGGTGACCTCGAAGGCGCCGTTCCACCAGTCGTGCTTGGCCCTGATCGCCGCGATGCCGTCGGAGACGGCCGAGCCGGGCCCGTCCATGTCCATGGCTTCGACCGAGACCGCCTTCGGGTCGTAGAGTTCGTCGAGACCCTGCAATTCGCGGCCCTCGCGGCAATTGGCCACCAGCCTTTCGGCCGTCGCCCTGAGCGTTTCGACAGACA
>NZ_JAGOID010000095.1 GCF_017995835.1 Amaricoccus sp.
ACGGCCGGCGCCGCCGCCGGCGGCGCGGCGGGGCCGGCGGCGGGTTGCGTGCGCGCAGCCTCCGCGGGGGCGTCGCCGTCCGCCGGTTCGGGCTCGGGCTCGGGCTCGGGCAGGATCACCGCCGCAAGCATCGGCGGCGCGACCGGGACGGCGGGCGGCTGCGAGGGCGGGGGAGACGGCGCGGCGGTGGCGGCGCGGTCGTCCGCGACCTCCGGCTCTACCCCGGCAAGAACCACGAGATCGGAGAAATCCGCCTCCGGCGCTTCGGCGACCTCGGCCTCGGCCTCCGGTCGTGGCGGCTCGGAGGGGGTCTGCTGGGCCGGCCTGGCGCGAGCGACGTCCGGGGTGATCATGCGGGCTCCGGCCTGAGAGGGCGCTGGCGGCCATCACTCCGCGGCAAGCCTTACGATTTCTTTACCGGCGCCGCCGAAGGATAGCCGCGAACACGGACCCGAAAGGCCCCGGAATGGACCTGCCGCCGATCGCCCCGCGGCCTGCCGTCGCCCTCGACGGCGGGGCCGCTCCCTCCCCTGCCCCGGCCCGCGACGCGGCCGCTGCGCGCAAGGCGGCGCAGGCGTTCGAGAGCGCCTTCGTCGCCGAGATGCTGAAGCACAGCGGCGTCAACAGGACGCCGGAAGGCTGGGGCGGCGGCGCGGGCGAGGACGCCTTCGGCAGCTTCCTCACCGAAGAATACGCGCGCCTGATCGAGGCCCGCGGCGGGCTCGGCCTCGCCGAGCGGATCTTCAACGCCATGCAGGCAACAAGGGCTCCAGGAACATGATCGCCTCGCTTTTGTCGTCCCCGTCCCGCTTCGACCGGGTGCTGAGGCTTCTCGACGAGGAACGCCGCACGCTGCTCAAGGGGCCAATCGCCGACCTCGCCGGGCTCGTGGAACGCCGCGAGGCGCTGATCGCCGAGATCCTCGCGCAGGAGACCGTGATCCCGCAGGGGTTCCTGACGGCGCTCAAGGCCCGCGCCGAGCGCAACGGCCATCTGATCAAGGCTGCGATCGCCGGGGTGAAGTCCGCCGCCGCCGAGGTCGCGCGCATCGACGAGGCGCAGGGACGGCTGCGAACCTATTCCGCGGCGGGCGCGCAGGTCGACTTCGCCCGGACCCGCGTGACCCGCGACACCCGCGCCTGACGCCTCGGGAGCATCTGCCCCGGAAACGCAAGGGGCCGGCCGCGTGATGCGGCCGGCCCCTCGCTTTCTGTCCCTGCGTGGCGCGGGATCAGTTCCCGTAGACCGCCTGCCGGGCGATGTCGCGCACCATGCCGCGATGGATGCCGAGGTCGGCAAGGTCACGGTCGGTGAGCCGCGACAGCTCCTCGATCGTGGCGCGGTACATCCGGTAGTCGGCGAGACCCTGGCGCATGCGGGCGAGGATACCGCTTCCGGCATCGGCCGCGCCGATCCGGTAGTCGAGAGAAACGATGTTCGTCATTGGTCTGGTGTCCTTTGCATTCGATGAACGGCCGGCGGCTCGGGGAGCCGTCTGCGTGCGGTTCAGTTTCCGTAAGCCGCCTTGCGGGCGAGCGTCCTGAGATCCATCCCGGCGATTCCGAGATCCCGGAGCTGCCAGTCGGCGAGGGCCTGCAACTCGGCGAGCGTGCGCCGATACTGCGTGAACTTCACGATCCGGGCCGCGACCCGGGAAAACAACCCGTCGTAGGCGCTCTCCTGGTGGACGCCGGCGCGGAACGGGGCGAGCAGAGCAGTCGTCATGTTTGCCTCCTTTTCGTTAGCGTTCGGTTTGAGCGTTTCCATTTTTGCTGCATTGCAAAATAGAGAAGCATGGAGCCCGAGCAACCCCGCTGGGCGGTGATCTGCCATGCATGACACGCAACACTGATAACACATTGTTAACCATCGATAAACTTGGCTACATCACGAATGGCTCACGCCAGCCTCACACGCTCGGGATCGCTTTTTGTGCGACGCACAAAAGATGGGCCGAGGCGCGCAACGCGACCGAACGCGCGGGCTTTCGCGGCCGTGCAACCCTTGCCGGGGCCGACGGCGTGGACGATCTTGGGCAGAGACAGACGACGAGACCAGCGAGACCGCCATGACCGTGACCCGATCCGACGTCCTCGAGGCGCTGCGCGGCGTGCCGATGCCGGAGGGCGGCAACATCGTCGACGCCGACATCGTGCGCGCCCTCATGGTGGAGGGAGGCACGGTGCGCTTCGTGCTCGAGGTCGACCCCGCGCGCGGGCGGTCGCTCGAGCCGGTGCTCGCGGCGGCGCAGCGGGCGGTCGAGGCGCTGCCCGGGGTCGGGACGGTCTCGGCACTCCTGACCGCGCACGGGCCCACCCCGAAGTCCCCACCCCCGGATCTGAAGATCGGGCGGCATCCGACGCCGCAGGCCGGGGCGGAAGCGCTCGCCGGGGTCCGGTCGATCATTGCCGTCGCCTCCGGCAAGGGCGGCGTCGGCAAGTCCACGGTCGCCGCGAACCTCGCGGTCGCGCTGGCGCGCGAGGGCAAGCGCGTGGGCCTGCTCGACGCCGACATCTACGGTCCGTCGATCCCGCGAATGATGGGCGTCAGCCAGAGGCCGCGGTCAATCGACGGCAAGGTTATCGAGCCCCTCGTCAACCACGGCGTGAAGATCATGTCGATCGGGCTGATGCTGGCCGAAGGCCAGGCGGTGGTCTGGCGCGGCCCGATGCTGATGGGGGCGCTGCAACAGCTGATGGGCCAGGTGGAGTGGGCCCCGCTCGACGCGCTGGTGATCGACCTGCCGCCCGGGACGGGCGACGTCCAGCTGACGCTGGCGCAGCGCTACCCGGTCAAGGGCGCGATCCTCGTCTCGACGCCGCAGGACATCGCCCTGCTCGACGTGCGCAAGGCGCTGGACATGTTCGAGAAAACCAAGGTGCCCGTGCTCGGGATCGTCGAGAACATGTCGGCCTATGTCTGCCCCAACTGCGGGCACGAGGCGCATGTGTTCGGCCATGGCGGCGCGCGCGCCGAAGCGGAACGGATCGGCGTGCCGTTCCTGGGCGAGATCCCCCTCGACATCGCCATCCGCCTTGCCGGCGACGAGGGAACGCCCGTCGCCGCGGCGCGGCCTGACAGTCGCGAGGCAATCGCCTTCCGCGAGATCGCCCGCCGGCTCGTCGCCGGGGGGATCGTCTGACGCGCGGGCCCTCCGGGAACCGCGCGGCGCCGCTTCTTGCCACCAAGCGGCGAGCTTATATTGTGCAATCAGGCGATTCTCGGCCCTTGACAGGGATGCGGGACGTCGACCTCGGATGAAGACAAAACCAACAGGGGAACGTACTTGATGAAACGCTTGCTGCTTGCGTCGGCCGCCGTCGCAATGGTCGCAACCGCCGCCTCCGCCCAGGACACGACCAACGTCGGCATCATCCTCGGCTTCACCGGCCCGCTCGAGTCGATTACGCCGCACATGGCGGCGGGCGCCGAGCTCGCCTTCAAGGAAGTCTCCGACTCGGGCAAGCTGCTCGGCGGGACCAAGCTGAACCCGATCCGGGCCGACTCGACCTGCATCGACGCCGCGGCGGCGACGGCGGCCGCCGAGCGGCTGATCACCTCCGAGAACGTCGCGGCCATCGTCGGCGCCGACTGCTCCGGCGTGACGATCGCCATCGCCAACAACGTGGCGGTGCCGAACGGCGTCGTGATGATCTCGCCGTCGGCCACCTCACCGGCGCTGAGCACGATCAACGACAACGGCCTGTTCTTCCGCACCTCGCCGTCGGACGCGCGGCAGGGCGAGGTCTTCGCGCAGGTGCTGAAGGAACGCGGCATCTCCGAGGTCGCGGTGACCTACACCAACAACGACTACGGCAAGGGTCTCGCGGACGCCTTCGTCAGCGCCTTCACCGCCGCCGGCGGCAAGGTGCTCGCGAACGAGCCGCACGAGGACGGCAAGGGCGACTACTCCGCCGAGGTCGGCGCGCTCGCCGCGTCCGGGGCGGAGCACCTGATGGTGTTCGGCTATGTCGACCAGGGCGGCCGCGGCATCATCCAGGGGGCGCTCGACCAGGGCGCGTTCGAGAGCTTCTTCCTCGGCGACGGCATGTGGGGGCAGAGCCTGATCGACGCGATCGGTCCGGAGCTGGACGGCAAGGTGGTCGGCATCGTGCCGGGCTCCGACAGCCCGAACACCGCGAGGTTCGTCGAGGCGGCCAAGGCCGCGGGCTTCGACGGCACCTCGTCCTACACCGGCGAGAGCTACGACGCCGCCGCCCTGATCGCGCTGGCGATGCAGAAATCGGGCTCGACCGACCGGGCCGGGATCGCCGCGGCCATTATGGAGGTGGCGAACGCGCCGGGCGAGCAGATCAACGTCGGCGAACTCGCCAAGGGCCTCGAGATCGTCGCAGGCGGCGGCGACGTCGACTATGTCGGCGTCACCGGCGTCGAGCTGATCGGCGCGGGCGAGGCCGCCGGCTCCTATCGCGAGTACAAGATCGAAGGCGGCACGGTCGAGACGGTCGGCTTCCGTTGATCCTCCGGCCCGCCAGGCCGCATTCCGGCTCCGGGCGGAAGCCCGGGGCCGGTCAGGCAACCGAGGGCTGGTCATGATCCGTGTCGAAGACCTCAACATGCATTTCGGCGGCATCCGTGCCGTCGACGGCGCGACGATCGAGATCGCCAACGGTTCGATCACCGGCCTGATCGGGCCGAACGGGGCGGGAAAGTCGACGCTTTTCAACGTGATCGCCGGACACTACAAGCCGACCTCGGGCAAGGTGTTCCTCGATGGCCAGGACATCACCGGGCTGACGCCGCACGAGCTTTTCCACAAGGGCCTGCTCCGAACCTTCCAGATCGCCCACGAATTCTCGACGCTGACCGTGCGCGAGAACCTGATGATGGTGCCGGCGGAGCAGCCGGGCGAGGTGTTGTGGGACGCCTGGTTCCGCGGCGGCAAGGTGCGGTCGCGGGAGCGGGAGGTGCGGGCCCGCGCCGACGACGTGATCGGCTTCCTCGAGATCGGGCACGTGGCGGACGAGTACGCCGGCAACCTCTCCGGCGGGCAGAAGAAGCTGCTCGAACTGGGCCGGACGATGATGGTGGACGCCAAGATCGTCTTTCTTGACGAGGTGGGCGCGGGCGTGAACCGCACGCTGCTCAACACCATCGGCGACGCGATCCTGCGGCTCAACCGCGAGCGGGGCTACACGTTCTGCATGGTCGAGCACGACATGGACTTCATCGGGCGGCTCTGCGACCCGGTGATCGTCATGGCCGAGGGCAAGGTGCTGACCATCGGCACGCCGGCCGAGGTGATGAAGAACGAGGCGGTGATCGAGGCCTATCTCGGCCGCGGCCTGAAGAACAAGGCCGGGGTGTCGAGCGCCGCGCCGCCATAGGGATGGCGCGCCGCGGGCCCCGATCGTCAGGGGATCCGGTTGTCAGAACGATCCGACGATCGAGCCCACCACCACGAGGAAGATCAGCGCGATCACCGGGGCGCCGATGCCGGCGATGGCGAGGTCCTTGTAGCTGTCGCGATGGGTCAGCCCGCAGATCGCGAGCAGGCTGATCACCGCGCCGTTGTGCGGCAGCGTGTCGAGGCTGCCGGCCGCCACGGCGGTGACGCGGTGCAGCAGCTCCGGCGACACGCCGGTCGCCTCGGCCATGGCGAGGTACTGGTCGCCGAGCGTGGTCAGCGCGATCGACATGCCGCCGGAGGCCGAGCCGGTCATCGCCGAGAGCATGGTCACCCCGATCGCGATCGAGACCAGCACGTTGTCCCCGCCCACGTGCACGATCTCGTCGCGGATCGCCGCGAAGGCCGCCAGCGTGGCGATCACCGAGCCGAAGCCGACAAGGCTCGCGGTGTTGAAGATCGGCATGAGCGACGCCTCGGCGCCTTCGTCCATCAGCCGCGTCACCCGACCGCTCAGCCGGCCCCAGTTCAGCGCGATGAGCGCGAGGATCGAGAAGAACAGCGCCGCGATGATCGACCAGATGCCGCGCACCTCCTCGATGTCGGTCTCGCCGAAGAGCGGCGTCGCGAGGTAGCTCGTGTCCATCCGCGGGATGAGGACGAAGGTGAAGACGAGGTTGAGCGCGATCACGAGGACGAGGGGCAGCGACGCCACGAGGCTCGAGGGCAGGCCGGATTCGTGCTCGACGACATGCGGGGGCTCATAAGGTCCGTAGCCGGCCCCGAGCTGGCGGGCGCGATAGTAGAGCCACTGGCGCCCGACGATGTACATCACCGCGGCAGTGAGGACGCCGAGACCGGGCGCCGCGAAGGGCGTCGTGCCGAAGAACGGCATGGGGATGGCGTTCTGGATCGACGGCGTGCCGGGCAGCGCCGACATGGTGAAGGTGAAGGCCCCGAGCGCGATCGTCGCCGGGATCAGCGCCTTGTTGATCCCGGCGCGGTGAAACAGCGCCGCGGCGATCGGATAGACCGCGAAGGCGACGACGAAGAGCGACACGCCGCCATAGGTCATCACCGCGCAGGCGATCACCACGGCCGGGATGGCGCGCCCGGTCCCGAGGAGCCGCACCAACCCCTCGGCCAGCGCGCGCGCCGAGCCGCTGGCGTCCATCAGCTTGCCGAACACGGCGCCGAGCAGGAACAGCGGGAAGAAGGAGATGATGAAGGCGCCCGTCTCGGTCATGAAGACTTGGGTGTAGTTGGCGAGGATGCGGCCCTCGCCGGAGAGCAGCACCGCGAGGAGCGACAGGAGCGGCGTGAGCAACAGCAGGCTCATCCCGCGATAGGCGAGATACATGAGCGCGACGAGCGCGGCGAGGATGATCAGGATGCCCATCAGGCCTTCTCCTCGGGATCGACGGGCTCTTCGGGCGTCGGGAGCGCCGGCCGGGGCGCGTCCTCGAAAATTTCGTCGAGATCAAGCGTCGAGCGCAGGCCGATGTCGTCGAAGTGCTCGGCGAGCCAGGCATCCGCCCAGCCCCTGCCCCGCTCGAACAGCATCCGCAGATAGCCCCATTCGGCGTTGAGCTTGGAGGAGGCGGCGAGGTCCTCCACCTCCTCCTCGGTGTGGATGATGTGCAGGAACGTGCGCCGGTGCCCGAGGTCGAGCCCCGCCTCGTCGGCGATGCGCTGGGTCAAGGCGATGGCGCGCAGTTCCTTGATCAGGCTGGTGTTGAAGCTGATCTCGTTGACGCGGTTGATGATCTCGCGCGCCGAGCGCGGCAGCTTCCGGCGGTCGATCGGGTTGATCTGCACCACCACGATGTCCTGGCTCGCGCGGTTGTCGATCAGCGGATAGAGCGCCGGGTTGCCGGCGAAGCCGCCGTCCCAGTAGTGCTCGCCGCCGATCTCGACGGCGGGGAACATCTGCGGCAGGCAGGCCGAGGCGAGCACGCTGTCGACGGTGACGTCGCCCTTGCCGAAGATGCGCGGGCGGCCGGTGCGGACGTTGGTCGCGGTGACGAAGACCTGAACCGCGCGCCGGCGGTTGACGTTGTCGAAGTCGACGTGGCGCTCGAGAATGTCGCGCAGCGGGTTCACGTTGGTCGGGTTCAGATCGTAGGGCGAGAACACCCGGCTCAGGCTCTCCATGAAGAGATAGCCCGGCGAGCGGTCGAGGCTGTAGCGACCGCTCATGCGGTCCCAGAGGCTGCGCTGGATCGGCGAGAACCGCGCCGCGTCGCTGACCGCCTTCCAGAACTGCGACAGCGCCGCACGGGCGCCGTCCGGTCCGTCGCGCTCGTAGCCGTCGGCGAGGACGACCGCGTTCATCGCCCCGGCGCTGGTGCCGCTGATGGCGCTGATCTGGAGCCTGCCGTCCTCGAGCAGGCGGTCGAGCACGCCCCAGGTGAGGGCGCCGTGCGAGCCGCCGCCCTGGAGCGCGAGGTTGATCCGCTTGCGCCCCTGTCGCCGCTTCGTGTCCATAAGCCCCTCCATGGGCACGCAGCCGCCCAGTCGCGGCCTATACTGCACTGCACAAGAACTCAAGGCCCGGCCTCGCGACTTCGCGGGAACGTGGCAAGCGCGTGTCCGCGCCTCTTGCGCAGACGGGCATTGCTGGACTAGCAAATGGGAAAAGAGGACGCATGATCGACGCCGTCAGCCGCCCGCACACCGCCCCGGCCCTGCCCCGGCCCGGGGAGCGTCGTTCTTTCCCGATCGCGGCGAGGTCGCGATGAGCTATCTCATCGGCGAGAGCATGACCGGCGGCTATGGCGGGGCCGACATCCTCCACGGCTGCACCATCGCGGTGGAGAAGGGCGAGATCGCCGTAATCGTCGGCCCGAACGGCGCCGGCAAGTCGACGGCGATGAAGGCCGTGTTCGGGATGCTGCACCTGCGGGACGGGCACGTCCGGCTCGACGGCGACGACATCACCGCCTTGTCGCCGCAGCAGCGGGTGCGCTCCGGCATGGGCTTCGTGCCGCAGACCTCGAACGTCTTCGTCAACCTCACGGTGCAGGAGAACCTCGAGATGGGGGCCTACATCCGTGACGACGATTTCATGGCGACGATGGAGATCATCTTCGACCTCTTCCCGATCCTGCGCCAGAAACGCCGGCAGCCGGCGGGCGAGCTTTCGGGCGGCCAACGCCAGCAGGTCGCGGTGGGGCGCGCGCTGATGACCCAGCCCAAGGTGCTGATGCTCGACGAGCCGACCGCGGGCGTGTCGCCGATCGTCATGGACGAGCTTTTCGACAAGATCATCGAGATCGCGCGCACCGGCATCTCGATCCTGATGGTCGAGCAGAACGCCCGCCAGGCGCTGGCCATCGCCGACAAGGGCTATGTGCTGGTGCAGGGCCGCAACCGCTTCACCGACACCGGCGCGGCGCTCCTCGCTGATCCCGAGGTCCGGCGCACATTCCTCGGGGGCTGAGCGCGCCGCCAACCACTAACCCGGACGCGCGCCGATCTCCCCGAAATACGCCGCGAGGCCGGCGGCGCCCTGATCGGCCGCGGCCAGCCCGACATGGCCGTCGGGCCGCACGACATAGACCGCGTCACGGCGCAGCCCCGCCTTCTCCGTCGCGGCGCTCCAGGCGAAGCGGTGGACCGGCAGCCCGAGCCGGGCCGCCTCGGCGCCGAGGTCCGGATGAACCTCGCCATAGACATGCGCCTGCCAGTCCAGCGAATCGAGCGGGGCGAAGTTGTCGCCCGCGCCGTCCGCGACCCACGGCAGGCGGTCCCCGCCCCGGACAGCGCCGACGGCCCCGACGCTGAGCGGGCTGTCGCGGTAGGCGATGCGGATCTGCGAGACGCGCCCGAAGGCGGCGCGGCGGGTCGCGCCGAAGCGGGCCCCGACGCCGACGACCGCTGGGATCGCGATCCGGCGCAGCAACTCGCCGCCGACGCCGCCGGCGACGATCACGCTGAACAGCCGGTCGGTCGTCGCGATGAGGCTGCGCGCGAAGGTCAGGCGCTCGGGATCGTAGCTCGCGAGCAGCCGCGGATCGGCCCGGCCCGACATGACGTGCGCCAGCTTCCAGCCGAGGTTCACGGCGTCGCCGATGCCGGTGTTCATGCCCTGCCCGCCGACCGGACTGTGGACATGGCCGGCGTCGCCGAGCAGGAACGCCCGCCCGACGGTGAAGCGGTCGGCGACGCGGTGGTGAACGCGGTAGCGCGAGAACCAGTTCACCTCCGCGACGCGGATCCCGACCAGCGCCTCGACCTCGGCGCGGATGTCCGCGAAGCCGAGGTCGGTCTTGTCCCACAGCCGCCGGGGGACCAGCCCGATCAGGCGGTGCATGCCGGTGGTCCGCACCGGGAACATCAGCGCGAGGATGTCCTCCCCGAGGTTCACGCGGAGATCGGTGTCGCCCGGGCCGGCGATCGCCACGTCGGCGACGTAGAAGGGCTGGGCGTAGACGCCGCCGCCGAAGCCGGTCCCGAGCGCGTCGCGCACCGCGCTGTGCGCCCCGTCGCAGCCGCAGACGTAGGCGAAGCGGGCGACCTCGACCTCGCCGCCGGTCCGGGCGATCGTCGCCTCGACGCCGTCCGCGTCCTGGACGAGCCCCGTCAGGCGCGTGTCCCACTCCACCCCGCCGCCGGCCGCCGCGAGCCGGCCAACCAGCAGCCGCTCGTGCAGATCCTGCGGATAACTCAGCACGAACGGATAGCGGCTCAGCCCGCGGCCGATGTCGCCGAACCGGATGCGGACCACCTCGCGGCTCCCGCCCCCCGCGTCCGGCGCGCGCAGCCGGATCGCCTCCGAGACGATGCCCTGCGCGACGACCTCGTCGGCGAAGCCGAACTGGCGATAGAATTCCAGCGTGCGGGCATGCACGGCCATCGCCCGCGACTGCGCCCCCGGACCCGGCTCGGCGTCGATCAGCCGGAACCCGATCCCGCGGCGCGCCAACGCGAGGCCGAGCACGAGGCCGGTCGGGCCGGCGCCGACAATCAGGATCTCCGCCCGGGCGTCCATGGAAAGCGCTCCCGCGTCACTGTTGCCGCCGGCGGCGCGACCGATCAAGCGCCAAGGCGACCGGCCGGCTTTCTCTTTTCCGAAGACAGCCTCGCGGCGTTTCGCTAACAATACCGCGACCGCGGGGCGCGCGTCGCCACAGGCGCGGTCGCAGCAAGGGGTGGCGCGCGCTTGACCGACCTGATGAACGCCCTCGTCGTGCTGGCGAACTTCGTGATCATTCCCGCGGCGGCCTACGGGGCGCAGCTGGCGCTCGGGGCGCTCGGGGTGACCTTGATCTACGCCGTGCTGAGGTTCTCGAACTTCGCCCACGGCGACCTGATGGCCTTCGGGACGATGGCGACGATTCTCGTCACATGGCAGATGCAGGCGATGGGCATAGGCTTCGGCGTGCTGCCGACCGCGCTGCTCGCGCTGCCCTTCGGCATCCTCGCCGCGGTGCTCCTTGCGCTCGTGACCGACCGCTGGGTCTATCGCTTCTACCGGCGACAGCGCAGCGCGGGGGTGATCTTCGTCATCGCCTCGGTCGGCGTGATGTTCATCTACAACGCGCTGACCCGGTTCTTCATCGGCACCGCGGACCAGCGCTTCGAAGACGGCGCCCGCTTCGTCATCCGCGTCAACGACTTCAAGGAGATGACGGGCCTCGACGAAGGCCTGGCGCTGCGGACGAGTCAGCTCCTCACCCTCGTCGTCATGGTCCTGGTGGTGAGCGCGGTGTTCTGGTTCCTCCAGCGCACCCGCACCGGCAAGGCAATGCGCGCCTATTCCGACAACGAGGATCTCGCGCTCCTCTCCGGCATCAACCCCGACCGGATCGTCGCGATCACCTGGATCCTCGCGGCGGCGCTGGCGACGATCGCGGGCGTGCTCTACGGGCTCGACAAGTCGTTCCGGCCGTTCATCTACTTCCAGCTCCTGCTGCCGATCTTCGCCGCGGCGATCGTCGGCGGCATCGGCCAGCCCTTCGGCGCCATCGCGGGCGGGTTCATCATCGCCTTCTCCGAGGTCATGCTGACCTACGCCTACCGGCAGGTGCTCGGCTACGTCCTGCCCGAGGGGGCGCAGCCCGACGGGCTCGTGCAGATGCTCGGCACCGACTACAAGTTCGCCGTCTCGTTCATCATCCTCGTCATCGTGCTGCTGGTGCGGCCGACCGGCATCTTCAGGGGGCGCGTGATATGAGCGGACCGGGCCGCATCGCGCTGCTCTATGCCGGCATGGCGCTCCTGATCGTCGCCGTCGGCCTGTTCCAGAGCTGGACGCTGGCGCTCGCGATCCTGAACCTGCAACTGATCTCCGCCGTAATGGCGCTCGGGGTCAACATGCAGTGGGGCTACGCCGGGCTCTTCAACACCGGCATCATGGGCTTCGCGGCGCTCGGCGGCGTGGCGGCGGTGCTCGTCGCCATGCCGCCCACCCCGGGCGCGCTGGCCGCGGGCGGGTGGAACCTCGTCCTGTCGGCCATCGCCATCTTCGGCGCGATCGGCATCGCCCTCTTCGCGCGGGACCGGCTGCCGCCGAGCCTGCGCGGGGCGGCGGGGCTCGCCATCATCGTGGTCGGCTACTTCGTCATGCGGCTGTTCCTCGACCCTGCCTCCGAGGCGATCGAGGCGGTCAACCCGGCGGCGGCGGGCTATCTCGGCGGGCTCGGCCTGCCGATCCTGGTCGCCTGGGCGGTGGGCGGGGTGTTTGCCGCCGGCGCGGCCTACCTCGTCGGCAAGATCACCCTCGGGCTGCGCTCGGACTACCTCGCCATCGCCACGCTCGGCATCTCCGAGATCATCCTGGCGATGCTGAAGAACGAGAACTGGCTGACCCGCGGGGTCAAGAACGTGACCGGCCTGCCGCGCCCGATCCCGGTCGAGCGCGAGTTGCAGACGACGCAATGGGTGATCGACCTCGCCGCCCGCTTCGGGGCCGACACGACGACGGCGGCGGCGATCATCTCGCGAT
>NZ_JAGOID010000188.1 GCF_017995835.1 Amaricoccus sp.
GGCTTTCGGGCGCAGGCGCGCGCCGCCGGCGTTGCCTTCGCGCGGGATGAGGTGATCGGGCTGGGGTTGGCCGGGCCGCGGGTGGCAGAGGTTCGCCTCGCGTCGGGTGGCGCGCTCGCCTGTGGGGTCTTCGTCAATGCCGCCGGTGGCCAGGGCGCGGAAATCGCGGCGATGGCCGGCATCGTCCTGCCGATCGAGCGGCGCAAGCGCACGGTCTTTTCCTTCGCCTGCGCGGATCCGCCCAAGGGCCGCCCGCCGCTGATGATCGACCCGAGCGGCGTCTGGTGCCGGCCCGAGGGCGCGCTCTTCATCGCGGGGGCGGCGCCCGATCCCGACCCGGCCGCCGCGGCCGAGGATTTCGAACCCCGACACGCGGAATGGGAGGATATCGTCTGGCCCGCCCTCGCCGCGCGCTCGCCGAATTTCGAGGCATTGCGCCTCGGCCGCTTCTGGGCGGGGCACTATGACATGAACCTCTTTGATGCGAACGCGATCCTCGGTCCGCATCCGGAGATCGGCAACTTCCTGTTCGCCAACGGATTTTCCGGCCACGGTCTGCAACAGGCGCCGGCGGTCGGTCGAGGGCTGGCGGAAGTGATCGCGACCGGCGGCTACCAGAGCCTCGATCTCGGGCCGCTCGGTTTCGAGCGCATCGCCGCGGGTCGCCGCCAAACCGAACAGGTGGTGATCTGATGCGGGTTTTCGACGCTCTCACCGCCTGCTGGCCCGCCGCCGAGACCCGCCGTCTTGGATCCTGGACCCTGCGCCGGGGCGAGGGCGGCGGCGGGCGCGCCTCGGCGGCGACGCTTGACGGCGCCTTCGACGATCCGACCGAGGCGGAGGTCGCGATGCGCGCGATGGGCCAGCGGCCGCGCTTCCTGATCCGGCCGGACGAGGCGGCGCTCGACGCCGCGCTCGCCGCGCGCGGCTATGGCATCGAGGGGCCGAACTCGATCTTCGCCGCGCCCGCGGGTGAAATCGGCGGGACGGACCCCGACTGGGCGACGGTGCGCTGCGCCGCGCCGCTGGCGCGGATGGTCGAACTCTGGGCCGCGAACGGCATCGGCGCCGGACGGCTCGCCGTGATGGCGCGGGTGACCGAGCCGAAAATCTGGCTGCTGGTCCGCGACGGCGACAGGCCGGCGGGCTGCGCCTTCGCCGATATCCACGCCGGCGTCGCGATGCTGCATTCGGTGGTCATCGACCCGGCGTCGCGCCGCCGCGGCCTCGGCGCGCGCCTGGTCCGCGCGGCGGGACGCTGGGCCGCGGCCGAAGGCGCGTCGAGCCTCGCCCTCGCCGTCGGGCAGGCCAACGCGCCAGCCGTTGCCCTCTATCGGGGCCTTGGCATGACAGATGCCGGCGCCTACCACTATCGACTGGCGCCGGACTGAAGCGCGGCGCGAACGGGCCTGAACGGGAGAAGCGACATGACCGAGACGGCGGACCCGTCCGCGCCGGGGGCGACGGCCGGGATGCGCGCCGGTTTCGCCGCGCTGGTGTTCGGCTATGTGCTCAGCCAGTTCTACCGGGCGTTTCTCGCCGTGCTGGCGCCAATGCTGAAGCAGGACCTCGGCGCCACGCCCGAGGATCTGGCGCTCGCCTCCGGCCTCTGGTTCGCGGTCTTCGCCGCCATGCAGATCCCGGTCGGGCATCTGCTCGACGGGATCGGACCGCGGCGGACGGCGGGCTATCTCTTCATCCTGGGCGGCGCCGGTGGCGCGGCGGCCTTTGCGACCGCGACCTCGCCGCTGGCGATCGTGCTCGCCATGGCGCTGATCGGCATCGGCTGCGCGCCGATCCTGATGGCGTCGATCTATATCTTTGCGCGGGTCTATCCGCCGGCCATGTTCGCGAGCCTCGCCGGGCTCATGATCGGCATCGGCTCGGCCGGCAACCTCGCGGCGGCGGCGCCGCTGACCTGGGCCGCGGACGCGCTAGGTTGGCGCGCGGCGATCTGGATCGTCGCGGCCGCGACGCTCGCCGTCGGGCTCGCGCTGCTTGCCCTGATCCGGGACCCCGCGCCGGCTCCACCCGCGGAAGCGGACGGCGCGGGGTTCCTGCATCTGCTGACCCGGCCGGCGTTCCTCCTCATGGTGCCGTTGATGGCGGTCAGCTACGGACCGGCGGCGGGTATCCGCGGCCTCTGGGCCGGTCCCTATTTCGCCGATGTCTTCGGCCTCGGCCACGGGCGGATCGGTGTGCTGACGCTGTGGATGGCGGTCGCGATGGTGCTCGGCAACTTCGCCTACGGACCGCTCGACCGGCTGTTCGGCACACGGAAATGGGTGATCATCGGCGGCAATCTCGCCGTTGCCCTCTGCTTCGGGCTGCTCGCGCTCTGGCCGGACGGGAGCGTCGCGCGGTCGGCCCTGCTGCTTGCCGGGGTCGGGTTCTTCGGCGCTTCCTATCCGATGGTCCTGGCGCATGGGCGCGCGTTCTTCCCGCACCACCTCGCCGGCCGCGGCGTCACAATCGTCAATCTGATGGGCATCGGTGGCGCCGGCCTGCTGCAGATTGCGAGTGGACGCCTGTTCGCCGTGCTGGACGGCGCGCCGGACGCGGCGCCGGCGGCGGGCTACGCCGCGATCTTCCTCTTCTTCGCCGTGCTCGTCCTTATCGGGACGGTGATTTACATGCTGAGCCAGGACCGGCTAGACTAGCACCGAGACCGAGCGGCCTTTTCCCGGGCAGGGACGAAAGTCCTGTGCTTTATGGTTAATTGGCGTTAAGAATTCCAATAGCCAGCAGGGTGGACAGCCGGACCTCGAAATGACGCTCGCCGCGCCATCAAACGTCGCATTTCCGCGCAGCGTCGCGCGGCTGCGAGAGGCGCTGGCACCGGGGCGCGGGTCCGCCCTCCTGCTGCCGTCGCTGTCCGCGCTCGACTGGGTCATGACACTGCCGAACGCGGCGGCGCCGGGCTTCGTCTATCTTGGCGCCGCCTGCCGCGGTGTTCCGGTCGGTGGCGGGGGCCGCGACCTTGCCGAAGCCGGGGCGCGCCTCGCCGGAGAGGCGGCGGAGGTACTGGCCCAACTCGCCCCGCCCGCTCTGTTCGAGGGTCCGTCGGACCCGGCCATCGACCGCGACTGGACGGGCGGCGCGCGCGTGGCCCGTGTCGCGGCGGTCAATCTCACCCGCGGCCGGCGGGTCGCGGTGCCGGCGGCGGCCATCCACATTCGCCCCGCGCTCGACGCGGATCTCGGCGCCGAGGCGCCGCCGCGCAGCCTGGGGCT
>NZ_JAGOID010000014.1 GCF_017995835.1 Amaricoccus sp.
GCCCGAAGCTGCCGCCGCTGCGGCGGCCCGGCTGCGGCTCGTCGCGCTCGTCCACCATCCCCTCGGCGACGAAACCGGGCTGACGCCCGCGCAAGCCGCGGCGCTCCTCGCCTCGGAGCGCGCGGCGCTGGCCAGCGCCGAGACGGTGATCTGCACCAGCCCCGCCACCGCCGCCCGGCTGGCCGCGGGGTTCGGCGTCGGGCTCGAGCGCATCGTCGTCGCGCCGCCCGGCGTCGATCCGGCTCCGCGCAGCCGGGGAGCGGGCGAGCCGCCGCTGATCCTGTCCGTCGGCTCGCTGATCCCGCGCAAGCGGCACGACGTGCTGGTCGATGCGCTCGCCCGGCTCGCCGACCGCCCCTGGCGCGCGCGCATCGTCGGATCGGCCGCGCTCGATCCCGCCTGCGCCGCGGACCTCGCCGCCCGCGTCGAGGCGGCCGGCCTCGGCGATCGGATCGAACTCCTCGGCGTGGTCGCCGACACCCGCGCCCTGATGGCCGAGGCGGACGTCTTCGCGCTGGCGTCGGAGTACGAGGGCTACGGCATGGCCTTCGCCGAGGCGATGAGCCAGGGCCTGCCCGTGGTGGCGTGCAACGCCGCCGCCATCGCCGCGCTCGTTCCGGCCAACGCCGGCGGACTCGTGCCGCCCGGCGACCCGGAGGCCTTCGCCGCGGTGCTTTCCCTTCTTCTCGACGATCCCGCGCGCCGCGCCGCCGCCGCCGAGGCGGCGTTCCGCGCCGGCCTCGGCCTGCCGCGCTGGGCCGACGCCGCGGCGATCGTCGCGGGCGCGCTCGCCGCTGGCCGCCGCTGATCCCCCGGGCTTCGACGCTGCCTGGCTCGACCTGCGCGAGCCGGCCGACCGCGCGGCGCGCGCCCCCGGTCTGCTCGCGGCGGCCGCCGCGCACCTCGGCGACGGACTCGGGCTCGACCTCGGCTGCGGAACCGGCGCGCTCGCCCGGGCCTTCCCGCCCGGACCGCGCTGGCGGCTCGCCGACCGCGACGCCGGCCTCCTCGCCCTCGCCGCCGCCCGCACGCCGGGCGCCGAGACCTGCCGCCTGGAGCTTGCCGACCTCGACGCCCTGCCGCTCGACGGCGTCCGCCTCGTCGTCGCTTCCGCGCTGTTCGACCTCGCCGCGGAGGACTGGATCGCCGGCCTCGCCGATCGGCTCGCCGCCCACGGCCTCGCCCTCTATGCGGCCCTGACCTTCGACGGACGGCTCGCATTCGACCCGCCTATCGCCGGCGACGCCGCGGTCGCCGCGGCGTTCCGTCAGCACATGCGACGCGACAAGGGGCTCGGCGGACCCGCCCTCGGTCCGCACGCGCCCGGCGCGCTCTGCGCCGCATTCCGCACCCGCGGCTACACGGTCCGCTGCGCCGACAGCCCGTGGCGCCTGCCGCCCGGGGCGCTCGTCTCGGCGCTCGTCGAGGGGATCGCCGGAGCCGCCGCCGAGGCCGGATTCGTCGACGCCCCGGCCTGGGGTCAGGCCCGCACCGCGACCGCCTCCGCCGCCGTCTCCGTCTTCGTCGGCCACGTCGACGTGCTGGCGCTGCCGCCCGCGAGCGCGCAGTCGAAGACGACGTCGGTCTCCAGCCCGTAGACCCGGGTCTCCGGCCGCAGCGCGTCCGACAGGCGGGCGATCGGCGCGGTCCGGAGCCCCGACGGCCCCGACCCGATGATCAGCGGGGCGATGGCGACGTGAAGCCGCTCGAGCAACCCCGCCTCCAGAAAGCCGGCGAGGGTCCGGCCGCCGCCTTCGACCAGCACCCGCCCGAGCCCGCGCGCCGCCAATGTCGCGCGGATCGCCGCCGGCGCGATCCAGCCCTCGCAGGCCGGCAGCGCCACCACTTCGACGCCGCGCGGCCGACGTGTGCTGCACGCCTGCACCACCAGCCGCCGCGCGCCGTCGTCGGCGAAGGCCGCCACGTCGTTCGGCATCCGCCCGCGCGGATCGACGATCACGCGCGCCGGGTTCGGCCCCTCGACCAGCCGCACCGTCAGCCGCGGGTCGTCCGCGAGGGCGGTGCACACCCCGACGATCACCGCATCGGCGAGCGCCCGGCAGCGGTGCAGGTGCGCCAGTCCCTGCTGGCCCGAGACCGCGGTCGCGTCGCCGGCGACCGTCGCCACCCGGCCGTCCAGCGACTGCCCGACCTGCCCGAACCAGAAGGGCGTCCGACCACCCGCGCCCGCGAGCGGCAGGTAGAGCTGCCACGCCGCCCGCTCCGCTGGGCTCCACCCCGGGTCCGGCGCCGGCGCGGCGCCGCCGCGCACGGCGAGGAGCGCGGCCCATACCGCCGCGCTCGCCTCGGCCTGCTGCGCGAAGCCTGTCCCGTTCGCTGGCGCGTGTTCCGTCGTCATCTGTTTGAGACTAGCGTCGGGGCCGGCCCAGTAAAGGACGCAAGCAGCCGGTCGCGCAGATCGGCCATCGCCATCGGCGGGGCGCCGGGGTCCGGCGTCATTCCGGCGGCCCAGCCCCAGCCGGCCAGCCGATCGACGAGGTCCGGCGGGCCGATGACGTGGACCGGCACGTCCCGGCCCGCCCCGACCCCGGTGACGACGGGCGCCGGCTGATGGTCGCCGAGCACGACGACGAGCGGTCCGGTCGCCGCGCGTCGCTCGACGAAGCCCGTCACCGCGCGCAGGCTGTAGGCGATGGCGGCCGCATACTGGGCTCGCAGCCGGTCGCGGTCGCGCCAGATCTCCTCCGGCGCCGGGCCCTCCGCCGCCTGCGCGGCGAAGACTGCGCCGTCGCCGAGCGTCTCCCAGGGCACGAGGCGGGGGAGCGGCGTCCAGGGCGCATGCGACGACACCAGGGCCACTTCCGCAAGGACGGGGGGGCGCCCCGGCCGGTCGAGCTCGGCCCGTTCCAGCGCCGCGAGCGTGAACTGGTCCGGCATCGCCATCCACCCGAAGGCCGCGCCCCCATAGCCCAGATCCGCCGAGGCGAGCACCCGGTCGTAGCCGAACCACGCGCCCTCCGGCCAGGCGAGGGTGATCGCCGGCATCACCCCTACCGTTCGCCAGCCGGCCGCGGCGGCGAGGTGCAGCAGCGTCCGGCGCGGGCTCGACGTCAGCGCGCGATAGCGCGCCTCGCTGTCGACGGTCAGCCCGGAGAGCGCGGTCGCATGGGCGAGCCAGCTTTGGCCGCCGACGATCGGGCTCGCGACGTAGCCCGAGCGCGCCGCGAGCCCGCGCGCCGCCAGCATGTCCGCCGTCTCGCGCAGGGCGGGCGGAACCGCCGCCGCCGCTTCCGGCATCTCCAGCGCGACGCGCCCGTAGGATTCGACGAAGATCACGAACACGTCGCGTCCCGCGAGCGCGCCGAGCGCCGTCCCCGGAGTGGCAGCCGCCGGGTCGGTCGCGGCAGCGGCGCGGAACTCGGCGAGGTCGCGCCGTGCTTGCAGCGCGTCGGCGACATGCTCCTTGGCAAGGCGGGTGGTGAAGGCCGCCCCCGGCGGATCGAACGGCCGCAATGCGTCGGCTGCGACGAGCGCCAGCGCGACCGCCGCCGCCGCCGCCGCCGGCAGGCGCAGCCGCTGCGGAACCTCCAGCCGGGCGAGCGGTCCCGTGGCGCGCCAGAGCCCGGCGGCGACGGCCGCCGCCACGAGAACGACCCCGGCGACGAGCGCGACCGTCGCCGGAAGTCCCAGCGCCCCGCGCGCCAGCCGCACGCCGGCGACCACGAGCGGCCGGTCGAAGGCCAGGTTCGAGGCGCGGCCGAAGGCGAGATGCGCGGCGAGGTCGGCGGCCTTGACCACGACCATCGCCGTCAGCGTCCCGGCCGCCGCCGCCCGCAGGATCCGGGCGCCCGCGCCCCGGGCCAGCGCGAAGGCGAGCACGAGCGCCGGCAGCTCCAGCGGAACGACCGCGAGCGCCCCCCAGGTCGCCGCCCCCGGATGGTTCGGCATGGCGAGCGCCAGGTAGAGCGCGCCCGCGCCCGCGAGGGCGGCGATCAGGCTACGCCCGCGCATAGACGTCCCCCGAGCGCCCGTCGCGCGCGGCGGCCACGAGTGCTGCGCGGAACGCCGCGGCGGCGAGCCAGCGGGGCAGGGCGAAGGCCAGCCGCTCGCCCTGCATGAGGTTGTAGCGTCGCGGCGCCAGCGCCTCGAGCCGGTCGATGCAGGCGAAGGCGAGGTCGAGCGCCGCCGGCAGGTACTCGAACGAGATCCAGTCCACCGGCGCCGACAGCCCGGCCAGAACCTCCGCCTCGTAGCCCTCGACGTCGATCTTGATCAGGCGCGGCAGCCCGTGCGTGGCGATCAGGCTGTCGAGCGTGACCACCGGCGCCGTCTCCTCGGCGTCCCAGGCGACATGGGCGAATCCCGCCGCGCCGCCCATGCGCTCGGCGAAGCCGGGGGCGACGGAGGCAAGCGTCGGGTGCAGCCGCGAGACGCGCAGCGTCGCCTCGCCCGCCGCCGGGCCGGCGGCGGCGCGCAGGAGCGTGACCCCCTCCGGCAGGTCGCGGGCGAGGAAGGCGTGGAAGGCTGCCTGCGGCTCCAGCGCGACGACCCGCGCCCCGGCGCGCGCCAGCGCGTGGCTGCGGTTGCCGACATGGGCCCCGATGTCGAAGGCGAGGTCGCCGGGGCCGACCATCGCCCCGTAGAACCGCGCCAGCGCCCGTATGCGCCACGGCCGCCCGCGATAGATCGCGAGCGAGCGCGCCATGCCCGCGAGGCCGCGCAGGCTCACCGCCCCGCCCGGAGCAGGAACCGCACGTCGACGGCGAACGACCAGCTCAGCGCCGCCAGCGCCGCCGCGGCGATCGCGCCCGACAGCGGCGGCGCGACCGGAGGTGCGAGCAGGAGCGACAACGCCGCGATCTGCGCCACGCAGACCGCCTTGCGCCGGAACGACGGCGGCAGCGGCGCGGCGAGGCGCGGCGCGATCGCGCCGGCCAGCACGAAGACGTAGCGCATCGCCCCGAGGGCGAGCACCCAGACCCCGGCCTTGCCGAGCGCCAGCGCCAGCGCGGCGAGCACGAGAATGGTCAGCGCGTCCGTCTCCATGTCGAACCGGGCGCCGAAGGGCGTGTTCGTTCCCTGCCGGCGCGCCGCCCAGCCGTCGACCCCGTCGAGCGCGAGCAGCGCCCCCGCCGCCGAAGCGGCATACCACCCGCCCGCCCCGGACAGGGTCCCCGGCGCCGCGACGAACCCCGCCAGCACCGCGGCGCCGGCAAGCCGCGCCAGCGTCAGCGCGTTCCCCAGCCCGAATCGCGGCAGCGCGTGGCGCGCCGCGGTGAGGATCACGACCCCGGCGCAGGCGGCATAGACGGCGACGGCGAGCGCCGCGCCGGCCGGCGGCAGCAGCGCGGCGGCGACGCCGCCCGCCACGACGCCGAGCCCCAGCGCCCCCGGCGCGACCGAAGCGCGGGTGGCAGTTGTCGCGAGGGTCATCGTCACCGACGGCTTCCCCTTCGGCGGAAAATCGCTACGTTTCGCGCCGGGGGCTCCGGTCGGGGAACGAGGCCATGGGGTACGGCGTTGTCGCGCGCATCTTCCACTGGGGAACCGTCCTGATGATCGTCGTGATGATCCCTGTCGGCCTGATCATGACACAAGAGATACCACGCTCCATCCAGGACCCGCTCTTCATACTTCACAAGGGGCTCGGGGTCGTGGTGCTCGTGGTCGTGGTCCTGCGGATCGCCTGGCGCCTCGCCAATCCGCCGCCGCCGCTGCCGGCCTCGATCCCGGCCCTGCAACGGCGCGTTGCACGGGCGACCCATCTCGGCCTCTACGCGCTCCTCCTCGCCATGCCGGTCAGCGGCTATGTCCGCGTCATTGCGGGGGGCTTTCCGATCGAGCTTCTGAACGCCCTCGGCGTCCCGCCGCTCCTCGGCAAGAACGAGCCGCTGGCCGCTGCGGCGTCGACGTTCCATTTCGGCGGCGCGCTCGCGTTGATGGCCCTGATCCTGCTTCATGTTGCAGGTGCGTCCTATCACGGACTCGTGCGTCGGGATGGCGTGGCGAGCCGAATGTGGCCGCCATTTTCGACCTGAATTCAGCCTGCTGCGTCGGCTGAATGTCGCCTATCGGGGTTTTGCAGGTGCGAGATGACCTTTAATTCACGCACGCGGCGCCCTACAATGTGGATGCGCGCGACCAGGCGTTGGCGCGGGCTTGATCAGCTGGCACAAAGATGAATCTCCGGACTCCGTCGTCGCTTCTCGCTTCCGCTCTCACGCCGGCGCTCGCGCCGCTTTCCATGCCGGTCCGACCGGTCGACGGGCCGGTGGAAACCCGCGCCCTGCCGCGGCCGCCGGGGGTGGCCATGCGGCGGCTGATCGTCGCGATGCTCGCGGCGAGCGTGGTCGGCCTGCTCGCCTGGGCCATGATCCGCGGCCTCCTCGGGGACGGGCTCCAGTTCGGTGACGCGCTGATCTTCGGCCTCTACCTGCCCAACGTGGCGCTGAATGCTTTCGCGGCCGCGACCGCGCTCGCCGGGCTGTTCTGGGTGCGCCGCCGCCGCCGCGCCGACCCGCCCGCCGAGTGGCGCCCCGCGAAGCGCACCGCGATCCTCATCCCCTCGCGCAACGAGGACATCGCCGGCCTCGGCCAGCGCATTCGCGCGCTGATGGCCGACCTCGGCGACCGCGGACTCGCCGCCCATGTCGACCTTTTCCTGCTCTCCGATTCGGACGATCCCCGCGCCATCGCAGGCGAGGAGCGGCTGGCGATCGAGCTTGCCTGCGGCGGCCGGCCGCGGCTCTACTACCGCCGCCGCCTCGGCAACGAGGGCCGCAAGGTCGGCAACCTGTCGAACTGGCTGCGCCAGTGGGGCGGCCACTACGCCTACATGCTGACCCTCGACGCCGACAGCGTCATGTCCGCCCGCCGCATCGCCTCGATGATCCGGCGCATGGAGACCCGGCCGCGCCTCGGCCTGATCCAGAGCGGCATCCGCCTCTCGGGGGGCTCCTCGCGCTTCGCCCGCCTCCAGCAGCGCGCCGGGCGGCTCTACGGCCCGCCGTTCATCGCCGGGCTCGCCGGCTGGTCGGGGTCCGAGGGCAACTATTACGGCCACAACGCGCTGATCCGCGTCGCCGCCTTCTCGGGCGCGGCCGGCCTGCCGCGCCTGCCCGGCGCCGCGCCGTTCGGCGGCGACATCCTCAGCCACGACTTCGTCGAGGCGGCCTGGATGCGGCGCGCCGGCTGGGCCGTCGAGGTCGACCCCGATTCGGTCGGCAGCGCCGAGGGCGGCCCCGAGACCCTGATCGCCTACCACAAGCGCGATCGCCGCTGGGCCCAGGGCAACCTGCAACACCTGCGGCTCCTGCGCGCCCGCGGCCTGCACCCGGTCAGCCGCCTGCATCTGCTGCTCGGCATCGCCGGCTACCTCGCCGCGCCGCTCTGGCTCGGGCTGGTCGTGGTCGCGATCCTTGCCCACCAGGTCGACGGCATGCTGTGGCCGACCCTCGGCGCCATCGCGCTGATCCTCGTGCAGAAGGCCGCCGGCGTCATCGACCGCCTGCTCCGCCGGCGCGGAGCCTGGGCGCGCCGCATCGTCCTCGGCGCCGCCGTGCGGGAGCTCGCGCTCTCGACGCTGCTGGCGCCGCTGGTCATGCTGCGCCAGACAGTCTCGGTCGCGTCGATCTTCGCCGGCCAGGACTGCGGCTGGAAGCCGCCGGCCGGCGCGAAGAAGGCGGGCGACATGCCGTGGCTGGAGCCCGCCGCCGGCGCCGCCCTGATCGCGGCGGTCCTGCCCGGCCTCGCCACGCCTTGGCACGTGCTGCTGGTCGCGCCGATCGCGGCGCCGCTCCTCGCCGCGCCGCTGATCACGGCCTGGCTCGACGCCCGGCCCGGCACGCGCTTCGCGCTGCCGCTGCCGGCGTTGCAGCTTCCGGGCCGCTACGCGCTCCAGCGGTAGAGCCAGATCTCCGACGCCGGGCGACCGGCGCTCTCCAGGCGCAGACGGAACTCCGTCTGCGCCGCGCCGTTCGGGGCGAAGCTGAACCCGACGCGCGCCAGATTGCCGCCGGGAAGCGGTGCGACGCTGAGCCCCTTCACCTCGCCGGCCGTCGCCTCGAGTCGTGGCGTCACCGTCTCGAAGTCGATCTGGCCGAGGTCGAAATCCACCACGAACACCCGGTCCTCGTGCGGCGCGACGATGGCGCGCCCGGTGCGCGTCGCCGCCACCCGCGCGAGCGGCAGCGGCTCGCCCGGCGTCTGCCCCCAGACCAGCCGATAGGCATAGGCCCGCTCGACACCGGCGCGCAGCGGCTCCTGCGGGCGCCAGAAGGCCACGATGTTGTCCGTGGCCTCGTCGTCCGTCGGGATCTCGATCAGCGTCACCAGCCCCGATCCCCAGTCGCCCGCCGGCTCCACCCAGGCCGAGGGCCGCAACTCGTAGCGCGCCTCGGCGTCCTGGAAATGCTCGAAGTCGCGGAAGCGCTGCACCAGCCCGAACGCCTCCGGGTTCGTGTCGGCAAAGGCCGAGATCTCCACCCGGCCCGGGTTGCGCAGCGGCCGCCACAGGCGCTCGCCGACGCCGTTGACCATCCAGAGGCCGCCGCTGTCATGCACCGCGTCGCGGAAATCGTCGATGTCGCGGCGGCTCTCCGGCCCGAAGTAGTACATAGAGGTCAGCGGCGCGATCCCGGCGGCGTTGATGTCGACGCGGGGGAACAGCCGGCAGTCGACCTGCATCGCCGTCTCGGTCCCGGGCGTGATCGCGAAGGCGTAGGCCCCCGCCACCGAAGGTCCGTCGAGCTGGGCGTAGAGCCTGAGCGTCGTCGCCCCCGCGGCGGGCTCCTCGATCCAGAAGGCCTTGAACAGCGGGAACTCCTCCGGGTCCGGCCCGGCCGTCCCGATGGCGATCCCGCGCGCCGACAGGCCATAGAGCGTGTCGCGCGCCACCGCCCGGAAATAGCTCGCGCCCTGGAACACCGCGAACTCGTCCCAGACATCGGGCCGGTTGAGCGGGTGGCGCAGCCGGAACCCCGAGAAGCCGAGCCCCTGACCGAGCCCCGCCGGCGCCCGCCCGTCCGGATAGGGGAAGTAGTTCGGGCCGAAGGTGAAGAGGTCCGCCGAAAAGTCGAGCGGCCGCGCGACGCCGCCGGAGACGACGTTGATCTCGACCCTCTGGTCGTAGTGGAAGCCCGGCGGCAACAGGTCCATCTGGAACCCGCCGCCGCCCGCGAAGACGCGCGCCTCGTCGCGAAAGCGGATGGCCCGGAAGGCGTCGTAGCTCAGCCCCGCGAACGGCTCGCTCAGCGCCATGCGCGGGTCCGTGAACGGCTCGGCCGCCGCGGCGCGGGCGCGCGCGATCACCGTGTCGAAGCCGAAGGGCGCGGCGTCCTGTGCGTGGGCCGGCGTCGCGAGCCGGGGCAGGGCGGCGCCGAAGATCCCGGCGAGCGCGGTTCCGATCAGGCTGCGGCGATGCATTGGCGCTCCAGATTGTATGCGTTCCGATCCGGGCTCTTGCCCCTCGCGGCTCACCTACGGGCTTCGCCCCGGAGGCTCAAGGGTCGGGGGTCTCCTCGACGAACACGACGCTGCGCGCGGGGACGATGGCCTCCGGCCATGCCCAGCCGGGCCGCGCCGGCAGCCGCAGCGCGACTTCGGGGCCCCGGTTCAGGACCACCGCGATCCGCCCCGCTCCCGGGCGCGCCAGCGCCATCGCCAGCGCCGGGCCGTTGGCGTCCTCCCAGTCCGCTTCCGTCATCGCGGCGCCCTCCGGCGTAAGCCAGGCGACGTCCGGCACGCCGTCCGGCCCCGCCGCGCCGGTCAGCAGGCGCGGATCCGCCAGCGCCGGCGTGGCGCGGCGCAGGGCGGCTAGGGCGGCGACGCAGTCCTCGAGCGCGCGGTCGCGGTCCTGCCAGTCGAGCCAGGTCATCGGATTGTCCTGGGCATAGGCGTTGTTGTTGCCATGCTGGCTGTGGCCGAACTCGTCGCCTGCGGTGATCTGGATCGTGCCGCGCGAGGCGAAGAGCGTGGCCATCAGCGCGCGCAGGTCGCGCGCCCGCGCCGCCCGGACACCCTCGTCCCCGGTCGGACCTTCATGGCCGTTGTTCCAGGAATGGTTGTCGTCGTGGCCGTCGCGGTTGTCCTCGCCGTTGGCGAGATTGTGCTTGTGGCGATAGGAAACGAGGTCGGCGAGGGTGAACCCGTCATGGGCGGCGACGAAATTGACGCTCCGCGTCGCCGGCGGCGCGAACACGTCGCTCGATCCCGCGATCGCCGTCGCGATCTCGCCCGACATGTGCCGGTCGCCGCGCCAGAACCGCCGCACCCGGTCGCGGTAGCGGTCGTTCCATTCCAGAAACCGCTCCGGGAACCGCCCGAGCTGGTAGCCCCCCGGCCCGATGTCCCAGGGCTCGGCGATCAGCACCCGGTCGGCCAGGACCGGATCGGCCAGCATCTCCGCCAGCAGCGGCGCCTCCGGGTCGAACCCCGTCGCCGTCCGCCCGAGGACCGGGGCGAGGTCGAAGCGGAGCCCGTCCACCCCCGCCTGAAGGACGAAGTGCCGCAGCGCATCGAGGATCAGCCGGCGCACCACCGGGTGCTGGCAGGCGAGCGTGTTGCCGCAGCCGGTGTCGTTGACCAGCCGCCCGTCGGGCGCATGCCAGTAGTACGCCCGCGCGTCGAGCCCGCGCATGGAGAGCGTCGGCCCGAGCGCGTCGCTCTCGCCGGTGTGGTTGTAGACCACGTCCAGGATCGTTCCGATCCCCGCCGCGCGCAGCGCCGCGACCGTCGCCCGCAGCTCGGCGATCCCGCCCGGGCAGAGCCGCGGATCGGGCGCCAGCATCGCGATAGGGTTGTAGCCCCAGCCGTTCGAGAGCCCGAGCGGCGGCAGGTGGCGCTCGTCGATCCAGGCGGTGACCGGCATCAGCTCCACCGCATCGACGCCGATCCGCGTCAGGTGCTCGATGACGGCGGGATGCGCCAGCGCCGCCACCGTGCCGCGCAGCACGGCGGGGATGTCGGGATGCAGCATGGTGAAGGGCCGCACCGGCAACTCGTAGACGAGCCCGCCCGGCCGGAACAGCGGCGGCGGCGGCGCGATCGGCGGGGGCAGGGCGGTCGCCACCGCCTTCGGCACGAGCGGCCCGGTGTCGGGCGCATCGAGGCGGGGATGCGCGAGGTCGGGGTGGTATGCGAAGGGCCGGTCGAGCGCCAGCGCATAGGGATCGACGAGCAGCTTCGCGGGATCGAACCACAGTCCGGCAGCAGGGTCGTACGCCCCGTCGGCGCGGTACCCGTAGCGCGCCCCGGCCCCGAGGCCGGGCACGAAGGCGCGGAACACGCCCTCCGCATCGCGGTCCATCACGACGCGGGCGATCTCCGCGTCGGTCTCGTCGTGGAGGCAGAGCCAGATCCGCTCCGCGGTCCGCGACCAGACGCCGAAGCGCACGCCGTCGGTCCCGACAAGCGCCCCGAGCGATCCCTGCGGCGCTTCCGGACGCGAAGCGGCAGGACAGGCCACGACGCAGACGTCCTATGTGACTACACGAAATTCGCGAAGTGCTGTTCGAAACTGATCGCGCCTTTCGGCTGGAAACTGATCCATAAGAAGCTGATGGATGGACTGATTATCGGCATCACTCTTGGCGGGACTTAGTTCAAACGACCATGTTGACCAATTACTGCTGTCAACAGCAGTGATCACTCCAATGCCATTCTTGCCTGCAACCGCTAACACGTTGTCAAATAGGGACTTTTCATCAGAATTTAGAGCAGATGGAAAGTTAACGATCATCAAATATGCATAGTGGCTTCTGCTCTTGTGGGACAGCGCCTCATACACAGCCAAGACATCTAGTGTTTCGAAGCGCTTGACTTCTATAGTTCTGACTTCCCCTTCATGTCGAGAAGAAAATATCCAATCAGAGATTGTGCAAAGAATAATATCCGGCCTGCTCCACTTCCCTCCCGTAGTGCGACGACCTTGCAAGGCAGTCTTTGCACAAAAGACCTTCGTGTACCCTAGCTGATCGTTCCAATGTGCTTCAATCTGCGATATAATCGGGTCGTAATGGTCAAGTTCCCCGCTGAATTCATCGCGCGCAGCTTCAGCTGCAACATCAACGAGGTCGGCATCGCTTCTGGCCGGTTCCTCAATCAGGTAGATACCCCCATTCCGGCCTTGCCTTCGCTCAATCTTACCTTGATCAACAAGATGTTGCTCAGCGTCCCAGTATGCAGGTGTCGGTTTTCCGTTCAGTCCATCAATTTTTTGCCATAGGCTGGACCGAGTAAGTCGGCGGTCGCTGGCATCTTGGAGATGCAAGACAATGCTCTTTTTCAGGGTGCTTTTACTCGGAGACTTCATTTGGGCACCTCTGCCTGCTTCAGCAGGCGCTTCAAGTTGAATGGGATTGCCGTGTGTTCGAGCGAGGGTTCGTGGTCCGATAGCGCCCCCCGGACATACCGCGGTTCGCGGGCAAAGCCACTCTCGATCTGGACGAATGCCGCGAGGGGCGCAGTTGCCGCGCCTGTCCGGGCCGGCAGGCGCGGCGCGATTTCTCACGGGCCAGATCGCGCGGGCAAATCAGCGCCGACACGACATCGGCCCCGGCGGCGCACGGATCAGCGACCGCGCTCAGGTGATCACGTCCGGCGCGGCCCGGCCGGTCCGCTCCCGGATCTGCGCCAGCGCCTCGGCCGCCGCGATCAGGTCGGCCAGCGCCTCGGCCGTCTCCATCCCGTGCCGCGACGGGTCGGGCTCGAACCGCTCGATATAGACCCGCAGGGTCGCGCCCGAGGTGCCGGTGCCCGACAGCCGAAACACCACCCGGCTGCCGCCCTCGAACAGGATGCGGATCCCCTGATGCTTGCTCTCCGACCCGTCGACCGGGTCGAGATAGGCGAAATCGTCTGCCGCCGCGACCGTCAGCGGCCCGACCTTCGTGCCGGGCAGCGACTTCAGCCTGTCGCGCAGGGCCGCCACCAGCCCGTTCGCGGCGTCGCTGTCGATGCCCTCGTAGTCGTGCCGCGCGTAGTAGTTGCGCCCGAACTCCGCCCAGTGCTTCGTCACGATGTCCTTCACCGGCTCCTTGCGCGCGGCGAGCACGTTCAGCCACAGCAGCACCGCCCAGAGCCCGTCCTTCTCGCGGACATGGTTCGAGCCGGTGCCGGCGCTCTCCTCGCCGCAGATCGTCGCCATGCCGGCGTCGAGCAGGTTGCCGAAGAACTTCCACCCCGTCGGCGTCTCGTAGAGGCCGACCCCGAGCCTTTCCGCCACCCGGTCGGCCGCGCCGCTCGTCGGCATCGACCGCGCTATCCCCGCGAGCCCGCCGGCATAGCCCGGCGCGAGATGCGCGTTCGCGGCGAGGAGCGCGAGGCTGTCCGACGGCGTGACGAAGATCCCCTTGCCGATGACGAGGTTGCGGTCGCCATCCCCGTCCGAGGCGGCGCCGAAGTCCGGCGCCTCGGCGCTCATCATCAGGTCGTATAGTTCCTTCGCATGGACGAGGTTCGGGTCGGGGTGATGCCCGCCGAAATCGGGAAGGGGGGTCGCGTTCTTCACCGTGCCCGCCGGGGCGCCGAGCCGCGTCTCTAGGATCGCCAGCGCATAAGGCCCCGTCACCGCGCTCATCGCGTCGAAGGACATGCGGAACCCGCCCGCGAACATTGCGGCGATGGCGTCGAAGTCGAAGAGGCTTTCCATCAGCTCGGCATAGTCGGCGACCGGGTCGATCACCTCGACGTTCATCCCCCCGACCTCGGAGGTTCCCACCGTGTCGAGGTCCACGTCCGGCGCCTGCACGATGCGGAACTCGTCGATCTCCTTCGTCCGCGCGAAGATCGCCTCGGTGATCCGCTCCGGGGCCGGGCCGCCGTTGCCGATGTTGTACTTGATGCCGAAATCCTCGGTCGGCCCGCCGGGGTTGTGGCTGGCCGAGAGGATGATGCCGCCGAAGGCGCGGTTCTTGCGGATGACGTTCGACGCCGCCGGCGTCGACAGGATGCCGCCCCGGCCCACCAGCACCCGGCCGAAGCCGTTCGCCGCCGCCATCCTGATCGCGACCTGGATCACCTCGCGGTTGAAGTAGCGGCCGTCCCCGCCGATCACCAGCGTCTTGCCCCCGAAGCCTTCGAGGCTGTCGAAGATCGCCTGCACGAAGTTCTCGACATAGTGCGGCTGCTGGAAGTGCGGCACCTTCTTGCGCAGACCCGAGGTGCCGGGCTTCTGGTCGGCATAGGGGGTCGTCGCGACGATCTCGATCATTTGTCCCTCACTCAGCGCTTCCCGGCGCGATCCGCCGGTAGACGTCGGCATAGAGCGCGGCGCTCCGGTCCCAGGAGACGTCCGAGCGCATTCCTGCCCGCTGCATCGCCGCCCAGTGCGGCGTGCCGTGGAGCGCGATCGCCCGGCGCACCGCGGCGCGCAGCGCGTCCGCGTCGACCGGCGCGAATTGCAGCCCCGTCGCCACGCCCGCGTTCAGCGCCGCGACGTTGGCGTCGATGACCGTGTCCGCGAGCCCGCCCACCCGCGCCACCACCGGCACGCAGCCATAGCGCAGCCCGTAGAGCTGGGTGAGCCCGCAGGGCTCGAAGCGCGACGGGATCAGGATCGCGTCCGCCCCCGCCTGCATCCGGTGCGCCAGCGGCTCGTCGTAGCCGATGACGACGCCCACCCGCCCGGGGAACTCGGCGGCGAGCCGGAACAGCGCGCCTTCGAGCCCGGCGTCGCCCGAGCCCAGCACCGCGAGCTTGCCCCCGGCCGCGACCAGATCCCAGGCCGCGTCGACGACGAGGTCCATCCCCTTCTGCCCGGTCAGCCGGCTGACGACGCAGAAGAGCGGGGCGGCGTCGTGGTCGAGCCCGAAGGTGGTCTCCACCGCCGCCCGGTTCTTCGCCCGCCCCTTCGGCGCCCGCGTCGAGAAGGGGGCCACGAGGTGCGGGTCGGTCTCGGGGTTCCAGACGTCGACGTCGATGCCGTTGACGATGCCGACCAGATCCGCCCCGCGCGAGCGCAGGAGCCCGTCGAGCGCCATCCCCTCGGCCGGGGTGAGGATCTCGTTCGCATAGGTCGGGCTTACCGTGGTGATCGCCGAGGCCGCGGCGATGCCTGCCTTCAGGTAGCCGACGCCGCCGAAATACTCGACCCCATCGAGCGCGAAGGCCTGCGGCGGCAGCTCCAGCCCGCCGAAGATCGCCGCCGGATAGTGGCCCTGAAAGGCGAGGTTGTGGATGGTCAGCACCGAGGGAACGGCGATCCCGTAGTAGCGCAGATAGGCGGGCGCGAGCCCCGCCTGCCAGTCGTGCGCGTGGACGAGATCCGGCGCGAACCCCGCCGCCGACCCGGAGGCGATCGCGACGGCCGCCTTGGACAGGGCCGCGAACCGCCGCCAGTTGTCCGCCCAGTCGTGGCCCGTCTCGTCGAGGTAGATGTTCCCCGGCCGGTCGAAGAACTCCGGCGCGTCGAGCACGTAGAGATGCAGCCCCGCCGCCCGCGCCTCCAGAAGCCGCGCCTCGGCCCCGATCAGCCCGCGCCAGGCATGGACCTCGCGCACGTCCTCCAGCCGGGCGATCACCGCCGGGTAGCCGGGCAGGAGCGTGCGCATTTCCACGCCTTGCCGCGCCAGCGCCGGCGGCAGGGCCCCCGCCACGTCGGCGAGCCCGCCGGTCTTGATCAGGGGAAACGCCTCGGAGGCGACGGAGAGGACTTGCAACGCTTCAGAGCTCCAGTCGGTCGATCATGGGCTGGGTGATGAGCACGACCCCGTTCTCGGTGCGCCGGAACCGCTTCGCGTCGAGCTCCGGATCCTCGCCCACCACCAGCCCCTCGGGGATGACGACGCCGCGGTCCACGACGACCTTCCGCAGCCGCACGTTCCGCCCGATCTCGCATTCCGGCAGGATCACCGCCTCCTCCAGATGCGAATACGAGTTCGCCCGCACCCCGGTGAACAGCAGCGACCGCTTGAGGCTCGCGCCCGAGACGATGCAGTTGCCGGAGACGAGGCTCGAGATCGCCATGCCGCGGCGGCCCTCCTCGTCGTGGACGAACTTCGCCGGCGGCGTCAGCTCGGAATAGGTCCAGATCGGCCAGGAGGTGTCGTAGAGGTCGAGTTCCGGGATCACGTCGGTCAGGTCGACGTTCGCCTCCCAGTAGGCGTCCACGGTGCCGACATCGCGCCAGTAGGCCTCCGCCTCCGTGCTCGTCCGCACGCAGGAGCGCGAGAAGCGGTGCGCCACCGCCTTGCCGTGCTCGACGATGTAGGGGATCAGGTCCTTGCCGAAGTCGCGCGTCGAATGCGTATCGGCCGCGTCGCGGCGCAGGAGGTCCATCAGGAACTTCGTCTGGAAGACATAGATGCCCATCGAGGCGAGCGCCATGTCGGGATTGCCGGGGATGCCCGGCGGGTCGGCCGGCTTCTCGACGAATGCGGTGACGGTGTCGACCGGGTCGACATGCATCACCCCGAAGCCCGTCGCCTCCATCCGCGGCACCTCGAGGCAGCCGACGGTGACGTCCGCCCCGCTGTCGACGTGCTGGCGCAGCATCAGCTCGTAGTCCATCTTGTAGATGTGGTCGCCGGCGAGGATGACCATGAACTCCGGGCTGTAGCTCTCGATGATGTCGATGTTCTGATAGACCGCGTCCGCGGTGCCCTCGTACCACTGGGTCTCGCTCACGCGCTGCGAGGCGGGCAGGATGTCGAAGCTCTCGTTCCGCTCCGGCCGCAGGAAGTTCCAGCCGCGTTGCAGGTGGCGGATCAGGCTGTGGGCCTTGTACTGGGTCGCCACGCCCATGCGGCGGATGCCGGAGTTCAGGGCGTTCGACAGCGCGAAGTCGATGATCCGGGTCTTGCCGCCGAAGTAGACGGCCGGCTTCGCCCGCCTGTCGGTCAGCTCCTTGAGCCGGCTGCCCCGCCCGCCGGCGAGGACATAGGCCATGGCGTCGCGCGCCAGGGGTTGGGTCCGGTGGTCCATCGCTCGCTTCCCCCTTCGTGGCCGGACTTCAGTCCGGCTCGTGTTCCAGCCAGACCGTCGCCAGCGGCGGCAGCGTCATCCGCGCCGCGACGCCGCCCTCGTCGCGGGCCTCGACATAGCCCGCGTTCCCGACGCCGCTGCCGCCATAGACGCCCGCGTCGCTGTTGAGGATCTCGCGCCAGCGCCCGGCATGGGGCAGCGGCACGCGATAGCCCTCGCGCGGCGCCGGCGTGAAGTTGGAGATCACCGCCACCGGCGTCGCCCCCGGCGCCTTGCGCAGCCAGGCATAGACCGAGGTCTCGGCGTCGTCGGCGAGCAGCCACTCGAAGCCCTCGCCCTCGCAGTCGCGCGCGTGCAGCGCCGGCTTCGCCCGGTAGAGGTGGTTGAGGTCGCGCACCAGCGCCTGCACCCCGCGGTGCGCGTCGATGTCGAGCTGATGCCAGTCGAGGCTCCGCGCCTCGGACCACTCCGCCCCCTGCGCGAATTCCTGCCCCATGAACAGCAGCTTCTTGCCCGGATAGCCCCACATGAAGGCGTAATAGGCGCGCAGGTTCGCGAACTTTTGCCAGCCGTCCCCCGGCATCTTGGCGATCATGCTGCCCTTGCCGTGCACCACCTCGTCATGGCTGAGCGGCAGCACGAAGTTCTCGCTGAATGCATAGAGCAGCCCGAAGGTCAGCTCGTTGTGGTGGTACTTCCGATGCACCGGGTCGCGCGCCAGATAGGCGAGCGTGTCGTGCATCCATCCCATGTTCCACTTGAACCCGAACCCGAGCCCGTCCTCGTGCACCGGCGCGCTCACCTTCGGGAACGAGGTCGATTCCTCGGCGATCGTCACCGTCCCCGGGTGGCTGCCATAGACCGCCTTGTTCGTCGCCTGGAGGAAGGCGATCGCCTCCAGGTTCTCCCGGCCGCCATGCACGTTCGCGATCCACTCGCCCTCCTTGCGCGAGTAGTCGAGATACAGCATCGACGCCACCGCATCGACGCGCAGCCCGTCGATGTGAAACTTCTCCGACCAGTAGAGCGCGTTGTTCACCAGGAAGCTGAACACCTCCTGCCGGCCGAAATTGTAGATCGCGGTGTTCCAGTCCGGGTGGAACCCCTGCCGCGGGTCGGCGTGCTCGTAGAGCGCCGTCCCGTCGAAATGCGCCAGCCCGTGCTCGTCCACCGGGAAATGCGCCGGAACCCAGTCGAGGATGACGCCCACCCCCGCCCGGTGCGCCCCGTCGACGAAGCGCGCGAACCCCTCCGGCGGGCCGAACCGCGCGCTCGGCGCATAGAGCCCGGTCGTCTGGTAGCCCCAACTCGGGTCGTAGGGATGTTCGCTGACCGGCAGGAACTCGATATGGGTGAAGCCCATCTCGACGACGTAGGGGATGAGCTGTTCCGCCATCTCGTCCCAGGTCAGGAACTCCGTCCCGTCCCGCCGCCGCCACGAGCCGGCATGAACCTCGTAGATCGTGATCGGCTGCCGCCGCGCGTCGGCGCGGCTCCAGAAGTCCCGGTGCGCCTTGTCGCCCCAGTCGTGGTCCATCCAGTTCGCGACGATCGAGGCGGTCTTCGGCCGCAGTTCGCTCGCCCGCGCGAAGGGGTCGGCCTTGAGCGGCAGCCGGTCGCCGGACGGCCCGATCAGCTCGAACTTGTAGGTCGCGCCCGCGCCGATGTCGGGCACGAAGATCTCCCAGATCCCGGTGTCCCGGCGCAGGCGCATCACGTGCCGCCGCCCGTCCCAGGCGTTGAAGTCGCCGATGACGCTCACCCGCCGCGCGTTCGGCGCCCAGACGGCGAAATGCACCCCGTCCGCCCCCTCGTGGCGGATCGGATGCGCGCCCATCCTGTCGAACAGGCGCAGGTGGCTGCCCTCGCGGATATAATAGTCGTCCATGGGCCCGAGCACGGGCCCGAAGGAATAGGCGTCGCCGACCACCCATTCGCCGCCGGCGTTGCGCGCCCGGTAGCGCAGCGGCTGGCGCTTGCGGATCTTGAGGCGTCCCTCGAAGAAGCCGCCGTCATGGAGCTTCGCCAGCGTCCCCGCCGGCTTCCCCTCCAGCGTCAGCGCCTCGACCTCGTCCGCGCCCTCGATCAGGCAGCGCGCCACCAGCTTGCCGTCCACCTCCTGAAGCCCCAGCACCGCGAACGGGTCGCCGTGCGATCCGCCGACGATGGCCGCCACGGTGGCGGCGTCGATGCCGGGAACGGCCTTTCGCCGCGTCGTCTTCGTCGTCGCCACGCGATCTTCCTCCCGGGGTTCTTGTTCTGGTCGATCAGGACGTCGGTCGGCAGGCGAGGCTACAGGCGGATTCCCCAGATGTCTCGCGCATATTCGCCGATGGTGCGGTCCGACGAGAACCACCCCATCCGCGCCGTGTTGAGGATCGCCTTGCGCCACCAGACCGAGGGCTCGGCCCAGAGCGCGTCCACCCGCCGCTGCGCCGCCGCATAGGCGTCGAAATCCGCGGCGACCATGAACCAGTCGTGCTCGTAGAGCCCGTCGACCAGGCCGCGATACCGCCCGGGATCGTCCGGCGAGAATACCCCCGAGGCGATCGACTTCAGCGCCTGGCTCAGCTCCGGCGACCGCTCGATGATCTCGCGCGGGTTGTGGCCGCCCGCCCGCGCGGCGGCGACCTCCTCGGCCGTCATCCCGAAGATCACGATGTTGTCCGCGCCGACGTTGTCACGGATCTCGACGTTCGCCCCGTCGAGCGTCCCGATCGTCAGCGCCCCGTTCAGCGCGAACTTCATGTTGCCGGTGCCGGACGCCTCCATCCCCGCCGTCGAGATCTGCTCCGACAGGTCCGCCGCCGGCACCAGCACCTCGGCGAGGCTGACGTTGTAGTTGGGAACGAACACCACCCGCAGGACGTCGCGCACCAGCGGGTTGGCGTTGATCACCCGGCCCACGTCGTTGGCGAGCTTTATGATCAGCTTGGCGTTGTGATAGCTCGGCGCCGCCTTGCCGGCGAAGAACTTCACCCGCGGCGTCCAGTTCTTCTCCGGGTGCGAGCGGATCTGGTCGTAGAGCGCCACCGCCTCGATGATGTTGAGGAGCTGGCGCTTGTATTCGTGGATGCGCTTGATCTGGATGTCGAAGAGCGCGTTCGGGTCGACCTTGATCCCCATCCGCGCCCGCGCCACCGCCGCCAGCCGGTCCTTGTTGCGCCGCTTGACCCTGGCGAAGGCGTCCTGGGTGTCCGGGTCGTCGGCGAACTTCTCGAACTCGGCCAGCGCGCCGATGTCGTCGAGGAAGGCCGGCCCGATCCGCTCGGCGATCAGCGCCGTCAGCTCGGGGTTGCACTGCATCAGCCAGCGCCGCGGCGTGATGCCGTTGGTCTTGTTGTTGATCCGGAGTGGATACATCCGGTGCAGGTCGGAGAACACCGTCGCCTTCATCAGCTCGGTGTGCAGCGCCGAGACGCCGTTGATCGAATGGGCGCCGACGAAGGCGAGGTTGCCCATCCGCACCCGCCGCTCGCCGGTCTCGTCGATCAGGCTGATCGAGCGGATCGCCGCATCGTCGAAGCCGTGATCGCGCCGCGCCTCGCGCAGGAGCCTCGCGTTGATGTCGTAGATGATCTGCATGTGCCGCGGCAGCAGCGCCTCGAAGAGCGGCACCGGCCAGCTCTCCAGCGCCTCGGGCAGCAGCGTGTGGTTGGTGTAGCCGATCGTCTGCTTCGTCGTCTCCCAGGCTTCGGCGAACTCCAGTCCGTGCACGTCGGTCAGGAGCCGCATCAGCTCGGCGACGCAGACGGCCGGATGGGTGTCGTTGAGCTGGATCGCCACCTTGTCCGACAGGTTGGCGAGCGTCCCATATTGCTGGAGGTGCCGGCGCAGGATGTCCTGCAAGGCCGCGGACGAGAAGAAATACTCCTGCCGCAGCCGCAGTTCCTGCCCCGAGGGCGAGGCGTCGGCGGGGTAGAGCACCCGGGTCAGCGCGTCGGCCCGGTTGCTCTCCCGGAGCGATCCGATGTGGTCGCCGGCGTTGAAGGCGTCGAGCTTGATCGGGTCGATCGGGTCGGCAGACCAGAGTCGCAGCGTGTTCACCCGCTTGCCGCGCCAGCCGACGATCGGCGTGTCGTAGGCCGTGGCGATCACCCGCTCCGACGGCTTCCAGACGAAGTGCGCCTCCGAGCCGTTCGCCTCAAGATACTCCACGAACCCGCCGAACCCGACCTCGTAGGCGCTCTCGCGCCGGTCGAACTCCCAGGGGTTGCCGTGCTCGAGCCAGGTCTCCGGCAGCTCCGCCTGGAACCCGTCGACGATCTCCTGCCGGAAAAGGCCATGCCGGTAGCGGATGCCGTAGCCATAGGCCGGCACCCCGATCGAGGCCATGCTTTCCATGAAGCAGGCCGCGAGCCGCCCCAGCCCGCCATTCCCCAGCGCCGCGTCGGCCTCGAGCTCGGCGATCATGTCGAAATCGACGTCGAGCGTCTTCAGCGCCGCGCGCAGCGGCTCGGTCAGGCCGAGGTTCGACACCGCGTCGCGCATCAGCCGCCCGATGAGGAACTCGAGGCTGAGGTAGTAGACCCGCTTGTCCCGGGCCTCATAGGTGGCGCGCGTCGAGCGCATCCAGTGGTCGATGGCGCGGTCGCGCACGATGAGGATGGTCGCCTGCAACCAGTCATGCGGCCGCGCGACCTTGGGATCCTTGCCGATGCGGTAGACCAGCCGCTCGACGATCTCGCGGGCGAGCGCGTCGGGATCGGCGGCGGCGCGGTGATGGGGTTCATGCATCCCGTGAGACGCCTCGTTCATCGGACAGACCTCCTCCGCAGACCGTCTCACTCAAACCGGTTGCGATGTAGGCCCATGTGCGCCCTCATCGCAACAGGAAACGCCCCCGGAATGCGCTTGCGGGCGGAGAATGTCCGTTGCCGGGGCAGGGGACGCCGAAAGAATGGGGCGGGATCGTGTCCCCGGACGTGGTGTAGCTGACGAGTTCCAGCGCGAGCTCCGGCGTCGGCCGGGGCTGATCAGCCCGCCGCCATGGGAGGCAGGCCGATGAACGGATCATCGGGGATCGGGGCGATGGTCTCGAGGGCCACCGGCGTCAGAGCTTGCGTCAGCCGGCCTCGCAGCTCCAGGCGGCCGCGTCGGCCGCGACGGCGGGGTGGCGCATCTCGGCTCCCGGGGCGACGCCGAGCCGGGCGGCGGAACCGCCGGCGAGCTCGAGCACGAACTGCACCGGCGCCGGGCCGCCGGAAATCGGCGTCAGGTCGCCGGGCACCGCGTTCTCGTGCAGCGCCGCCAGCCGTCCGGCGGCGTCGAAGAACAGCATGTCGAGGGGGATCAGGGTGTTCTTCATCCAGAACGCCACCGGCTGGGGCGTCTCGTAGACGAACAGCATTCCGCCGAATCGGGGCAGGCTCTCGCGGAACATCAGGCCGCGGGCGCGCTCCGCCTCGTCGTCGGCGACCTCGACCTGAAAGCGCATGACGCTCGCGCCCTGGCGAAGCTCTACCACGTCGGAGGCGCAGGCAGCCGCGACCGGGCCGGCGCAAATGGCGAGGAGGAGCGCGCCGGCGATCCGCGCCCGGCCGTCAGGCCTCATCGGCGCCCTGCCGCGCCACGTAGTCCCAGCTGCGGACCTCGTAGACCATCGGCCCGCGCGGACCGGCCGTCACCCGGACTGCCAGCACGTCGCCCGCCGCCACCTCGCCGTAGCCGAACTGGCGCAGCGTCTCCATGTGCAGGAACACGTCGTCGGCCTTGCCGTAGACATTCACGAAGCCGAAGCCCTTGACCCGGTCGAACCATTTCACCCGCGCCGGCTGCAACGGGCCGGCCGCCTGACCGTTGGCGGGGTCGAACAGCGCCGCCATCACCTCGGGCGGGGTGGCGGCAGGAACGATCTCCATGACCTCGACCGCTTGGCGGCCGCGCTCGGTCTGCTGGACGTTGACCAGGATCTCGGCGCCTTCGGCGACCGAGGAATACCCGAAGACACGCAACACATTGCCATGCAGCAGTATGTCGCCGCCACCGTCTTCGGCCACCACGAAGCCGTATCCCTTCGTGGTATCGAACCATTTCACGCGGCCACGCACCATCATCACACATACATCGAAGAGGTTGTCCCCACACGCCACCGTCGCCGATGGCGGCCGCAGGGCGGCGTCAACCCGAATACCCATCCAGCAATCGACCCCCGCGCAGATATTCGACCGCACTTGACTAAAACGCAAGCAATGAACGTGCGCGGAAAGTCACATTTCCATTTTACAACCTCCGATTGATCTCACCGGCGTCGGGTCGTCGCATCGCGCGCGGGTCCGGTCAGACGTGCTGGCCGCCGTTGATCTCGATCTCGGCGCCCGTGACGTAGGAGCTTTCCGGAGTGCAGAGGAAGTAGATCGTGCGCGCCACCTCCTCCGGCTTGCCGAGGCGGCGCATCGGGATGGCGTTTGCGAGCTCCTCCGTGCCGGGGCTGAGGATCTCGGTGTCGATCTCGCCGGGGGCGATGGCGTTCACCCGCACCCCCATCGGGCCGAAGTCGTGGGCCATCTCGCGGGTCAGCGCGGCGAGGGCGGCCTTGGACGTGGCGTAGGCGGCGCCGGCGAAGGGGTGGACGCGGCTGCCGGCGATCGAGGTGACGTTGACGATGGCGCCCTTCGCCGCGGCGAGCTCCCCGGCGAGGCCGCGGGCGAGGATGACGGGCGCAAAGAAGTTGACGTGGAACACCTGCCCCCAGGATCTGAGGTCGGTCGTGAGCGTCGAGAGCCGGGCGCCGCCCGGCCCCTTGGGCGAGATGCCGGCGTTGTTGACCAGCGCCTCGAGCCGGCCGCCGTGCAGCCGGCCACGCAGGTCGGCCACCGCTTCCATCGCGCTGTTGGGATCGGCGAGGTCGACCTGGACGTGGTCCTCCGCGCCTGCCTCCCAGGGGCAGTCTTCGGGGAAGGGATGGCGCGAGCAGGTGATGACCCGCCACCCCGCCGAGGAAAAGCGCTTCACCGTGGCATGGCCTATACCTCGGCTCGCTCCGGTCAGCAGCAGCGTGCGTCTCTCCGGCATGACGAAGTCCCCGTTCTCTTCCCGGGAGGTATCGGCGCCACGCCGCGCAATCAAGGTCCGCCCGGCCCGTCCGCGCCAGATTGGCGTTGGCAAGGCGGCGGGCCTCTGGTTACATCGCGCCGGGCGAGAGCAGTGAACGAACAAGAAGGCCACGAACGATGGCGCGTCCGGTTGTATTGTGCATCCTCGACGGCTGGGGCGACCGGCCGGAGATCGAGGCGAACGCTGTTGCGTTGGCCCGAACCCCGAATTTCGACCGTATCCGCGCGGCCTGTCCGACCGCGACGCTGGTCGCGCACGGGCCAGACGTCGGGCTGCCCGAGGGGCAGATGGGCAATTCCGAGGTTGGCCACACCAATATCGGCGCCGGCCGGGTGGTCTGGATGGACCTGCCGCGCATCGACAACGCCATCGCCGACGGCAGTTTCGCCGCCAGCCCGGCGCTCGCGGCCTTCGTCGCAGCGGTGAAGGCCGCGTCGGGTACGGCGCATCTGGCCGGGCTCGCCTCGCCGGGCGGCGTCCACGCCCACCAGCGCCACATCGCCGCGGCGGCGGCGGCGACCGCGGCGGCGGGCGTGCCCGTGGCCGTGCATGCCTTCCTCGACGGGCGCGACGTTCCGCCGCAATCGGCGGTCTCGCAGATCGCCGAGCTCGAGGCGTCGCTGCCGCCGGGAGCGCGGATCGCAACGGTGAGCGGGCGCTTCTACGCGATGGACCGTGACAAGCGCTGGGACAGGGTCGAGAAGGCCGCCGCCGTCATCCTGCGCGGCGAGGGCCTGCATGCGCCGACGGCGGCCGAGGCGATCACGGCGGCCTATGCCCGGGGCGAGACCGACGAGTTCGTCGTCCCGACGGCCATCGGCGACTACGCCGGCGCGCGCGATGGCGACGGGCTCTTCTTCCAGAACTTCCGCGCCGACCGGGCCCGGGAGATCCTCGGCGCGCTCCTCGACCCGGCCTTCGACGGCTTCGAAGTGGCGGGGCGACCGGCCTGGTCCGCGACCCTCGGCATGGTGGAGTATTCCGACCGGTTGAACGCGCTGATGCCGGCGGTCTTTCCCGCCGAGCCGATCGTCAACCCGATCGGGGCCTGGGTGGCGGCGCACGGCCTGACGCAGTTCCGGCTGGCCGAAACCGAGAAGTATCCGCACGTGACCTTCTTCCTCAGCGGCGGCGTCGAGGCGCCGGCGCCGGGCGAGACGCGCTACATGGCGCCGAGCCCCAAAGTTCGCACCTACGACCTCGCGCCCGAGATGTCGGCCGCGGAGGTCACGGACCAGCTCGCCGCGGCGATCCGCTCGGGCAGGCATGATCTCATCGTGGTGAATTTCGCCAATCCCGACATGGTCGGGCATACCGGCGATCTCGGCGCGGCGATCCGCGCCTGCGAGGCGGTGGACGGCGGCCTCGGCGTGGCGCTGGCGGCGCTCGACGAGGTCGGCGGCGCGATGATCGTCACGGCCGACCACGGCAACGCCGAGGTGATGGTCGATCCCGAGACCGGCGGACCGCACACGGCGCATACGCTGAACCCGGTGCCGGTGATCCTCGTGGGCGGGCCGCCGGGCGCGCGGCTGCGGGCGGGCGGGCGGCTCGCGGATCTCGCGCCGACGCTGCTCGAGCTCCTCGGCCTGCCGCAGCCGCCCGAGATGTCGGGCCGCAGCCTGATCGACGCGGCATGAGACGGCGGGCGCTCGTTCTCGTCGGTCTCGTCCTCGCCGCTCCGGCGCCGGCGGGGACCATCGGCCCGGCCGAGGGCCGGATCGCCGCCCGCGTCGATGCGGCGATCGCCGCCGCCGCCGTCGCGCCCGGGGCCGCCGCCCCGGGGACGGTGCCGGAACTGGTCGCGGCCTTGCGCGAGCAGGAGGCGGCGCTGGTCGCGCTCAGCGCCTCCGTGTGGGCGGGCGGCGAGAAGGAGCGCGCGCTTGCGGAGGCGCTCGACGCCGATCGCGGCGGGATGCAGCGCCTGCTCGCCACGCTCGAGGCGATGAGCCTCGCGGGGCAGGCCGGCCCGGCGCCGCATCCCGGCGGACCGCTGGCGGCGGCGCGCGCGGAGCGGCTGCTCGACTGGATGAAGCCGGCGCTGGAGGCCGAGGCGAAGCGGCTCGCGGCCCGGCTCGCCGAGATCGAGGCGGCGCGGGCCCAGGAGGAGGCGGGCCTCGCCGAGGTGGGCGAGGGGCTCGATCGGCTGGCGCGAGGCCGCGCGGCGCTCGTCGCAGCGCTCGCCCCGGCGCACGAGGCCGACCCGGAGGCGACGGCGCCGATCGGGCTCGCCGCCCGCGACGCGCCGCCGGGCTTCGCCCGCGAGGCCGAGACGCTGAGCGCGCTGGCGGCCCGCGTCGCCGGCCCTGCCGCCGCGTCGTCCGACCCGCTGGCGCTGCGGTGGCCGGTCGTGGGCAGCCTGCGTTCGGAGTTCGAGGCGAAGGATTCCGCCGGCGTCCGCCGTCCCGGCCTCGTCGTCGAGGCGGCGCCGCTCTCGCTCGTCGTCGCGCCGGCCGACGGCGTGGTGCTCTATGCCGGGCCGTTCCTGGAGTACGGCTACGTGGTCGTGATCGAGGCGCGCCCGGACGTGCAGGTGGTGCTGGCCGGGCTCGCGACGCTGGAGACGAAGGCCGGCGAGCGGGTGCAGGCGGGCCAGCTCCTCGGATTTCTCGGCGGTCGGCAACTCGACGCCCAAGAATATTTGATGCTCGCGGGGGCCGGAAACGGCGCGACGGGCGCCGAGACCCTGTATATAGAGCTTCGCCACGGGAAGGGACCGGTCGATCCGGCCCCGTGGTTCGCTGGCGGGAACGGGTAGGACGAACAGCATGCGCAAGGTGTTTCTGGCCGGCCTCGGCGGCGCGGTCGCGGGGTTCGTCATGAGCGCCCAGTTCGCGGGCCCGCTGCTCGCGCAGGAGAGCGAGGACGAGGCCAGCGTCTACGAGCAGCTCGACCTCTTCGGGGACATCTTCGAGCGCATCCGCAGCTCCTATGTCGAGGAAGTCGCGGACAAGGAACTGATCCAGAGCGCCATCAACGGGATGCTCCAGTCGCTCGACCCGCACTCGAGCTACCTGCCGCCCGACGACTTCGACGACATGCAGGTGCAGACCAAGGGCGAATTCGGCGGCCTCGGCATCGAGGTGACGCAGGAGAACGGCTTCGTGAAGGTGGTCTCGCCGATGGACGACACGCCCGCAGACCGCGCGGGGATCCTCGCCGGCGACCTGATCACCCACGTCAACGGCGAGAGCGTGCTGGGGCTGAACCTCAACGACGCGGTCGACATGATGCGCGGCCCGGTCGGCTCGGAGATCACCATCACCATCACCCGCGAAGGCACGCCCGAGCCCTTCGACGTCACGCTCACGCGCGAGACCATCACCATCGCCGCCGTGCGCTCGCGGCTGGAGGACGACGCGGTCGTCCTTCGGCTGACCACGTTCAACGAGCAGACCTACGAGGGTCTGGAAAAGCAGCTCAAGGAGCAGGTCGAGGCCGCCGGCGGCATGGACAAGGTCAAGGGCTTCGTCATCGACCTGCGCAACAACCCCGGCGGGTTGCTCAACCAGGCGATCTCGGTCGCCGACGCCTTCCTCAATTCCGGCGAGATCGTCTCGACCCGCGGCCGCGACCCGCGCGACAGCGAGCGCTACAACGCCGCCGAGGGCGATCTCGCCGAGGGCAAGCCCATCGTCGTCGTCATCAACGGCGGCTCGGCCAGCGCCTCGGAAATCGTGGCCGGCGCGCTTCAGGACCACCACCGCGCCGTTGTCGTCGGCACCCAGAGCTTCGGCAAGGGCTCGGTGCAGACGATCATGCCGGTGCAGGGCGAGGGCGCGATCAGGCTCACCACCGCGCGCTACTACACGCCGTCCGGCCGCTCGATCCAGGCGCTCGGCGTCTCGCCGGACATCATCGTCGAGCCGCGCCCGGTCGACCCGACGGCGGCGGCGGAGGGCGAGAAGAGCGCCACGCCGAGCGTCAACCCGCAGCGCACCGAGGCCGACCTGCGCGGCTCGCTCAGCAACGACTCGCTGACCGAGGACGAGAAGAAGACGCTGGAGCAGGAACGCGAGCGGCGCGAGGAGACGGCGCGGCTGCGCACCGAGGACTATCAGCTCTCCTATGCGATCGACATCCTCCGCGGCCTCTCGGTGCTCGACAGCGAGCAGAGCGGCAAGCAGAACTGAACCGATGGCGAAGCGCCCGCGCGAGATGACCGAATCCGAGATCCTCGCGCTGCCCTACCGGCCCTGTGTCGGGGTGATCCTGACCAATGCCGACGGGCTCGTCTTCGCGGGGCAGCGGATCGACAGCACGGCCGAGGCCTGGCAGATGCCGCAGGGCGGAATCGACCCGGGCGAGGAGCCGGTCGACGCCGCCCTGCGGGAGCTGCGCGAGGAGACGGGCGTGCCGGCCGCGGCGGTCGAGATCCTGGCCGAGGCCGCGGAATGGATCGCCTACGACCTGCCGCACGATCTGGTGCCGAAGCTGTGGAAGGGCCGCTTCCGCGGCCAGCAGCAACGCTGGTTCCTGATGCGGCTGACGGGCGGCGAGGGTCTCATCGACATCGCCACGCCGGAGCCGGAGTTTCGGGCCTGGCGTTGGGCGGCGCCGGACGAGCTGATCGAAATGATCGTGCCCTTCAAGCGCGCGACCTATCGCGCGGTGTTCGAGGCGTTCCGGGACCGGCTGTAGGCCCGCCCGCCCGCGCCGCAATCGGTCAGATCGAGAAGCTGGTGCCGCAGCCGCAGGACGCCGTGGCGTTGGGGTTCTTCACCACGAAGCGCGCGCCGATGAGTTCGTCGGCGAAATCGATCTCGGCGTCGGCGAGGAAGGGCAGCGAGACCGGGTCGATCAGCACGCGCTGGCCGTCCTTCTCCAGCACGAGGTCGTCGGCGTCGGCCTCCTCCTCCAGCCGGATGTCGTACTGGAATCCGGAACAGCCGCCGCCCTCGACGGCGACGCGCAGCGCCCGGGGCGCGGCGCCGATCTCGGCGAGGCGGGCGAAGGCGCGTTCGGTCACGCGCGGGGGAATGGCGAAGGACATCGGTCGGGCCCCCGTTCTCGGTTCTCTCCGCAGATAGGCGCACGGGGCCGGAGGGGCAAGCGGGCGATGGCCGGACCGCCGAGGGAATGAGCCAGCGGGGCGGGGAGCTTCACGTCCCGCTCGCGATGGTCTAAGCCGGTTTCCGGCACGTGTTTTCCCGTGTCGCGCGAGGGAGCCTCATGACCGCCGACTTCGCGATCCGGCCGGAGGAGAGCCGCGGGCGGTCGTTCCCCGAGGAGGATTCGGCCCATCGCTCGCCCTTCCAGCGCGATCGCGACCGGATCATCCATTCCAGCGCCTTCCGTCGCCTGAAGCACAAGACCCAGGTCTTCGTCGAGCATGAGGGCGACTACTACCGCACCCGGCTCACCCATTCGATCGAGGTGGCGCAGGTGGCGCGCACGCTCGCGCGCACGCTCGACGTCAACGAGGATCTGGCCGAGGCGGTGGCGCTCGCGCACGACCTCGGGCATCCCCCGTTCGGCCATACCGGCGAGGACGAGCTGCAACGGCTGATGGCGCCGTTCGGCGGCTTTGACCACAACGCCCAGGCGATCAAGATCGTCACGCGGCTGGAAGCGCACTACGCCGAGTTCGACGGGCTGAACCTGACCTGGGAGACGCTGGAGGGCCTCGCCAAGCACAACGGCCCGGTGACAGGCGGCGCGACCGGCCCCGTGCCCTACGGCCTCGCCGAGTACGCGGCCCGCCACGACCTCGAGCTCGACACCCACGCCAGCGTCGAGGCGCAGGTGGCGGCGATCTCGGACGACATCGCCTACAACAACCACGACCTCGCGGACGGGTTGCGCGCCGGGCTGTTCACCCTCGACGATCTGCGCGGGCTGCCGCTGATCGGACCGTGCGTCGCGGGGGTGGACGCGCGCTGGCCGGGGCTGGCGCCGGGGCGGCGCGAGCACGAGGCGCTGCGGCGCTTCTTCGGGCTCCTGGTCGAGGACGTGCTGGCGACCAGCCGGGCGCGGCTGGTCGAGGCCGATCCGCGCTCGGCGCGCGACGTGCGCCATGCCGGGCGGACGATGGTGCGGTTCTCGGACGGCACCTTCGCCGAACTGAAGGAAATCAGGGCCTTCCTCTATGCGCGGATGTACCGGCACTGGACGGTGCAGCGGATGCGGCGCAAGGCCAAGCGCGTGGTCCGCGAGCTGTTCGAGACGTTCCTCGAGTCGCCCGAGCTGATGCCGCAGGACTGGAACGCCTGCGTGGCGCTCGACGAGACGGGCCGGGCGCGGGTGGTCTCGGACTACATCGCGGGGATGACCGACCGGTTCGCGCTGCAGGAGCATCGCCGGCTGACCGACCCGCTGGTGAAGGGCTGATAGGGGCCCTGTCCGAAGACTTCGGCGTCAAGGGTTTGCGGCGGATCCTTCGATGCACGCTCCATGCACGACGTATGCACGACGCATATGCAAAGCAAAAGAGTCAGAATTGAATCGTCAATGCAGGCGCGAGGCATTCGGGCGGAGGCCGTATGAGGCCGGCCGGCCGGTCGGGAAAGGGGCCGGCCCGAACAGCCGGCCCCGTCGGGACGTCAGTCGTTCTCGAGCATGTTGTCCCAGATCAGCCCGCCGACGGCGGCGCCGACCAGCGGCGCGAGCCAGAACACCCAGAGCTGCGACAGGAAGGTCGGGTTGCCCTCGGGCGCCTGGGCGAAGAGCGCCGCCGCGGTGGCGCGCGCCGGGTTGACGGCCGTGTTGGTCACCGGAATGGCGACCAGGTGGATCAGCGTCAGCGCCAGGCCGATCGCGATCGGGGCGAAGCCGGCCGGCGCGCCGCGCTGGGTCGCGCCGAGGATGACGACGAGGAAGAACGCCGTCAGGACGACCTCGATGGTGAAGGCCGACACGAGCCCGTAGCCGCCGGGCGAGTTCGCCCCGAAGCCGTTCGAAGCAAAGCCGCCCGGCCCGGTCCAGCCTGCCTGCCCGGAGGCGATGACGTAGAGCACCAGGGCGGCGAGGACGCCGCCGACGAGCTGGGCGACCCAGTAGGGGATCACCTCGGCCCACTCGAAGCGGTTGGCGATGGCGAGTCCGAAGGTCACGGCCGGATTGAAATGGCCGCCCGAGATGCCGCCCACCGCATAGGCCATGGTCAGCACGGTAAGGCCGAAGGCGAGCGAGACGCCGACGAAGCCGATGCCGAGTTCGGGGAAGCCCGCCGCGAGCACCGCGCTGCCGCATCCGCCGAAGACGAGCACGAACGTGCCGAGCGCCTCCGCCGTCAGTTTCTTGAACATGTTGCCCCTCGCTGATTCGCTGTCGCCATGATTTCTAGCGGGTTCGCGCCGCCGGAAAAGGGCGTTCTTGACATCCGGCCGGGGGCGGGACCGCCGCCTCGTGCGACTCGCCTCCTGACGGCCGGGGTCAGACCGGGCGGAAGGACTGGCTCGGCGCGTCGTAGTACTGGAGGGCGCCCTCCGCGATGTCCTTCCAGACGCCGTGGAGCTGGAGCCGCCCGGTCGCGACGCGCTGGGCGACGAAGGGGAAGCTCATCATGTTCTCGAGGCTGAGGACGATGGCCTGCCGCTCCAGCGCGCGCAGCGCCGCGTCCCGGTCGAGGCCGAGGCCCGCCACGCGCGCGTATCCCGGCGCGAGGATGGTCAGCCAGCGTCCGACGTAGCTCTCCGGGCTCGGCGCTCCCGCGTTTCCCGCGTTCATGTCGTAGCACCCGGCGACGCCGCCGCAACCGTAGTGGCCCATGACGATCAGGTGGTCGATGTTGAGAACCGTCACGGCGTACTCGATCGTCGCCGAGGTTCCGCGCTCCGTGCCGTCGGGCCGGGACCGTGGCACGAGGTTGGCGATGTTGCGGTGCACGAAGAAATCCCCGACCTCGCCGCCGAACACTTCCGTCGCCATGACCCGGCTGTCGCAGCAGGCGACGATCATCGCCCGGGGGCGCTGGCCGTGGCTCGCGAGCTCCGAGAAGCGGCTGCGCTCGGGCGCGCTCATTCGGGCCTGCCATTCGCGGTAGCGGCCGACGAGGAAGGCGGGCAGGGGGCTGGCGTGTTGCATGGTCGCTCCTCGGCGCGGCGGCTGCTCGCGCGACTTTGCCTCAAAGGCGAGGGGGAATTCGAGGGCATTCGCACAATTTCACGCAGCTGCAACAAGAATGCCTTCACGAAGGCGCCCGATGCTCCTGCGCGGGTGGCCGGCCAAGGCCGACGAGGGAGGATAGAATGAGCGCGCAAGTCTACCAGTGGCGCAAGCGCGAGGCCGTCGTGCTCGACGCCGCGCGGATCACGCTGCTGCGCCGGTCGCTCGGCGACCAGCGCGCGCGGGAGATCCTGGAGGAGACGGCGTTCCACCTCGCCGACCGGCTCGCGATGCTGGCCGCCGCGCGGGCGGCGCGCAACCTCGATGAGGCGCGGGTCTGCGCTTCGCGGATCGCGGCCATGGGCGAGCAGGTCGGCCTCGTCAGCTTCGCCCGGGTCGCGCGCGACCTAGAAGCCTGTCTCGCCCTCGGCGACCCGGCGGCCGAGGGCGCCGTCGGGGCGCGGCTCGACCGGCTGGGGGAGGAGTCCTTCGCCTCGCTGGTCGCCTACGCCGAGCAGTCCGCCCTCTGAACGGGGCGCCGGCAGGGCGACGGGCGCGCCCCTTGCCGCGACGCGCGCGGGCCGGATAGACAGGGCGCGACCTGCGCCGCCCGGGAGCCCGCGCCGATGAAGCTGCCGCCAGCGCCCGACCCGGGCGCGATTCCGCTCCACATCGTCCCGGCCGACGGGCTCGCGGCCTGGCGCGAGGCGCTGCCGCCCGCCCAGGCGGCCTGGGCCGCCGCTCTCGGCTTCGAGGCCGGTCTCGGCGAGATCGTGGTCCTGCCAGGACCCGACGGCGCTCCCGCCGCTGCCGCGGTCGGCTGGGGCAAGCCGGCGGCGCGGGCGCGCGAACGGTTCCACCTCGCCGCCGCGGCGGCGAAGCTGCCGGCCGGGCGCTACGCGCTCGTGGACAAGCCGGCGGATCTCGACGCGGAGATCGAGGCGCTCGGCTGGCTCCTCGCCGGCTATCGCTTCGAGCGATATCGCGCGCCGAAGGAGCCGCGGCGGCTGGCGGAGCTCGTCGCGCCGGCGGGCGTGGACGCCGCCCGGGTCGAGCGCCTCGCCGCGGCTTCGGCGCTGGCGCAGGACCTGATCAACACGCCGGCGCGCGACATGGGCCCGGCCGCGCTGGAGGAAGCGGCGCGCGCCCTCGCCGGACGGCACGGCGCGGACTTCGCCGTCGTCTCGGGCCCGGAACTCGACGCGGGTTTCCCGATGATCGCGGCGGTCGGGGCCGCCGCGGTCGAGCCGCCGCGGCTTCTCGACCTCGCCTGGGGGCGGACTGACGCGCCGAAGGTCACGCTCGTGGGCAAGGGGGTCTGCTTCGACACGGGCGGGCTCGACATCAAGCCGGCCGCCTCGATGGGGCTGATGAAGAAGGACATGGGCGGCGCCGCCACGGCGCTCGCCCTCGCCGACATGATCATGGGCCTCGGGCTCGACCTGCGACTGCGCGTGCTGATCCCGGCGGTCGAGAACGCCATCTCCGGCGCGGCGATGCGGCCGGGGGACATCCTGCCGAGCCGCAAGGGCCTCACCGTGGAGATCAACAACACCGACGCCGAGGGCCGGCTCGTGCTCGCGGACGCGCTGGCGCTCGCCGAGGAGGACGGGCCGGCGCTCATCGTCAGCCTCGCGACCCTGACCGGCGCCGCGCGGGTGGCGCTGGGGCCGGACGTGCCGGCGTTCTTCACCGACGACGAGGCGCTGGCCGAGGCGCTGGCCCGGCAGTCGCGCGCGCAGGCCGATCCGCTGTGGCGGCTGCCGTTCTGGGATCCCTACGAGCCGCTGATCGAGCCGGGGATCGCCGATCTCGACAACGCGCCGGGCGGCGGCATGGCCGGCGCGATCACCGCCGCGCTCTTCCTGCGCCGATTCGTCACGGCGACGCCCTATCTCCATGTCGACATCTACGGCTGGACGCCGGTCGCGAGGCCGGCGCGGCCGAAGGGCGGCGCCTGTCAGGCCGCGAGGGCGATCCTCGCCGTGCTGGAGGAACGGTTCTGTTCCACGACCTGACCGAGTTCGCCGGCCGGCTCACGCCCGCCCGCCCCGACCTCGCCGCGCGGCGCCTGCTGGGGCGGGTCACCGCCGGGCGGTTCGCCGACGGCGGGCGGCGGCGCGTGACGGCGGCGCTCCTCGACCTGCGGCTGGCTGCCGATCCGACCGCGGGGCTCGCGACCCAACTCCTGCACGGCGAGGCGTTCACGGTCTACGAGATGCGCGACGACGGCCTGGCGTGGGGGCAGGCGGAGGCGGACGGCTATGTCGGCTATGTCGCCGCCGCCGGGCTCGGCGCGCCGGCGCCGGGGCGCGCGCGGCGGGTGAGCGCGATCTGGAGCCATCGCTACGCGGCGCCGGCGGTCAAGGCCCGGGTGATCGGCGAGTTGCCGTTCCTCGCCGAGGTCGCGGCCGAGGGGGAGGGCGAGGGATTCGTCGCGCTGGCCGACGACGGGTTCGTGCCGGCCGCGCATCTCGCGCCCTTGGCCGGGGACGCCGTCGACGCGGCGATGCGCTTTCTCGGCGCGCCCTATCTCTGGGGCGGGCGCAGCGCGCGGGGGCTCGACTGCTCGGCGCTGGTCCAGCTCTCGCACATGGCCGCGGGCGTTCCGGCGCCGCGCGACAGCGACATGCAGGCGGCGTTGCTCGGGGTCGATCTGCCGGCGGACGCGCCCGCGCGGCGGGGCGATCTGGTGTTCTGGCGCGGGCATGTCGGAATGATGGTCGATGCGGAGACCCTTCTGCACGCCAACGCGCACCACATGGCGGTGGCGCTCGAGCCGCTCGCCGCCGCCGTGGCCCGGATCGAGGCCGGCGGCGGCGGGTCGGTCACCGGGCGGCGTCGTCCGGTTCCGGGGACGGGCGGGGCGACGCGGTCCTGACGAGGCGGCCGGCCACGAGCCAGGCGCGCGTGGGGCAGGGCGGCTGCGGCTCGGGCGACAGCGCCCGCGTCGGGGCGGGCTGCGGCCAGCCCGCGAGCAGCTTCGCGAGACGGGGGTCGAGCGCGCTCACGACGCGCTCACTTCGTCAGGATCAGCTTGCCGAGCCGGGTGATGCGCAGGACGTAGGGCGTGTTGTCGAGCAGGATGCGCGCCTCGACTCCGCCGTCGGTGAGGTTGCGCGCGTCGTGGACCGGCACGGCGACGGTCTCGCGCACCGGGTGCGACAAGCGCCGCGGGCGGTCGTCGGCGCGGGCGGGATCGTCGCGGCGGGTGACGAAATGGACGGTCATGGGCGGACCCCACGGGTGGGGGTGGCAGGGGCGGCGGTGCGGTTGCAGGTCATGCCATCGACTCCGGTCGTGGGTTCATGGGATGGCTCGTTCCTGCGAACTGGCTGAACTGAAAGCTGACAAAATCACTCGCCTATGTCAATCCTCGCTTTCGCGGCGGCGGCGCGATGTTGACAGGCCGCGGCGGATTCGGCCGGATCCGCGCGGAAATCCGGGAGGTTGCGATGGTCGGCGCAGGGGGCTGGATCGACGCGGCGGGGGCGCGCCTCGACGAGGGCGCGGCGCTTGACCGGCTGGCGACGGCGCGGATCGCGCTCCTCGGCGAGCGGCACGACCGGGTGGAGGATCACCTGTGGCAGGCGCGTGTCATCGCCGGACTGGCGGCGCGGCGTCGCCCCGTCGTGGTCGGCTTCGAGATGTTCCCGCGCCATGCCCGCCCGGCGCTCGACGCCTGGGTCGCCGGCGGGCTCGACCGCGAGCGCTTTCTCGAGGCGGCGCGCTGGCGCGAGGTCTGGGGCATGGACCCGGATCTCTACATGCCGATCTTCGAGCTTTGCCGCGCCGAGGGGATCGCGATGCGCGGCCTGAACGTCGACCGGCCGCTGGTGTCGCTGATCGGGCGCGACGGCTGGGAGGCGCTGCCCGAGGCCGAGCGCGGTTGGCTCTCGCCGGCGCGCCCCGCCTCGCCGGCCTACCGGCGTGCGATCTTCGATCTGACCGGGGGGGTCCGCCCGGACCGCAAGGCGCAGTCGCCGGAGGATCCGGCCTTCGACCGGTTCGCCCGGGCCCAGGGCGTGTGGGATCGCGCCTTCGCCTGCGGGATCGCCGGAATCCTCGGCGAGACGCCGGAGGCGCTGGCGGTCGGCGTGATCGGCAGGGGGCATCTCGAGCGTCGGCTCGGCGTGGTCGAGCAACTCGACGATCTCGGCGTCGGACCCGCCCTCGTCGCCCTGCCGGACGGCCCGGCAGGCGCCGGCGACCTGGTGATCGAGAATTAGGCACGCATGATCGTAATACGATCAGATCGCAACCAAGGCGACCATCCATTCGAGGCACGTTATCAACTAGTTATGTAAGTCCATCCCAAAAATTGTGTGTCTAACCGAGATTTGAGCCAGATCAAGGCTTGCGCCGTAACCCCGTGGCAATAGATCTCCTTCTCTACTCTGACGCGAATCAGCGAGGAACCAGTATGTCCAGCCCCAAGTCCACGATCGAAGCGAAGCCGACCACCGTCCCGGCGGAGGAGGCGAGCGTTCGCGACGAATCTGTCGCGGGGGTTGCGGCCACCCGCGGCGGGGAGCCCGTCGAGGAGATCTCCACCGCCGTCGATTCGATGATCGACCAGGTGACGGTCAACCAGCAGCAGGCGATCGAGAGCCTCGAAGCCGCGAGCGCGACGATGTTCGAGAGCGTCGCCCGCGTGCAGCGCCGTATCGCCGAGTTCGTCTCCGACCGCATCCGCCAGGACATGGAGGCGCAGCAGGAGCTTTTGCGCTGCAAGTCGTTCGACGAGGTTCGCGACGTGCAGTCGCGTTTCTTCCGCACGGCGGTCAGCCAGTACTCCGAGGAGGCGACCCGGATCTTCCGCCTCGGCGGCGAGGTGATCGGCCGCACGGTCGAGAAGGTCGACTGAGGCCGTCGCCACCATTCCGGGGACGCTTCCGCGAGGCCGGTTGAAAACCGGCCTCGCGCCTGTCAATCTCCGGTGGAATCCGACCGGAGGCGCGACCGCCTGTGCCAGATCCAGCCGACACCTCCGCCGCCACTCTCGTCGTCGTCGACGTCCAGAACGACTTCTGCCCCGGCGGTGCGCTCGCCGTGGCGGACGGCGACGCCGTCGTGCCGCTGGTCAACCGGATCGCCCGCCGCTTCGGCGTGCGCGTCTACACCCAGGACTGGCACGCGGCCGACCACCGGTCCTTCGCGTCGAGCCACCCGGGGGCCTCGCCCTTCTCCACCACCGAGATGTCCTACGGGATGCAGGTGCTCTGGCCCGACCACTGCGTGCAGGGCACGCCGGGGGCCGAGTTCCACCCCGGCCTCGACCTCGAGCCGGCCGACCTGATCCTGCGCAAGGGCTTCCGGCCGCATGTCGACAGCTACTCCGCCTTCTACGAGAACGACCGCGTCACGCCGACCGGGCTCGCCGGATACCTGCGCGAGCGCGGGATCGCGTCGGTCTGGCTCGCCGGGCTCGCCACCGACTTCTGCGTCCACTACTCGGCGCTCGACGCGGTGCGGCTCGGCTTCCGGGTGACGCTCGTCGAGGACGCCTGCCGCGAGATCGACCTCGACGGCTCGCACGCCGCCGCGCTCGCTGCGATGGGGGAGGCGGGCGTCGCGTTCGTCCGAACCGCCGAGTTCGCGGCCTGACATGGACAGACCCGTGACCGAGATCGCGAAACGCGTCTACGACCACGCCTGGCGGATCGACCCGATCGTCCGCTCGATGATGGACACCGATTTCTACAAGCTGCTGATGCTCCAGACGGTGTTCCAGCGCAACGCCGACGTGGAGGTGGAGTTCAGCCTGATCAACCGCTCGGCGCAGGTGCCGCTGGCGAACCTGATCGACGAGGCCGAGCTGCGCGAGCAGCTCGACCACATCCGCACGCTCCGCCTCTCGCGCGGCGAGTCGACCTGGCTGCGTGGCAACACCTTCTACGGCAAGCGCCAGATGTTCGGGCCGGACTTCATGGAATGGCTCGAGGCTTTCCAACTCCCGCCCTACGAGCTCGAGCGCCGCGGCGACCAGTACGAGCTCACCTTCCGCGGCTCCTGGCCCGAGGTGATGATGTGGGAGATCCCCGCCCTCGCCGTGCTGATGGAGCTGCGCTCGCGCGCGGTGCTCAAGGGCATGGGCTACTTCGAGCTCCAGGTGCTCTACGCCCGCGCCATGACCCGCGTCTGGGAAAAGATCGAGCGGCTGCGCGCGCTGCCGGACCTGCGCATCTCCGACTTCGGCACGCGGCGGCGGCACTCGTTCCTGTGGCAGGACTGGTGCGTGCAGGCGATGATCGAGGGCCTGGGCGAGCGCTTCACCGGCTCGTCCAACTGCCTGATCGCGCTCCGCCGCGACATCGAGGCGATCGGCACCAACGCCCACGAGCTGCCGATGGTCTTCGCCGCGCTCGCCGAGGACGACGCCGCGCTCGCCGAGGCGCCCTACCGGGTGCTGGAGAACTGGCATCGCGACTACGACGGCAACCTGCGCGTCATCCTGCCCGACACCTACGGCACGAAGGGCTTTCTCGAGCGGGCCCCGGACTGGCTCGCGGCGTGGACCGGCATCCGCATCGACAGCGGCAAGCCGGAGGACGGGGCGGAGACGGCGATCGCGTGGTGGGAGAGCCGCGGCCAGAACCCGCGCGAGAAGCTCGTGATCTTCTCCGACGGGCTCGACGTCGACCGCATCGAGGCGCTCTACGCCCGGTTCCACGGCCGGGTGAAGCTCGGCTTCGGCTGGGGCACGCTGCTGACTAACGACTTCCGCGGCCTCGCCCCCGGCGACGCCCTCGCGCCGTTCAGCCTCGTCTGCAAGGCGGTCTCCGCCAACGGCCGCCCGACGGTGAAGCTCTCCGACAACCCCGCCAAGGCGATGGGCCCCGCCGACCAGATCGCCCGCTACAAGCGGGTGTTCGGCGTCGGCGCCCAGGTCGAGGAGCCGGTGCTGGTCTGACCTCTGCCTGCGTCGCATCCGCAGCGCCCTGCGCCGTTGCCGGCGGCGTCGGGTGCGTGCTAGCTCGACAAAAGCCTCGGGAGGACCCCGCAATGCACATCCTCGTCACCGGCGCCGCCGGCATGGTCGGCGTCAAGCTCACGCGCTCGCTGGTGAGCGACCCGCCGCCGGGCCTGACCCGGCTGACCCTCGTCGACGTCGTCGAGCCGAAGGTTCCCGCCGGCGCGTCGGTGGCGACCGTCGCCAGCACGCTCGACATCGCCGACGCGGCGGCCGTCGCGGCGCGAATCGCCAAGCGGCCCGACGTGATCTTCCACCTCGCCGCCGTCGTGTCGGGCGAGGCGGAGGCGGACCTCGAGAAGGGCTACAAGGTCAACTTCGACGGAACCCGCGCGCTCCTCGAGGCGATCCGCGCCCTGCCGGACTATTGCCCGAGGGTGATCTTCGCCTCGTCGATCGCCGTCTTCGGCGCGCCCTTCCCGGACACGATCCCCGACGACTTCCACCTCACGCCGCTGACGAGCTACGGCGCGCAGAAGGCGATGGGCGAGCTGATGCTCGCCGACTACACCCGCAAGGGCTTCCTCGACGGCGTCGGCATCCGGCTTCCCACCATCTGCGTGCGGCCGGGCAAGCCGAACAAGGCCGCCTCGGGTTTCTTCTCCAACATCCTGCGCGAGCCCCTCGCCGGGCAGGAGGCGGTGCTGCCGGTCGAGGACGACGTGCGCCACTGGTTCGCGAGCCCCCGCGCCGCCGTGGGCTTCTTCCGCCACGCCCTCGCCATGGACCTCGCGAAGATCGGCCCGCGGCGCAACCTGACCATGCCCGGCCTCTCGGCGACGGTGGGCGAGGAGATCGAGGCGCTGCGCCGCGCCGCCGGCGAGGGTGCGGTGGCGCTGATCCGGCGCGAGCCCGACGAGACGATCCGCCGCATCGTCGCCGGCTGGCCGACGCAGTTCGACGCCAGCCGCGCCGAGGGCCTCGGGTTCCGCGCCGACGCCACCTTCGACGACATCGTCGCCGCCCATGTCGAGGACGAGCTCGGCGGCAGGGTCGGCTGAAGAATCGGCTGACGCAGAACCCGTTGGTGGTGGGGGGCGGGAGTGCTATCATCCGGGCGGGCGAGGCGCGAGCCTCGGCGTGGGGGAGGACCGACCCGATGCGGACAGCCATCGTCCTGTCGGCCGTAGCGCTGGCCGTCGCGGCCGGGGCGAGCGCGCAGGAACCTGCTCCAGAGCCGCGCCCCGCCGGGCTGGCGCAGCCGGCGGCCGCCGACGCCGCCGCGCCGGCCGACGCCCTGCTGACCGACGACGAGCTCGACGCGCTGCTCGCGCCCTACGCGCTCTACCCCGATTCGCTGATGAACCAGATCCTCGTCGCCGCGACCTTCCCGCTCGACGTCGCCAAGGCCGATCGCTGGGTCGCCGACAACCAGGATCTGCCCGCGGCCGATCGCGAGGCCGCCGTCGACGGCGCGGGCTGGGATCCGAGCGTCGCCGTGCTGGCGGCGGGGTTCCCGGTGGTGATCCAGCGCATGGCCGAGGATCTCGACGCCACCGAGACGCTCGGCGACGCCGTTCTCGCCCAGACCGACGACGTGCTCGATTCGGTGCAGCGCCTGCGCGGCCAGGCGCAGGCGGTCGGGCAACTCGCCTCGAACGAGGCGCAGACCGTCGAGGTCGACGAGGAGGGCGCCATCAGCATCGCCCCGGCCGACCCCGACACGGTCTACGTCCCGAGCTACGATCCTTCTGTCGTCTACGCGACCGCTCCGGCCGGCTCGACCTATGTCACCACCGACCCGGTCGGCTACGGTCCGGGGAACTGGCTCGCGACGGGGGCGATCGCCTTCGGCAGCGCGCTCCTCGTCGACGAGATCTTCGACGATGACGACGACTGGAACGACTACTGGCGCCACAACGACGTGCATGTGGACTGGGACGACGGCGAGTTCTACCCGCGCCCGGACCGGGACATCAGGATCGACGGCGACGTCAACATCGACCGCGACCGGGTGATCGTCGACCGCGACCGGCCGCTCGATCCCGATCGTGTCGAGGCGGCGCGCGCGCGAATCGACGCCGGCGACACGCCGAGGCTCGACGGGGCGCGCGACCGGCTCGGCGGCGTCGATCCCGACCACCCGCGGCGGGCAGGCGCCTTCAAGGCGGACCCGGCCCGGCGCGACGAGGCGCGGGCCAAGCTCGAGGCGCGCCACGAGGCGGGCGGCGGCGCGGCCGCCGCCGCGCTCGCCGGGGCGGGGGCGGGGGCCGGACTGGCCGCCGCCCGCGGCGACGGAGCCGCGCGCAGCAGACTCGAGGCCGCGCAGGCGGCCGGCGGCGGGGCGGCGCGCAACAAGATCCAGGCGGCGCACCCGGGCGGCGGCGGCGCGGCGCGCGCCAAGCTCGACGCGGCGCGGGCGAACCGGCCTGAGGGGCCGGCGCGCAAACCCGCCGCGGACCGCGCCTTCACCCCGCGCCCCGAGGGCGCGCCCAAGGTCGATGCGGCGCGCGCCCGCGCCAAGGCGAGCGCCGGCCCGGGGGCCAAGGCGGCCGCCGCCAAGCGCAAGCCGGTCGGCAAGCCGTCCGCATCGCGCCCGCCGGTCAGGAAGCACGCCGCGAAGCCCACCGCCTTCAAGAAGCCGCCGAAAGCGCACCGCGCCGGCCATGCCGGCGCGCGCGGCCGGCACAGCAGCGGGCGACGCCGGTGAGATCAGCCCTGGGAGATGAGGCCATGACCGCATTCCGTCTCGCGCTCGGGCTCGCGGCCCTCGCGATGGCCCCGGCCGCGCTCGCCGCGCCGCAAACCTTCCCCACGCCCGAGGCCGCCGCCGAGGCGGTGATCGCCGCGCTGGAGGCGAAGGACCGCGACGCGCTCGTCGCCGTGTTCGGCCCCGAGAACGAGGACGTGATCCTTTCCGGCGACGACGTCGCCGACCGCGCCGCCTGGGCCGAGTTCCTCGCCGACTGGCGCGCCATGCACCGGATCGAGACGGCCGGCGACAAGGCGACGCTCTATGTCGGCCGCGACCAGTGGCCCTTCCCCGGCCCGATCGTCGAGGGCGACGCCGGCTGGTCCTTCGACGCCGCCGCGGCGCGCGAGGAAGTGCTGATGCGCCGCATCGGCCAGAACGAGCTCGACGTGATCGAGGTGATGCGCCTCTACGTCGCCGCCCAGCGCGCCTACCGCGCCGCCGACCCCGACGGCGACGGCGCGCCCTCCTTCGCCGCCAGCCTGATCAGCGACCCCGGCACGCGCGACGGGCTCTACTGGCCGCCCGAGCCCGGCGTGCCGGAGAGCCCCGTGGGCGACTTCATGGCCCGCGCCGCCGCCGATGGCTACTCGGTCGACGGCCAGGACCAGGACCCCGAGCCCTTCCACGGCTACTATTTCCGCATTCTGACCCGCCAGGGCGCCGCGGCGCCCGGCGGCGTCGCCGACTACATGATCGGCGGCCGGCTCCTTGGCGGTCACGCGCTCCTCGCCTTCCCGTCCGCCTGGGGCGACACCGGGGTGATGAGCTTCATGGTCGGCGAGGCGGGCGTAGTCTACGAGGCCGACCTCGGCGAGGACACACTCGCCGTCGCCTCGGCCATCGCGTCGTTCGATCCCGGCCCCGACTGGTCCCCCGTCAGCGACGACTGACGCGCCCGCCGCGGGTTAACAGCGCCTAAGGAAGTGGCGAGCCTTTCCAGCCGCCTTCCAGCCGGGGTTTCTTGCTGCCGTTCCAGAGCGACGCCGGCCTCGGGGACGATCGGGCGGTCGAGGCCGTCGCGCACGGGCTTCGGGTTGGGTCGGCGCGCCGGGACTACTCGACCCAGCCCGAACCGATCAACGCCCGCTCCTCCTCGGGGGGGAGCGCCATCCCGATGCCGAGCCGGTCGAGAGCGGCGTCGAGCGTCTCGGAGGCCGCCCCCTGCGCCGGGACGAAACCGTCGCCTCCTGCCATTGCGGGCGAGGGCAGCCGGCTCGCCACCGCCAGCTCCGTCTCCCAGTCCTCGCCGGAGTTGCGGCAGGCGAGACCGCGGGTGAGGGCGCGATCGGCGTCGTGCAGGATCTCGTACTCGCGGCATGGCCGGCCGATCCTGTCGCGGTAGGTGGCGATCAGCGTGATCCTCTCCTCGCCGCCCGACGGCGCCACCCCGCTCGGCGCCCCCTCGAGCGCGATGCGAAGGGCCTCGTCCGCACCGGAAGCGTCCGCGATCTGCACCGTGTCGCCTGCCGGCCGCAGGTCGATCGCGACGCCGACGGCCAGCGCCGCGGCGGCCGCGACGGCGGTCCAGGCGGCGATCCGCCGCGCGCCGGGCCGCGCCATGCGCCATCCGCCACGGCCGGACGGCCGGGCAGGGGCGGTGGCGGCCGGGGCGGGGAAGATCGCCGCGCGGATGCGCTCCGGGATCGCCTGGTTCGTCGGGCCGGCGAAGGCGGCGCCCAGCATGGCGTTGAGTTCCATCAGGGCGTCGACATAGGCCGCGTCCCGGGGGCTGTCGGCGAGGTGCAGCACGACGCGGGCAGATTCCTCCGGCGACAGCGCGCCGTCGACGAAGGATTCGAGGGTCTGGGGTTCGATCACTGTGTCCATGACCGGCTCCTCTGGTCGGGCGCCTTCACGAGCGGCAGCAGCATGGCTCGGGCGCGGGACAATCGGCTCATTACGGTGCCGATGGGAATGTCGAGGGACTCGGCCGCCTCGCGGTAGCTGTGGCCCTCTATGGCGACGAGGGCGACGACGAGTCGCAGTTCGTCGGGGAGCTTTTCGACCGAGGCCCGAACCCTTTCGAGCGTGATCCGGTCTTCGGCCTGGCGGGCGCCGAGGCCGTCGTCGGACATCGCCAGCGTCTCCGGATCGATCTGGGCCCCGCGCACCTTCCGCTTGCGGCGGTCGTCGAGCCACAGGTTCTGGATGATCCGGAACATCCAGCTGTCCATCCGCGTGCCGGGCTGGAACGCGGCCGCGTTCCTGAGCGCCCGCTCGCAGGCGGCCTGGACGAGGTCGTCCCCGGCGTCCGCCGATCCGCAAAGGGTATAGGCAAAGCGCCGAAGCCGCGGGACGAGGGCGACGAGGTCGCGCTGAAAACTGCTGTCCAAGACTGACACCCGAGGGAAGGACGTTCTGGGGACATAACGCACGGACAGCGAAATTATTCCGCACCTATCTTGATCGGCGCCGCGGCTGGCCGTATTCATGCGGCGTCGAACAGGGGTGCGGCATGGGGTGGATTCGGCGCTTTTCCATCGGTTTCACGGTGCTGGCGCTGGCGATCTCGCCGGGCGCCGCCGGGCGGTTCGTTTCAGTGGCGCCCGCCCATGCCCAGGCAGTGGATTTCTCGCAGTCCGCGGACTTCCATGGCGCAACCCTCGAGCTCGCAGCGGACCGCGGCGGCAAGTCCAGCCGGTCCGACAAGTCCAGCCGGTCCGACAAGTCCAGCCGGTCCGAGAAGTCCAGCCGGTCCGAGAAGTCCAGCCGATCCGAGAAGGCCAGCCGGTCCGAGAAGGCCAGCCGTTCCGGAAAGTCCGCCGGGCGTTCCGAGAAGTCCGGCAAGGCGGCGAGCCGCGCCGAGCGGTCGAAGAAGTCCTCGGGCCAGGCCGAGCGGGCCGCCGCTCGGGCCGTCGAGGCGACGACCGCAGGTGATGATTCCGCCGCCACCGAGGTGACCGCCACCGACGACACCCCGACCTCCGTGGATGACCCGACGCCGCGCGAGGACGGGGCGGTCGATGATGGCGCATCGACGAGCGGGGACAGCTCGACGCCCACTTCTGGCGACGAGACCGCCGTCGACGAGACCCCGACGGCCGTCGACGGGCCGACGCCGACCCCGGGTGAAGACCAGACCGCCGTCGACGAGACCCCGA
>NZ_JAGOID010000096.1 GCF_017995835.1 Amaricoccus sp.
CACGAACTGGTGGATCACCCGGTCCGGCAGGCGGGCGGCGAGCAGGTCCGCCGAGGTCAGCGTGACCGTGGTCACGAGGCAGGCGAGGTCGGGACGCCCGACCTCGAGCCGGCGCAGGAGTTCCAGAAGCGACACCGCCTCGCCGACGCTCGCGGCGTGGAACCAGACGAGCCGGCCCTCCGGGCGGGGGACGCCGGCGATGCCCATGCGCTCGCCGATCCGGTTCGGATCCTCCTTGCCGGCGCGGGCGCGCCGGCGCAGCAGGCGCCGCCCGAGCCCGCCGGCGCGCCGCGACAGCGCCAGGTAGCACCCGAGCAGGAACGACCGGGGCGGGGCCGGAAGAGGCGGCGGGGACATGGCGCGCCGCGCCGGGCGCTCAGCCGAGCTCCGCGGTCGGGCCGGCCTCGCTTTCCTCATCGGTGAGGCGATGGATATGGGCGATGAAGTAGCGCATGTGCGCGTTGTCGACCGTCGCCTGGGCCTTGGCCTTCCAGGCTGCGAAGGCGGTCGCGTAGTTCGGGAAGACGCCGACCATGTCGATGGCCGCGGGGTCGCGGAATTCGGAGCGCTGCGGGTCCACGAGTTCTCCGCCAAAGACGAAATGCAGCCGCTGTACCATCGTGGCGCTCCGGTTCGAGGGTTCCTGTTCGCCCGCGAACCTAGCGACTGGGCGGGGTCAGTCAATGCCGCGCCGCGCGTGCTTTCGGCGCCGGGACTTGGCGACGGATTTCCTGTCTTATCAGAATATTGCGCGACGAGACGATCGCGGCGACAGTCATGCTGCCCCTGTCGACCCCGCCGGAGGAGGGTGATATAGCTCGCGACCAGCGCCCGAACGGGCGACGAAACGTCAGGAAGGAGCCGTCATGAGCCTGCGCATCAACGACATCGCGCCGGACTTCGAGGCCGATACGACCGAGGGTCGCATCCGCTTTCACGACTGGATCGGGGACGGATGGGCGATCCTCTTCAGTCACCCGCGCGCCTTCACGCCCGTCTGCACCACCGAGCTCGGGGCGATGCAGGGCATAGCGGGCGAGTTCGCCAGGCGGGACGTGAAGATCCTCGGGATCTCCGTCGATCCGGTCGAGAACAACGAGAAGTGGAAGGACGACATCGAGACCGTCACCGGCAACCGGGTGAACTATCCGCTGATCGGCGACCGTGACCTCAAGGTGGCCAAGCTCTACGACATGTTGCCGGCCGAGGCGGGCGAGTCGTGGGAGGGCCGCACCCCGGCCGACAACGCAACGGTGCGCACGGTCTACATCATCGGGCCGGACAAGCGGATCAAGCTGGCGCTGACCTATCCGATGACGACGGGGCGCAACTTCGACGAGATCATCCGCGCGCTCGACTCGATCCAGCTGAACGCCCGGCACCAGGTGGCGACGCCGGCGAACTGGAAGCAGGGCGAGGACGTGATCGTCACCGCCGCCGTCACGGACGAGGACGCCGAGAAGCGCTTCGGCGGCTTCACGCGGGTCCTGCCCTACCTGCGCACCACCGCCCACCCCAAGGGCTGACCGGGGCGCGCCCGAACTGCCCGGCCGCGAAGGCCGAGCCGACCATGGTGCTCAACTTGAAACGGCGCCGGCCGCCGGAGAGGGGTCAGTCGAGCCCGACGCGGGTCCGGATGGCGGGGTCGCGCAGCGAGACCTCCTCGCCGGCGAGGTCGGCGGCGGCTTCGGTGCAGAGCCAGGCGATCGCGCGCGCCGGGGCGCTCGCCGGGGCATGGCTCGCGAAGTCCATCTGGCTCACCGGGTTGATCCCGCTCGCCCGGATGCGCCGCTGCATGTCGGTGGCCACCGTGCCGGGCGAGAGCGTCATGACCCGCACCCCGCGGCCCCGGTTCTCCAGGTGCGCGCAGCGCGTCAGCATGTGCACCGCCGCCTTGCCCGCGCAGTAGGCGCTCCAGCCCTCCAGCGGGTTGTGCGCCGCGCCGGAGCCGAGGTTGACGATCACCCCCGAGCCCTGCGCGCGCATCCCGGGCAGCGTCGCCCGCATCCCGTGGAAGACGCCCTTGACCCCGATGTCGATCGCGTCGCCCCAGGCCTCGGGATCGGCGCCCGCCAGCGGCGCGATCGGGTCGATCACCGCCGCGTTGTTCACAAGGATGTCGATCCGCCCGAAGCTCTCGCGCGCGAAGGCGACCGCGGCCTCGACCTGGCTCCAGCGCGCGACGTCGCAGGTCATCGCCTCGACCCGGCCGCCGTCGCGGCGCAACCGCCCGGCCAGTTCGGTGATGTCCGCCGAGCGGCGCGCGAGCAGCAGCACCGCCGCGCCCTCCGCCGCCATCGCCTCGGCCGCCGCGGCGCCGATGCCGCGCCCCGCGCCGGTGACGATCGCCGTCTTGCCGTCCAGGATGCCCATCTTCCCGCCCTCTCCGGCTGGCCTCGCGCTCGTCGATCAAAGGCGACCGGGCGCGGGAACGCAAGGGGCGGCGGTTGTGTCGCGCCCGCCGAGGGCCTACCTAGGCGGCGACGCCGCGCGCCCCGGAGGCCCCTTCCCATGACCGCCCGCACCGCCCCCGCCCGTCCGCAGAGCGCCGACGCGCCCGCGCATGACCTCGCGGGCCTCACCGATCGCATGCTCGACGCCGCCCGCCGCGCCGGGGCCGAGGCGGCCGACGCGATGGCGGTCGCCGGCGAGAGCCTGTCGATCGAGGTGCGCGGCGGCGCGCTCGAGGAGGCCCAGCGCGCCGAGGGCGTCGACATCGGCCTGCGCGTGCTGATCGGCCGCCGGCAGGCCTTCGTCTCCGCCTCCGACGTGCGCCCCGAGACCATCGCCGCGATGGCCGAGCGCGCCGTCGCCATGGCCCGCGAGGCGCCGGAGGATCCCTGGTGCGGCCTCGCCGAACCCGGCCAGCTGGCGCGTGACTGGGACATCGCCGCGCTCGACCTCGTCGACCCGGCGCCGCCGCCCGGCCCCGCCGCGCTGGAGGCGGTCGCGCGCCGGGCCGAGGCCGCCGCGCTCGCCGTCCCGGGCGTGACCAGAATGGACGCCGCCGGCGCCGGCTGGAGTTCGGTCTCGGGCCATTTCGCCGCGACCAACGGCTTCTCCGGCGGCATGGCTTCCACCGGGCACTCCGTTCAGGCGGTGGCGATCTCGGGCGAGGGCCTCGCCATGGAGCGCGACCACGCCCATGACTGGCGCGCCCACGGGGCCGACCTCGAAAGCCCCGAGACCATCGGCCAGCGCGCAGGCGAGCGCGCCGTCGCGCGCCACGGCGCCTCCAAGCCGCCGACGGGCGCCTTCCCGGTGGTCTTCGACGAGCGCGTCGCCTCCTCGCTGATCGGCCACCTCGTCGGCGCGATCAACGGCGTCGCCATCGCTCGCGGCGCGAGCTGGCTCAAGGACGCGATGGGCGAGCGGGTGCTGCCGGCGGGCTTCGACCTCGTGGAAGACCCGTTCCGGCCCCGGATCGGCGGCTCGCGTCCGTTCGACGCCGAGGGCCTGCCGACCGCACGGCGCCGGATCGTCGCCGACGGCGTGCTGACGAGCTGGACGCTCGACCTCGCCACCGGCCGCCAGCTCGGGCTCGCCTCGACCGCCAACGCCTCGCGCGACCCCGGCGGCCCGCCCATGCCCACGGCCGGGAACCTCGAGCTGACCAATGGCGCGCCGCCGCGCAGTCGCGACGCGCTCCTCGCCGAGATGGGGACCGGCCTGCTCGTCACCGGGCTGATCGGATCGTCGATCAACCCGACGACCGGCGACTACTCGCGGGGCGCGAGCGGGTTCTGGGTCGAGAACGGCGAGATCGTCCGCCCGGTCAACGAATGCACCATCGCGGGATCGCTGCGACCGATGCTCGCCTCGATCATCGCGGCCGACGACGCGCGCGCGCATCTCGGCCGCGTGGTCCCGAGCCTGCTCGTCGACGGGCTCGTGATTGCCGGCGCCTGACGCGGCGCCCGTCGCGGGGGACGACGACGTCTCCCTGCTGCTCGAGGCGGCGCGCGCCGCCGGCGAGATCGCGCTGCGCCACTTCCGCGCCGGGCCGAAGGCTGTGGAGAAGCCGGGCGGGCTCGGCCCGGTGACGGAGGCCGATCTCGAGGTCGACCGGATGCTGCGCGAGACGCTGCGCGCCGCCCGCCCGGACTACGGCTGGCTGTCGGAGGAGAGCGTGGACGGCCCCGAGCGGCTGGCGGCCGGCCGCGTCTTCATCGTCGACCCGATCGACGGCACGCGCGCCTTCGCCTCCGGCCAGCGGGCCTGGGCGCACTCGCTCGCCGTCGCCGAGCGCGGACGGATCGTCGCTGGCGTCGTGCACCTGCCGCTGCTCGAACGCAGCTACCGCGCCGCCGCCGGGAGCGGCGCCTGGATGAACGACGCGCCGATCACGGCGAGCCCGCGAACGGATCTCGACGACGCCCGCGTCCTCGCCACCGCCGCCCAGCTCGACCCGCGCCACTGGCGCGGCGGCGCGGCCCCCCGGCTGGAGCGCCACATGCGCCCCTCGCTCGCCTACCGGCTCTGCCTCGCCGCCGAGGGCCGCTTCGACGCCATGCTGACCTTCCGTGACTGCTGGGAATGGGACGTCGCCGCCGGCGACCTGATCGCCCGCGAGGCCGGCGCGACCGTCACCACCCGCGCCGGCGCCGCTGCCGTCTACAACAACCCGAGGCCGCTCGTCGCCGGCATGATCGTCGCCGGCCCCGCCCTCCACGCCGCCCTGCTCGCCCGCATCACCTGACGAAAGGGACAGGGGCCGGTTGCGCCGGACCGCCTGCGCCGCCGCGGCGACGGATCACTCGCTCGCAGCGGTCCTCACGCCGGCGCCGTCGCGAGCAGCGCCCGCGCCGCGTCGGGGTCGAGCGGCTCGGGGCGGGTGCAGGTGGTGCGCATCTCGACGAAGCGGCCTTCCGCGCCGGCGCGCAGGATGCCGGTCATCACGTCGATCCCGTGCAGCGCGCGCTCCAGCGAGCAGCGCGCCTCGCGGCCCTCGATGATCGCCATCGCCATGTCGGCGAGCCCCGCGGTGCGGTAGTTGGCGAAGCCGCCGTCCGGGCGCGGGTCGTTCGGCACGCCGAACGGGTGATCCCACTGGGCCACTTCCTCGGTCCGGCCCGAGCGCCCGCGCGTGAGCTCCACCGTGCCGCCGAACCAGTTCGGATCGGGCACGAACAGCGCCCCGTCCGTGCCGTAGAGCTCGATGTTGCGGTGGCGCGTCGCCGCGACGTCCCAGCTCGCCGCCAGCGTCACCTGCGCGCCGGAGACGAAGTCGAGCAGCGCGTGGATCGTCGTCGGCGTCTCGACCGGGATCATCTCGCCCTTGCGGGGGCCCTCGGTCAGGATCGTCCGCGTCGGGGTCGCAGCGGAGGTCAGCGCCGCCACGCGGCGCACCGGGCCGATGAGGTTGAAGAGATCGGCGAGGTAGTAGGGCCCGAGATCGAGGATCGGCCCCGCGCCCGGCAGGAAGAAGAAGTCCGGGTTCGGATGCCAGTGCTCCATCCCGAAGGACATCACGAAGGCCGTGCCCGAGGTCGGCGTGCCGATGGCGCCGTCGTCGACGAGCTTGCGCGCGAACTGGTGCGCGCCGCCGAGGAAGGTGTCGGGGGCGGAGCCGACGCGCAGGCCCCCGGCGTCGGAGATGCGCTCGAGCTCCAGCCCCTCGTCGACGCTCAGCACGAAGGGCTTCTCGGAATAGACGTGCTTGCCCGCGTCGAGCGCCGCCTTCGACACCTCGAAGTGCGCGGCCGGGATGGTCAGGTTGATGACGACGTCCACGGCCGGGTTGGCGAGCAGCGCCTCGACCGACTGCGCCTCGACGCCGAATTCCGACGCGCGCGCCTGCGCGGCCGCGGGGTTCATGTCGGCGCAGGCGCGCATGGAGAGTCCCCGGAACAGGGGCGCGAGCCTGAAATAGGCCGCGGAGATGTTGCCGCAACCGATGATGCCGATGCCGAGTTCTCGGGTCATGTCGTCCTCACAGCGCCCTGGCGGCGGCGATCGAGCGTTCGGCGAAACGCTTCGCGTCCGAAGGGTTGTCGTGCTCCATCACGAAGTTCCTCGCCGGCGTCTTCCTCAGCGCCGACATCAGGCCCTTCCAGTCCATAGTGCCCTGGCCGACGTCGGCCCAGCCGTCCTCGCCGGCGTTGGCGCCGGCCGGCGCGATGTCCTTCACGTGCACCGCGGTGATCTTCGGGCCGAAGGTCTCGATGTAGTGGAACGGGTCGGCGCCGCCCTTGATCACCCAGGCGATGTCCGCCTCCCATTCGAGATCCGGCCCGCCCTCGAAGATCGCCTCCTGCGGGATGGCGCCGTCGGTGGTCCTCTGGAATTCGAAGTCGTGGTTGTGCCAGCCGAAGCCGAGTCCCTCGGCCCTGAGCGGGGCGCCGGCGCGGGCCAGCCGCCGGCCGAATTCCTCGTAGCCCGTGCCGCTGTCGGGGCGCTCGTCGGGCAGGAGATAGGGGCAGTAGACCGTCTCGATCCCGAGGGCGCGGGCGATCCCGATCACCTTCCCCGGCGCGTCCTCGATCATCTGGAGCGAGAAGTGGCCCGTGGGCATCCCGAGCCCGGAGGTGGCGAGATTCCTCTTCAATTCCTCCACTTTGGCGTCGTCGGCATAGAGCGCGCCATAGCCCTCGACGCCCTTGTAGCCAGCGCTGGCGACCATCGAGAGCACGTCCGCGAGCGGCGGGAAGTTCCGGGCGCTGTAGAGCTGGAAGGAGAAGTCGGTCATCGGGATTTCCTCAGGCTTGAATTGGGCTGGAACGGGGCTTGCCATCGGGCGTGCCGCCGGGTCGGCGTTCAGAGGCGCTGCTCGCTCGCCGGGTCGAAGAGGGAGGCCCTGGAGATGTCGAACTCGAGCCCGACCGCGTCGCCGTGGCGCAGGCCGTGGTCGGCGCCGGCGCGCGCCGACAGCGGCTGGCCGGCGAACGTCAGCCAGATCAGGCTGTCCGACCCCATCGGCTCGTCGAGATCGACCCTCGCGGCATGGGCGCCCGCGCCCGCCGGCCGCACCGTCACGTGCTCCGGCCGCACCCCGAGGATCGCCTCGCCGCCCGGCGCCGGGATCTCGCCGACATAGCCCGCGAGCGGAACCGTCGCGTCGCCGGCGCGGAACGTCGCGATGTCGCCGCCGGCCTCGATCCGACCCTTCAGGAAGGTCATTGCCGGCGAGCCGATGAAGCCCGCCACGAACAGGTTCGCGGGCCTGTTGTAGATGGTCTTGGGGTCGGCGAGCTGCTGGATCACCCCGCCGCGCATCACCGCGATGCGGTCGGCGAGGGTCAGCGCCTCGATCTGGTCGTGGGTGACGTAGACCATGGTGTTCTCGAGGCTCTGGTGCAGCCGCTTGATCTCGACCCGAAGCTCCGAGCGCAGCTTGGCGTCGAGGTTCGACAGGGGCTCGTCGAACAGGAAAACGTCGACGTCGCGCACCAGCGCCCGGCCGATGGCGACGCGCTGGCGCTGGCCGCCGGAGAGCGCGGCGGGCTTGCGGTCGAGCAGCGGCTCGATCTGGAGGATCTTCGCGGCGCGGGCGATGCGGGTCTCGATCTCGGCCCGGGGAAGCCGCGCGTTCTTCAGCCCGAAGCTCAGGTTTCCGCGCACGCTCATCTGCGGATAGAGCGCATAGGACTGGAACACCATGCCGATGCCGCGGTCCTTCGGCTCGTCCCAGGTGACGTTCCTGCCCTTGATGAAGACCTGCCCGTCGGTGATGTCGAGAAGCCCGGCGATGCAGTTCAGCAGCGTCGACTTGCCGCAGCCCGAGGGGCCGAGCAGCACGACGAACTCGCCCTCGGCGATGTCGAGGTTCAGCCGGTCGAGCACGGTCAGGCCGCCATAGGCGAGGCGCAGGTCCCTGACCGAGACGCTGGTCGGCATGGTGGCGGTCATGTTCATGCGCTCAGCCCTTCACCGCGCCCGCGGCGATGCCGCGCACGAACAGCTTGCCGGAGACGAAGTAGATGGCGAGCGGCGCCAGCCCGGTCAGGATCGTCGCCGCCATGTTGATGTTGTATTCCTTCACGCCCTGCGTGGAATTGACGATGTTGTTGAGCTGGACGGTCATCGGATAGGTGTCGGGCTTGGTGTAGACGACGCCGAAGAGGAAGTCGTTCCATATGCCGGTGACCTGAAGGATGATGGCGACTACGAAGATCGGCAGCGCCATCGGCAGCATGATCTTGAAGTAGATCGCCCAGAACCCGGCCCCATCCACCCGCGCCGCCCTGAAGATCTCCTCGGGAACGGAGGTGAAGTAGTTGCGGAACAGCAGCGTCAGGATCGGCATCCCGAAGATGGTGTGCACGATCACGAGGCCCCAGAGCGTGCCGTAGAGGCCGATCTCGCGCAGCAGGATGACGATCGGGTAGAGCATCACCTGATACGGGATGAAGGCCCCGAAGATCAGGATCGCGAAGAAGGTCTCCGAACCCCTGAAGCGCCAGTTGGCGAGCGCGTAGCCGTTCACCGAGGCGATGGCGATCGAGAGGATCACGGAAGGAACCGTGATCCGCACCGAATTCCAGAAGCCGCGGCTGAGCCCGTCGCAGTTGAGGCCGGTGCAGGCGGTGGCCCAGGCCTTCACCCAGGGCTCGAAGGTGATCTCCACCGGCGGCGCGAAGATGTTGCCGAGTCGGATCTCGGGCATCCCCTTCAGCGAGGTGACGACCATCACGTAGAGCGGCAGCAGATAATAGACCGCGACGAGGATCAGCGTCCCGTAGAGGAAGACATTGCGGCGCGAGAAGGCCCGCCGCGGCCGCGCCCCGCGCGGGCCGGCATCGGCGCGGCTCTCGATGGCGGCGTCGGCGAGGACCGCCCCGGCGATGGCGGAGGGACTAGACACGGCGCCTGCCTCCGAACTCGAGGTAGGCCCAGGGGATCAGGATGACGGCGACGGAGAGCAGCATCATCGTCGAGGCGGCGAAGCCCTGCCCGAGGTTCTGGGCGAGGAACATCATGTCGTAGACGTACTTCGCCGGCACCTCCGAGGCGATGCCCGGGCCGCCGCCCGTTTGCGCCACCACGAGATCGTAGAGCTTGACGATGCCGGCGGCGATGATGACGAGCGTGGTGATGAAGACGGGCCGCATCATCGGGATCACGACGAAGAGATAGGTCTTCCAGGTCGGTATGCCGTCGATGCGCGCCGCCTTCCAGATGTCCTCGTCGATCCCGCGCAGGCCCGCGAGCATCAGGCACATCACGAGCCCCGTGCCCTGCCACAGCCCCGCGATCAGGACGCCGTAGATGACGATGTCGGCGTCGTAGAGCGGATCGAAGACGAAGCCCTCGAAGCCGAGCCTGCGGATCACGCTCTGCACCCCGAAATCGGGGTTGAGAAGCCACTGCCAGACCAGCCCGGTCACGATGAACGACAGCGCGAACGGATAGAGGAAGATCGTGCGGAACGTGTCCTCGAAGCGGATCTTCTGGTCGAGGAGCGTCGCGAGCAGGAAGCCGATCGCCAGGCTGAAGATCAGGCTCAGGACGCCGTAGATCGCCAGGTTCTCGATCGAGACCAGCCAGCGGTCGTTGCTCCACAGGCGCTCGTACTGGTCGAGCCCGACGAAGTTCAGCCGCGGCAGGAGCTTCGAGTTGGTGAAGGAATGCACGATCGTCCAGATCGTGCCGCCGAGGAAGACGACGACGGCGGTCAGGATCATCGGGACCGAGGCGAGCTTGGCGCTGAGGTTGCGCAGGAGCTGGCTCGGACGTTCGGACGGCATGCGGCGCCCCCTCCCCCGGTGGGCCGTTGCTGGGCGGCCGCCGGAGCGGATCCGGCGGCCGGTCGGATCGGGAACCGCTAGTCGGCGCTGGCGATGATCTCGGCGAAGCGCGCCTGGGCGTCCGCCGCGGTCATGTCCGGGTCCGCGAAGAACTGGGTGAACAGCTCGTTCGTCTGCGTCGTGGTGTCGGGAGTGATCATCGAGTCGGTCGACTTGATGGTGTTCCCCGCCGCGAGGATCGCAAGGCCCTTCTTCATGCAGTCGTTGGCGGCGTCGAGATCGACGTCCTTGCGGATCGGCAGCGAGCCCTTCTTCAGGTTGAAGGCGACCTGCGTCTCGGCGTTGAACATCACCGAGGCCAGCGTCTCCTGCGCCTTCGCCTTCTCCTCGTCGTCGAGCAGCGGGAAATAGAAGGCGTCGCCGTCGGCCGAGATGATCGCGTTGTCGCCGAGGCCCGGCAGGCAGGTATAGTCGACGCCCGCGACCTCGCCGGCGACCTGGAACTCGCCCTGCGCCCAGTCGCCCATGATCTGGGCGCCGGCCTGGTCGGTGATCACGAGATTGGTCGCCTCGTTCCAGCTCTTGACGTTGCCGCCCTGCGACATCTCGCGGGCCTGGACGAGCGCCTCGAATATCTTCGCGACCTCGGGACCGGCCGCGACCTCCGCATCCTTGTCGTCATAGACTTTGAGCGTGAGCTCCTTGCCGCCGAGCGCGTTCATCAGCACGTTGAAGACGCCGCTCTGCTGCCAGGGCTCGCCGCCGACCGCGAGCGGGATCTTGCCGGCCTCGCGCAGCTTCGGCGCGGCGGCGACCAGCTCCTCCCAGCTCGCCGGCACCGCGACGCCCGCCTCCTCGAACGCCTTGTTCGAGAGCCACATCCACTGCCACGAATGGATGTTGACCGGCACGCAGTAGATCCTGCCGTCGAGCGTGCAGCTTTCGAGCAGCGCCGGCGCGGCGACCACGTCGGCCCATCCTTCCGCCGCGGCGAGCTCGGTCAGGTCGCGCATCAGGCCCGCCTCGACCAGCTCCTCGGCCTGCCGCCCGTGATTGAACTGGGTCGCCGCCATCGGGTCGCCGCCGGTGATGCGGCTGATCATGATCGGGCGCGCGGTCGAGCCCGAGCCTGCGATCGCGGCGTCGACCCACTCGTTGCCGGTGGCGTCGAACGCCTCGGCGAACTCGGCGACCGCCGCCGCCTCGCCCCCCGATGTCCACCAGTGCGTCACCTCGAGGCCGGTCGCGAAGGCCGCGCCGGCCCAGAGGGCCGCGGAGCCCGCCAGCGCGGCGGTCAAGCTGCCAATCCTCATCAGAGCCTCCCTGCATCGTTATAGGCCGCAGGTATCACACGGGCTCGCACGGCAGGCAACGGAAAGTTTCCTCGCTCCCCGTCCGCTGGCGGTTCCTCCTCGGATCCGCGCAATCGCGGCGCTCGCAACGGATTCTTTACTTCTCTGACCCAGGCGACGTCATCAGACAGGTGCGATGCGGCGCGCGCGATCCCGCTTGCCGGACGCGGCCCGCTCCTGTAACGTTACCGTCGCCATGACGCAAACCTCGCCGGCCCGCCCGTCGCGAAACGCGCACTCCGGCCGCGCGGGGCGGCGATGAGCCGGCCGGAGGATGACCACCCCGCGCCCGCCGGGCGCGACGGCCGTCCGACGCTGAAGACGATCGCCTACATGACCGGTCTCGGGGTAACGACGGTGTCGCGCGCGCTGAACGACGCGCCCGACATCGGCCAGGCCACCAAGGAGCGCGTGCGGCTGGTGGCGCGGCAGATCGGCTACCGCCCGAACCGCGCCGGCGTGCGCCTGCGAACCGGCAAGACCAACGTCATCAGCCTGATCCTCCCGACCGAGACCGAGGCGCTCGGCCTCACCTCGCACATTGTCCACGGCATCTGCGAGCGGCTCGCCGCCTCGCCCTACCACCTGATCGTCACGCCCTATTCGCGCGCCAGCGACCCGCTCGATCCGGTGCGCTACATCGTCGAGACCGGGTCGGCCGACGGGGTGATCTTCTCGCGCATCGAGCCGCAGGACCGGCGCGCGCGCTACCTGCACGAGGCGGGCTTTCCCTTCGCCACCCACGGGCGCACCGAGATGGAGTTCGCGCACCCGTTCTACGACTTCGACAACGCCGCCTACGCCGAGATCGCGGTCGACCGCCTCGCCGCGCGCGGCCGCCGCACGCTGGCGCTCCTGCCGCCGCCCGGCAGCCTCACCTACGCGAGGCACATGGCCGCCGGC
>NZ_JAGOID010000097.1 GCF_017995835.1 Amaricoccus sp.
GACCATCGCCCCGATCCCCGATGATCCGATCATCGGCCTGCCTGCCATGGCGGACTGATCGACCCGGCTCTCGCCGGAGCTCGCGCTGGCCACCGCCAGCTACACCACGCCAAGGGACACGATCCCGACAAAGACCCCCTGCGTCTCAAGCGAAAGGTCGCAGCTTGGGACGACGACTTCCTCGCAAGCATCATCGCTAGATAGTGCGTTCGCCCGATTCCCCTGAGGCGATTCCTCTGGGGACTGGACGGACGCCCGGACGGCTGCTATCCGGGCCGCGTCGCCGCTGTAGCTCAGCTGGTAGAGCAACGCATTCGTAATGCGTGGGTCGGGGGTTCGAGTCCCTTCAGCGGCACCACCGAATGTCCTCAAGCTGCCGGGGGTCGCTACGGTAGGCCGCTGAAATTAAGCGGAAAAGTCGCGCGTCTACCCGCGAGTATACCCGAATTTCAGATGGGTTCTGCGCTATTATCCGCCCTGTTGCCCTGTCGACACGGTTTCACTGGCCCTCAAGCTAGACCACAGCCGATCTTCTGGCACGCGCGCGGGCGCTGGGCTGTAGGCGATCATGGGTCCCTGTCCATGCACCTCCCCTGCGGGCGCCCTGAACCGCGACTTGTCAGCCTGTGCAGAATTTTCCGAATGCTGGGGCCAATCTTGCTGCCCGAAGACTGAAATCGCGCGTTCTCGCGGGTCGGCGTCCCCGCCCGGCACACCCCGCCACGGTAAGGACCCGAAGCCAAGATGGGACAGGGGCGATGACCGGACAGGATCAATCTGCGAGGCAGACAGGCGGCGGCGCGATGCGGTTGCGAAACAACCGCCATGCGACATTGCCAAGGCGAAACTCGCGCAGTAGCAAGCTGGAAGGCCGCGAGGCTGTCGCCCGTTCGCGATTCCCCCTCACCTTCCGCCCTCGATCCTCACCCCTCCATCACTGTCTCGAAACCCTCGAACCGCGGGCCGCCGAGGTACATCGGCTTCGCCTCTCCGGCGGTGGCGTGGGCGCGGCGGAAGTAGGGCGAGCGGGTCCAGCCCTCGAACGCCGCCCGGTCGCGCCAGACCGAATGCGAGACGTATGGCGTATGGTCCTCCGCCGGCTCGCCCTTCAGCAGCCTGAACGAGACGAAGCCCTCGACCTTGTCGAGCTGGCTGTCCCGGCTGCGCCACTTCTCCTCGAAGGCGTCCTCCATGCCGCGCAGGACGCGAAAGCGGTTCATGGCGTAGAACAAGGCGGAACCTCCCATTGCGCGGGCTCGCCCCTCTATGGCCCGCGCCTTCGCCCTGCTCAAGCCCCGGGGCCGGGCCAGGGCAGCTCGGCATGGCCGGCGCCGGCCGTGGGCAGCCGCCGCGGATCCCGCAGCGCCTCCGCCCGCCAGGCGAGGAATGCCGGATGCGCCAGATGCGCCGCGACGTAGTCCCGCGCCGCCGCCCCGACCGGCAGCCCGTAGGCCGCGATCCGGGCGGCGACCGGGGCATGGAACACGTCCGCCAGCGAATAGGCGCCCAGCAACCACGGCCCCTCCCCCGCCGCCGCCCGCCCGGTCGCCCAGAGCGTCTCGATCCGCGCGAGGTCGGCCCGCACCGCCGCGCCCGCCTCGAACCCGGCATAGGCGCAGCGCAGGTCCATCGGACACGCCCCGCGCAGCGCCGCGAAGCCCGAGTGCATCTCCGCCGCCAGCGCCCGCGCCAGTCCGCGCCGCGCCGGATCGGCCGGCCAGAACGCAACCTCCGGATGACGCTCGACCAGCGTCTCGGCGATGGCGAGCGTGTCCCAGATGACGCCCACCCCCTCGATCCGGAGCGCCGGCACGGTGCGCGCCGGCGCGAACCCGGCCAGAGTCTCGGCGAAGCGCGGGTCGTCCATCGGCGCGAGCACCGTCTCGACCTCGACGCCAAAGGCGGCAAAGGCGAGCCAGCCGCGCAGCGACCAGCTCGAATAGGCGCGCTCGCCGATGGCGAGAAGATAGGTCATGACGAGCCCTCCGTTCGCCGCGACCGTCGCCATCGCCAGCTCCCGGCGCAAACGACTTCGCGTGAACCCCGCCATCACCGCCGGGAATGCGCTGCCTCCGCGACAGATCCCCGAGGCGCCGCCACGCGTCTCCCGCCTGCCGCCCCGGCCGGATTCGGCCTTGCAAACCCGGATCGCCGAGCGTATCTCGCGCCGCACGGACTGGTAGCTCAGCTGGATAGAGTACTTGACTACGAATCAAGGGGTCGCGGGTTCGAATCCTGCCCAGTCCGCCATTGGATCTCTCTAAGCGATTGATCTGACTATCGAAACTCCAGTACCTTCGTCCACTCCCATATAAACCCCCGCGACCGGCGCGCGATGCCCTCCCGCCGGAAGGTCGGTGAAGCGCATGGGCGGGCGTGTCGGGCTGCCTGCCCGCGGCGACATCCTCGGGCCAAGGCCGCCAAACGCCCGGCCTTCCCGAGCGGCGCGCGCCGACCTCGATCCCCACGATCCGGCGACGGCTGACCATGGCTCTGGCCAGTCGCCTGCAACGATGCCCCCTGTCGCGGACGAGTGATGGACGCGCCGCGTCACATTCGCAAATTCATGACGCAGCAAGCCTGGTCGGCTTCTCGATCGACGCCGCCCATACCTGCCTTCACACCGAGAACGAGGACGGCGACAGGCGGACGCCTCAGGGGCGTCTCCGCGAGCTTCGGCGCCCGCTACGTGGGCGACACCGTCCACGGCGACGTCCGGACGCCGTCGGTGACGCTCTGCGACGCCATGCTCGCCTACGGCTGGGATCGCTACCACGTGGCGCTCGACGCCCGCAACCTCGCGGACGAGACCTATGTGGTGGGTTGCAGAACCAACGTCTCTATTTCGGCGGCCCCCGCACCGTCGCGCTGACGCTGACGGCCGCCTTCTGACGGCGGAGCGGAATCCACCCCCGTCATCGCCCCGGGCGGCCGGCTTGACTTCTCTCCCGGCCGGGGCGACGAGTCGCGCATGGACCCCGAGGATCGCTCCAGCGCGCCCGTCGCGCCCGGCCGCACGCCGGTCACGGTGCCCTTCCGCAGCCTCTCCGAGGATCTGCCGGGGGCCGGCTGGGCCAAGGTGTTCTGGAGCGGCTGGCCGGGCTGGTCGAAATGGCTCGGCGACCGCGCCGGAGGCTCCGCCGACCTCGACCGGGCGCTGCGCGCGCTCCGCCGCTTCATGCCGGAACTCGTGCCGGTCTGGGAGCGCCTCGCCCTCGTGACCGGCGCCGACGCCCGCGCCGCGCGGTTCCTCACCTTCTGGTCGCCACCGCGCTACATCGTGCACTGCTCGCAGGCGGTCGTCGTCGACGCCGACGGCCCGGCGCTGATCCGCAACTACGACCTCGATCCGGCGTTCAACGAGGGTTTCCTGTTCCGCACGGCCTGGCTCGGCCGGCCGGTGATGGGCATGGTCGACGGCCTCTCCGGGCTCGCCGACGGCGTCAACTCCTCCGGCCTCGCCGTCTCGCTCGCCTTCGGCGGCCGGCCCGACGTCGGCCCGGGCTTCGGCGTGCCGCTGATCATGCGCTACCTGCTCGAGGTCTGCCGCGACACCGCGGACGCCATCGAGGCCGTGCGGCGGCTGCCCTGCCACATGTCCTACAACCTCACCCTGATCGACCGCGACGGCCGCCACGGCACGGTGATGCTCGCACCCGACCGACCCGCCATCGTCACGGCGGCGCGCCACGCCACCAATCACCAGCTCGGCGTGGAATGGCCGAAGCACGGGCGCGACAGCCGCACGCTGGAGCGCGAGGCCTTCCTCGCCGAGGCGGTGGCCGGCGGCCGCGCCGACGCGACCACGCTGCGCCGCCGCTTCCTCGCGCCGCCGCTGCACAGCCGCCGCTATGGCGAGGGTTTCGGCACGATCTACACGGCCCTCTACCGCCCGGCCGCCGGCAGCGTCGAGATCGCCTGGCCGGGGATCGAGCCGATCCGCCAGCGGCTCGACGCCTTTGCATCCGGCGTCCGCCGCATTACGTTCACCGACAGCCGCGACCCGCGCGAGGTCGTCCCGGAGGGGCACGGCCTCCCCGGCGCCACCGAGGAAAGGAACCCGACGCCATGAGACCCTTCGCCATCGGCGGCATCCAGATGTATGTCGGGATGCAGAACAATATCGACGCCATCCGCCAGCGCCTCGACGTGATGATGCACCTCTACCCCTGGGTGCAGATGGTGGTCCTGTCCGAGCTCGCCGCCCACGGGCCCGCCGCCCATTCGGCCCAGCCGGCCGGCGGCGCCTTCGAGCAGGACTTCCAGGAGATGGCGCGCCGCCACCGCATCTGGCTCGTCCCCGGCTCGCTCTTCGAGAAGCGCGACGGCGCCATCTACAACATGACCCCGGTGATCGACCCGTCGGGAGACGTCGTCGCGCGCTACCGCAAGATCTTCCCCTTCACCCCCTACGAGGAAGCCTCCGCCGCCGGCGACGAGTTCTGCGTCTTCGACGTCCCCGAGGTCGGGCGCTTCGGGGTCTCGATCTGCTACGACATGTGGTTCCCCGAACTGCAACGGCAGATGACCTCGATGGGCGCCGAGGTCATCCTCAATCCGGTGATGGCGAACTTCGTCGACCGCCCGGCGGACCTCGCCATTGTCCAGGCCTCGGCGGCGATGTTCCAGTGCTACGTGGTCTCGGTCAACGGGCTCGGCGTCGGCGGCAACGGCCAGTCGATGATCGTCGACCCGGCCGGCCGCGTCCTGCACCAGGCCGGTTCGCACGAGGCCTTCCTGCCCTACGAGATCGACCTCGACGTGGTGCGCCGCCAGCGCGAGCGCGGCCTGCTCGGCCTCGGCCAGCCGCTCAAGAGTTTCCGCGACCGCCCCGTCGAGTTCCCGGTCTACGCGCGCGACTTCGACCGCCGCTACCTCGACTCGCTCGGGACGCTCGAGAAGCCGCGCCGCGAGGCGACGGTCGTCAATCTCCCGCCCCGCGCGGCCGAATAGGCCCGCGGACATGCGCATCGCCCTCGACCAGTGGCGGCCGGTGACCGGCGGCCGCGCCGAGGGCCTCGCCCGCCTCGACGCCGCCGCCGGCCGGGCCGCGGCGTCGGGCGCCGACCTGCTCGTCCTGCCGGAAATGGCGCTGACCGGCTACGCCATCGGCGCCGCGCGGGTCGACGCCGAGGCCGAGCCCGAGGGCGGCGCACTGGATCTTGCGCTGGCGGAGGCGGCCCGACGCCACCGGGTCGCCATCCTCGCCGGCTACCCGCGCCGCGACGACGACGGCCGCCCCGTCAACGCCGTGCGCCTCGTCGACCGGACCGGGGCGACGGCGGCGACCTACGCCAAGACCCACCTCTACGGCGACGTCGACCGCAGCCAGTTCGCCCCCGGCGACCGCCTCGCCCCCGTGGTCGAGCTCGGCGGCTGGAAGCTCGGCCTCGCCATCTGCTACGACATCGAGTTCCCCGAGACGGCCCGCGCGCTGGCGCTCGCCGGGGCCGAGGCCATCCTCGTCCCCACCGCCAACATGGCGCCCTTCGCCAGCATCGCGACCCGGGTCGTGCCCACACGCGCCGAGGAAAACGCCGTCTACCTCGCCTACGCCAACTACACCGGGGCCGAGGGCGACTTCGACTATGTCGGTCTCTCCTGCATCGTCGCGCCGACCGGCGAGGACCTCGCCCGCGCCGGAACCGGCGAGGAGACCATCCACGCCACGCTCGACCGCGCCGCGCTGACGGCTGCGCGCGCGCTGGCCACCCACCTCTCCGACCGCCGACCCGACCTCTACGACCCGCTCCACGCCCGCCCTGGAGATCGCAAGTGACCGACCGTCCCGTCACCATGTTCGGCCCCGACTTCACCTATGCCTACGACGACTGGATCCGCAGTCCCGCCGGCCTCGGAACGATCCCCGCCGACAGGCACGGCGCCAGGGTCGCCATCATCGGCGCGGGCGTCTCCGGCGTGATCGCCGGCCACGAGCTGATGAAGATGGGCGTCCACCCGATCCTCTACGAGTCGGGCCAGTTCGGCGGCCGCCTGCGCTCGCAGCCCTTCGAGGGCGCGGACGGCGTCATCGCCGAGCTGGGCGGGATGCGCTTCCCGGTCTCCTCCACCGGCTTCTACCACTACGTCGACCTGATGGGGGTGGAGAGCCGCCCGTTCCCGAACCCGCTCACCCCGGCGGCGGGCTCCACCGTCATCGACCTTTTCGGCGAGACCCACTACGCCGAGACCCTCGCCGACCTTCCGCCGCTTTATCGCGAAGTCGCAGCCGCTTACGATGCCGCGCTCGAGTCCGGCGCGAACTTCTCCGCGCTGAAACAGGCGATCCGCGACCGCGATGCGAGGCGCGTCAAGGAGATCTGGAACCCGATCGTCGCCGCCTGGGACGAGCGCACCTTCTACGACTTCGTCGCCTCCTCCGAGGCGTTCCAGAAGCTGCCGTTCCGCCACCGCGAGGTCTTCGGCCAGGTCGGCTTCGGCACCGGCGGCTGGGATTCGGACTTCCCGAACTCGATGCTGGAGATCCTGCGCGTCAACGTCACCGAATGCGACGAGAACCAGCGCTTCATGCTCGGCGGCGTCGAGCAGGTCCCGCAGCGCCTCTGGCGCCACGCCCCCGACCGGCTCGTCCACTGGCCGAAGGGCACGACCCTCGCCAGCCTCAACTCCGGCGCCACCCGCCCCGGCGCGAGCCGCATCTTCCGCGACGACCGCGGCCGGCTCAACGTCACCGACCGCTGGGGCCGGACCGAGGACTTCGACGCGGTGCTCGCCACCTGCCAGTCCTGGCTGCTCTCCACCGCGATCGACACGCAGGAGAACCTGTTCTCCCACGAGACCTGGATGGCGCTCGACCGCACCCGCTACATGCAGTCGTCCAAGACCTTCGTCATGGTCGACCGCCCGTTCTGGAAGGACCGCGACCCGGCGACGGGCCGCCACGTCATGTCGATGACCCTGACCGACCGGCTCACCCGCGGCACCTACCTCTTCGACCTCGGCGACGACAGGCCGGGAGTGATCTGCCTCACCTATTCCTGGATGTCGGACGCGCTGAAGATGCTGCCCTTCCCGGTCGAGCGCCGGGTCGAGCTGGCGCTCGGGGCGCTTTCGAAGGTCTACCCGACGCTGGACATCCGCGGCCACATCATCGGCGACCCGATCACCGTGAGCTGGGAGAGCGACCCGAACTTCCTCGGCGCCTTCAAGGGCGCCCTGCCCGGCCACTACCGCTACAACCACCGCATGTTCGGCCACTTCATGCAGGCGGACCTGCCCCCCGAGCAGCGCGGCATCTTCCTCGCCGGCGACGACATCAGCTGGACGCCCGCCTGGGTCGAGGGCGCCGTCCAGACCGCGCTCAACGCCGTCTGGGGCGTGATGACCCACCTCGGCGGCGCGAGCCCCAAGGACAACCGCGGCCCCGGCGACGCCTGGGCCGAGCACGGACCCGTGGCGCTGCCGGACTGATGGCGCGGCATTCCTCCGGACCCGGGCGCCGCGGCAAGGTCGCGCCTTGCCGCGCCGCCGCGCCCGCGGCGCTCGGCGCCGTCAGGGACGACGCTGCGGCGCCCGGGTCGCGCGATCGCCACGCGTTAACCGCCGGCAAGGAAGTGGCAAGCCTGATTCCGGCCAGATTCCGGCCAGATTCCATCCTCTGTTATCCCAGCGTTTCCAAGCCGATATCCCCCGCCCTTCATCGGCGACCGAAAAGCCCTCTCGCCGCGCCCGAGCGTCGGCCAGCCCTCGCCCGACTGCGCTGACGTGCGCGCGCCCGAGCCCCTCGCCGCCTTCGTCCGCGACGCCCTCGCCGCCGGGGGCGACCGCGCCGCGCTCGCGACCGCCCTGCGCGAGGCCGGCTGGTCCGAGGCCGAGGTGCGCGCGAGCCTCGCCGCCTGGATCGATGCGCCCGGCCTGCCGCCGGTGCCCCGCCCCCGCGCCGCCGTCTCGCCCCGCGACGCGCTCGCCTTCGGGGTGCTTTTCGTCGCTCTCGGCATCGTCGTGGTCCAGCTCGGCGTGCTGGCCTTCTCGCTGATCGACATATGGGTTCCCGACCCGCTCTCCGGCGCGGACGGCGGCGGTTCGGGGGTCGTCCGCTGGGCCGTCGCCGCCCTCGTCGTCGCCTGGCCGGTCTGGGCGGCGCTGACGGTCTCGCTCGCCCGCGCCGAGGCCGAGGACCCCGGCCGCCGCCGCTCCGCCGTCGGCCACTGGCTCACGGCCGTGGCGCTCTTCGTCGCCGCCGCCGTGGGCATCGGCGACCTGATCGCCGTGGTCGCGGCGCTGCTCGGGGGCGAACTGACGCTGCGGTTCCTGCTGAAGGCCGCCGTCGTCGGGGCGATCGCGGCCGCGGTGTTCTTCGCCTACCGGCCGGCGCTCGGGGCAGGCGAGGAGCGGGCGTGAGCCTCGGGCGCGCGCGACGCCTCGTCACGCTGAGCGGCGTCGTCGTCACCGCGACGGCCGCGCTGGCGCTGTGGCAGGTCGGCGGTCCCGAGACCAGCCGCCAGCAGACCCGCGACATGCGACGGATTGACGACCTCCAGGCGATCTCGGGCGCGCTGGAATGTCACCTGCGCGGCGCCGCGCAGCCGGCGCGGCCGGCGGCGCTCGCCGAGATCTCGCCGGCCTGCCTCGCGCCCGGCCGCGCGGCGGAGCTGGTCGATCCCCGCACAGGCGCGCCCTATGCGATCGCCTACCCGGAGCCCGGGCTCGCCACCATCTGCGCCAGCTTCGAGGGGCCGCCGGTCCCGCGCCCGTGGACGGCGGCAAGCTTCGACGCCGCGACCGGGTGCCTGTCGGTCGGACTGGGACTGTCCGCGCCCGACCGGCGATCCGGTTGACGCCCCGCGACGGCCGGATCATCCCTCCGCGGCAGCCAGCGCCTCCAGCTCGGGCAGGAGGACGACGCTTTCCTGTTCGTTGGGGTCGGTGCGGGCGATGACGGCGACGGCGGGCTCGGGGCCGGGGTTCCAGGGCAAATGCGGCATGCCGGCGGGGATGTAGACCATCTCGCCCGCCCGCGCGGTCATCCGCCGCTCCAGCCGCGGCCCGTAGCGCATCTCGGTCACGCCGGAGAGCATGTAGATCGCCGTCTCGTGGCTCTCGTGCAGATGCGCCTTCGCCCGGCCTCCCGGCGGGATGGTGAGCAGATGCATGCAGATGCCCCGCGCCCCGACGCTCTCGGCGGAGACGCCGGCAAGGTAGTCAAAGCCCTGCTTCCCGCCATAGGTGTCGGCGGGGCGGATCAGCGCACAGTCGGCCGGCGTGTCGGACATGGATGGCCTCCGTCATGTCGCGATACGATATAGCGCGACCAGCGAGTCGTGCCTCCTCTCGCTTGACAAAATGCGAACCGGGAGGCCTTAGGGGGCGAAAACCCGGGAGCTCGCGCCTTGCCCCTGCCCGCACCGATCGCCGCGCCGCCCGCCGCCGCGGGCCGCGCCGCATGAGCGGCGTCCGGCAGGTCGTGCTCGGCGAGGACGCCGAGGAGCAGCGGCTCGACCGCTGGCTGCGGCGGCTGCATCCGCATCTCGGCCAGGGCGCGATCGAGCGGATGTGCCGCAAGGGCGAGATCCGGCTCGACGGCGGACGGGTGCAGGCCTCGTCCCGGCTCGCGGCCGGCCGCACCCTGCGGCTGCCGCCGATCCCGGAACCCGACACCGGCCCGCCGCCGGAGAAACGCTCGGTCTCGGACGAGGACGCGGCGCTGATCCGCGCCGCGGTGATCTGGCGCGACGACGACGTGATCGCCCTCGACAAGCCGCCCGGCCTCGCCACCCAGGGCGGCACCGGCACCACGCGCCACGTCGACGGTCTCGCCGAGGCGCTGCGCTTCGGCGCCGACGAGAAGCCGCGGCTGGTCCATCGTCTCGACCGCGACACCTCGGGGGTGCTGCTCCTCGCCCGCAGCGCCCGTGCGGCCGCGGGCCTCGCCAAGGCGTTCCAGGCCCGCGACGCGCGCAAGATCTACTGGGCGGTGACCGCGGGCGCGCCGAGGCCCGCCGCCGCGACGATCCGCTATGGGCTGGTGAAGGCCGGCGGGCATGGCGCGAGCGGCGAGGGCGAGAAGATGCGCGTGGTCCACCCCGACGAGGTGGCGGCCACCGAGGGCGCGAAGCGCGCGGTCACGGACTACGCCACCATCGACGCGGCGGGGCGGCGCGCGGCCTGGGTGGCGCTCGCGCCGCTGACGGGACGGACGCACCAGCTCCGCGCCCACATGGCGGCGATCGGCCACCCGATCGCCGGCGACGGCAAGTATGGCGGATCGGGGCAGGAGAACGCCGGCGAGGGCTGGGGGGCCCAGCTGGGCGGCGGGGTGAGCCGCAAGCTGCATCTGCATGCGCGCTCGCTGTCGCTGACCCATCCGCGGACCGGCAAGCGGCTGGAGTTCGTGGCCGACCTGCCCGAGCACATGGCGCGGACCTTCGCGCTGTTCGGCTGGCGGCCGGAGGACGCGCCGGCGGACCCGTTCGAGGATCGGCGATGACGCGGCGGCTGGTGGTGTTCGACGTGGACGGGACGCTGGTCGACAGCCAGCGGATCATCCTCGCCTCCATGGACGCGGCCTTCGCGGCGATCCGGCGGGCGCGGCCGGAGGACGCGGCGGTGCTCGCCATCGTCGGGCTGTCGCTGCCGGAAGCGATGGCGGCGCTGGCCCCGGAACTCGAGGCGGCCGAGCATGCGGCGCTGGTCGAGGGGTATCGCGCCAGCTTCGTCGCCGCGCGCGCCGCCGGCAGGGCGGAGGCGGTCGCGCCGCTCTATCCCGGCGCGCGGGCGGCGCTGGAGCGGCTGGCGGCGCGCCCGGACACGCTGCTCGGCGTGGCGACCGGCAAGGCCCGGCCCGGCCTCGACCACCTGATGCGCGCTCACGATCTCGGCCGCTTCTTCGCCACCTCGCAGACGGCGGACGCGCATCCCTCGAAGCCGCATCCCTCGATGCTGGTCGCGGCGCTGGCCGAGACGGGCTGCGCGCCGGACGCGGCGGTGATGGTCGGGGACACCGAATTCGACGTCGCCATGGGCCGCGCGGCGGGGCTCGCCACCGTGGGCGTCGCCTGGGGCTATCACCCGCGTACGCGCCTGGAAGCCGCGGGGGCCGACGTGGTGATCGAGGACTTCGCCGCGCTCGACGCCGCGCTCGAGCGGCTGCGGGGGCGGCGGTGAAGCCGGGAGCGCGACGGTTCTGGACGGACGTCGCGGTCGCGGAAGAGCCGGACGGCTTCGGCGTGCGCCTCGACGGCAAGCCGCTGATGACCCCCGCCGGGCGCAGGCTCGCCGCGCCGACCCGCGCCGCCGCCGAGGCGGTGGCCCAGGAATGGAGCGCCGTCGAGGGGGCGGTGCGTCCCGAGGCGATGCCGTACACGCGCGCGGTCAACGTGGCGATCGACCGGGTCGCCGCCGCGCGCGAGGCCGTGGCGGTCCAGATCGCCGCCTACGGCGAGAGCGACCTCGTCTGCTACCGCGCCAGCGACCCGGAAGCGTTGCGGCGGCGGCAGGCGGCGGCATGGGACCCGGTGCTCGCCTGGGCCGAGGACAGACTCGGCGCACGGCTCGTCCCGGTCGAGGGAATCCTGCACCACGCCCAGCCGCAGGCGAGCCTCGACGCCCTGCGCGACGCCGTCGGCACGGAGGACGCCTTCGCGCTCACGGCGCTGCACGAACTCGCCACGCTCTCGGGATCGCTCCTGCTCGCGCTCGCGGTGCGCCACGGCGCCCTCCCGGCCGAGGAAGCCTGGACGCTGGCGCGGCTCGACGAAACCTGGCAGGCCGAGCTCTGGGGCGAGGACGCCGAGGCGGCCGAAGTCGCCGCGCGCCGGCGCGAGGACTTCCTGCGCGCGTCGCGGTTGCTGGAACTGCTCGCAACGCGGTGATGCCT
>NZ_JAGOID010000189.1 GCF_017995835.1 Amaricoccus sp.
TCCGCTTCTGGGACTATCTCGGCGACCGCCTCCGCATCCCCGGCGCACCCACCATTCCCGCCTTGGATCACCTCATCCGCCAAGCCGCCCTCGCGTAGAGCCGCCCGGCCTTTTGCTCCGGCTACGTGCCGGCGCAGCTCGATGCGCCCGTGTTCGGCGTCCGTGGTCACGAAGGCGGGGAGCGGCTCGGGCGGGTTGTCGAAGAACGCCGCGACCTCGGCGTGCATCGCCGGACGGTTATCCTCGAGCGCGAAGAGGTAGTCGCCGCCCTGCGCCAGCACCTGCGCCGCGGTCTCGGTCTGCGCGTGCAGCGCGTCGCCGGTCACCAGGAGGCCGTCGAGCGCCAGCGTCGCCAGGAGCGCCCGGGCCGCGAGGATCTCGTTCTCGCCGTCGGCGACCGCCTTCTGCCCGATCGCCACCCGCGCGCCGGTCCCGAAGGCGGTGACCAGATGCAGGGCCGAGCGGCCGGCGGCGCGGTCGAACGACCGGCGCAGGGTCTTGCCGTCGATCGCCAGAACCCCGGCTCCCCCGGTCCCGAGGTCGTCGATGAACGCCTCGAAGGCACGGCCGAACGCCTCCGGGTCGAGCAACCGAAAGACGCGGCTGAATGTGTCGTGGCTGGGCAAGCCATTCTCGAGGCTCAGGAATTCACGCAAGAGCGGCTCACGGTCCTCGGCGAACTCGGCGAAGTCCACGCAGGTTTCCGCGCCGCAAACCGACGCCACCAGCGCGATCGTCAGGATGTCGAGCAGGCCATGCCGCTGGGCATTGCCCCGCCGCGGGTCGGGGATCTCCCCGAGAATGTCGATCAACAACGCCATCGGACCCTCCTTCGGAGCCAATGGCAGAATCCAGATCAGCCTGAAACGGAAGCCCTATTTCTCAAATGCGATTCCCCTGCCCGCATTCGCGCCGTCCTACCTTGCGCCCCCGGCGGAGCCGGGCCATGTCTCGACGATGGACCGGAGCCTTCTCGACGCTGAAAGCATCGCCATGGCGCTGCGCGCGCCGGAGGGGCGGTCTTCGGACTATGACCTCGACCCGGAGATGCGGCCTCCGGGAGTGACCGGACTCCGGCCCGCGTCGGTGCTGATCCCGCTCTTGGAGCGGGGACCGCAGCTCGCGGTCGTACTGACCCGGCGTGCGGCGCGGCTCGCGCATCATCCGGGCCAGGTCGCGTTTCCCGGCGGCAAGCAGGATCCCGGCGACGCCGACGCCATGGCGGCCGCCTTGCGGGAGGCCGAGGAGGAGATAGGGTTGCCGCCGAGTTCCGTCCGCGTCCTCGGCGCGCTCCCGCCGCACGAAACGGTGACGAGCTTTCGGGTCACGCCGTTCGTGGGGCTCGTCGCCGGCCCGTTCACGCCGCGTATCGAGCGTGGCGAGGTGGACGAGATCTTCGAGGCGCCGCTCGGTTTCCTCCTCGATCCGGCGAACCTGCAAGTCCATGGCCGACGCTGGCACGGCCGGTGGCGGCAGTACTACGCGATCCCCTACGGCCCGCACTACATCTGGGGGGCGACGGCGCGGATGCTGAAGTCGCTCTCCGATGGCCTCGCGCCATGATCGGGCCCGCCGCGACGCGCGCCCGACGGCCGGCCCGGTCAGGCGCCTCGGGCTTGCCTCCTGGCGTCCGGCCGGGCGACGGCCGGACAGAGGGCGCATGATCCGGATCGACGCGGCATGGCTCCATGCGACCGGCCCGCGCGCGGTCTGCGCTGCGCTGGAGGAAGCCGGGCGGCAGGCGCTTTTTGTCGGCGGCTGCGTGCGCGACGCGCTTCTCGGACGGGTTCCGACCGATATCGACGTGGCCACCGACGCCCGGCCGGCGGAGGTGATGGCGCTCGCCGAGGCCGCGGGGTTGCGGGCCGTGCCGACGGGCGTCGAGCACGGCACCGTCACGGTGGTCCATGCCGGCGTCCCGGTCGAGGTCACCACCTTCCGCCGCGACGTCGAGACCTTCGGGCGTCGGGCGGTCGTCGCCTTTTCCGACGACGTCGCCGAGGATGCGCGGCGTCGCGACTTCACCATGAACGCGCTCTATGCCCGTCCGGACGGGACGGTGGTCGATCCGCTGGGGGGGCTGGGCGATCTGCGGGCCCGGCATGTGCGGTTCGTCGGCGATGCCGGGACGCGGATCGCCGAGGACCACCTGCGCATCCTGCGGTTCTTCCGCTTCCATGCCTGGTTCGGCGCGCCCGGAAGCGGCATCGACCCCGAGGGGCTCGCGGCCTGCGCCGCCGGGGCAGGGGGCATTGAACGGCTGTCGCGGGAACGCGTCGGGGCGGAGATGGCGAAGCTCCTCGCCGCGCCCGACCCTGCGGCGGCTCTCGCGGCCATGCAGGCGAGCGGCGTGCTCGGTCGCGTCCTGCCGGGCGCCGACCCGCGCGCGATCGGGCCGCTCGTCGATGTCGAGGCCGGATTCGGCCGACCGCCGGGCTGGCTCCGCCGTCTCGCGGCGCTCGGCTCGGGGGCAGACGGACCTGCGTCGGACTGGCCGGCGCGCCTCCGGCTCTCGCGCGCCGACGCCCGCACGCTGGCCGCGACCGTCGTCGCCGTCGAGGCCCCGCTCGCGCCGGCCGCCGCCGCGTTCCGCTTCGGCCCCGATGTCGCGCGCGACGCCGCCCTGATCCGCGCGGCGCGGGAGGGGGTGGCGCCGCCGGCGGAGCTGGAGACGGAGCTGGCCCGCGGCGCCGCGGCGTCCCTGCCGGTGCGCGCCGACGACTTGCCGTTCACCGGCAAGGCGGTCGGCGAGGCGCTCCGCCGCGCGGAAACGGCCTGGCTCGCCTCGGACCTCCGCCTTTCCCGCGGGGATGTCCTCGCCGCGGCCCGTTCGTCCGACGCGTAGCCGAGGGGCCGCCGGTATCCTCGCGCTGGCTGCGTTCGGCGCTTCCCGAATCGGCGCGATGAGGGTAGGGTGCGAACATTAAGCGAACATCCGGAGGATCCGATGTCTGTCGAAACGCTCAGGGCGACGGCCGAAAGGCTGGTGGCCAATTGCCGCGAGGGCCGCGAATTGCAGGGTCTCGACGAACTCTACGACCCGAAGGCGGTCTCGGTCGAAGCCATGGACATGGTCGGGCCCGGCTCGGCCGTCTCCGACGGCATCGCGGCGATCAGGGCCAAGCACGACTGGTGGAACGGCGCCTTCGAGGTCACCGGCGGCAAGAT
>NZ_JAGOID010000098.1 GCF_017995835.1 Amaricoccus sp.
GGCAGGAACAGGTCCGCCTCGGCCGCGACGTCCTTGACCGTCTGGAGGACGCAGCCCGCCTCGGCGACGCAGGAATAGTCGTCCGGGTCGAGCGCGCGGATGCGGTTGAGCCGTCCGAGGGCGAGGACCACGTGGGCCTCGGGGTCGCTTGGCAGCGCGCCCCCGACCAGCCCCGTCGCGCCGCCCTGCGGCACGACGCCGAGGCCGAGCCGGCCGCAGGCGCGCAGCATCGCCTGCACCTCGGCGACGTCGCGTGGGCGCAGCACCGCGAGCGCCGCGCCGCGGGCCGCGCCGAACCAGTCGACGAGGTAGGGCGCCATGCCCTCCGGCTCGGCGAGGACGGCGCCGGGGAACTCGGCCGCGAGTCGGGCAAGGGCCGCGGTCACGGCCGGGCGCCCGGCGCGCCGGCGCACTGTAACCATGCGGCGACATGGTCGCGTGAACGTGCGGCTTCGGGGCTTGCGCGGCGTCCGGCGTCGCGGCACGAGAGCGGGGCCATGTCGTCTCCCATCGTGGATCATCCGGCGCAACCGCGTCGGCGCCTGCGCCCGGCCGTTGCGATTCTCGGCGTGCTGGCGCTGACAGTTTCGGTCATTCTCGCGCTTGCCGTCGAGACCCGGCCGCGAGCTCCGCTCGCTGCGCCGGACGCCGTGGGCGCCCGGGCCGCACTCGCCGCCGGCCAGACGCTACAGGCCTTCGTCGAGAGCGGCGGGGCCGACGGGCGGCTGTCGCTCGCGGACGGCGAGGTGGAGGCGCTGCTCGCCGCGGCGGGGCGACTCGTGCCGGGCGCGGCCGCCGGCGCGCAACTCGGGGACGGCGATGTCGGGCTCACGCTGTCGCTCGGGCCGCCGCAGCTGCCGGCGCCGTTCTGGGCCAACCTGCGGCTCGGCTTCGCCGCCGGTCCGGAGGGGCTCGAGGTCACGCGGGCGCGGCTCGGCAAGCTGCCGCTGCCGCCCGCGCTCGTCGAGGCTGCGATGGTTCGCGCAGCCGATCATGCGCTCGACATGCCCGGCGTCGGGCGCGAGGCGATGGCGGGGATCGTCGGGCTCGACGCCGCCGGCGGCCGGCTGGACGTCGCCTTCGGCTTCGATCCGGCGACGCGCAGATCGCTGATCGACCGGCTGCGGGAGCGCTTCGACTTCGGCGGCGGCGAGAACGGACCGGTCTTCGCGCAGCTCTGGTGGCTCGACAAGGGGGGGGACCAAGGCGCGCTTCCGCGAAGCGGCTCGGTGCTCCCCTACATCGGGGCGGTGGTGACGCGCGCGGACCGCATGTCCCGGCGCTGGGGCGAGGTGTCGGATCGCGACCGGCTGGCGGCGGGCTTCCTAGCGCTCGCGATCTATTGCGGCGAGCCGGCGATCGGCACGGCGGTCGGGGTGCGCCTGCGCGAGCAGATGCGCGGCGAGCGCAACCACTGCGCGGAGACGACGCTCGCGGGGCGGATCGACCTGAAGCGCCATTTCCTCGTCTCCGCCGGGCTCTATGCCGAGGGGGGCGGTCCGGCCGCTTTCGGCGTCGGCGAGGTCAAGGAGATCCTGGACAGCGGCGAGGGCGGCACCGGATTCAGCTTCGACGACATGGCGGCGAACCTCGCCGGGGCGCGGCTGGCGGCGGCCTTCCTTGCGGCGCCGGCGGACCGGTGGCCGGCGATGCTGGCGCTGGTCGACGAGGAGAGCGACGTGCTGCCCGACGTCTCCGACCTGCCGCGCGGCCTTTCGGAGGCGGAGTTCCGGACCCGTTTCGGCGCGGTGGACAGCCCGGCCTATCGCGACATGCTGGCCGAGATCGCGCGCCGCGTGGAGGCGCTCCCCTTCCATCGGGCGGTCGGCGCCGCCCCGGCGCGGTAGCCCGTTCGCCGCAGGTCGCGGCGGGGCAGGCGCGCTTCGCCGTTCACCTGGCGGCGTCGTTCTCTGCGAGCCAGGCCTCGAGGACGGCGATCTCCGCCTCCTGGGCCTCGACGACGGCTTCGGCCAGCGCGCGCATCCGGGGGTCGTCGCCGTATTCGAGGACGACGCGGGCCATGTCGAGGGCGCCCTGGTGGTGCGGGATCATGCCGCGGGCGAAGTCGATGTCGGCGTCGCCGCTGTAGGCGATGTCCATTCCCGCATGCATCCGCGCATTGGCGGCGCGGTACGCCGCGACGGCGGGGGCCTCGTCCGCCGCCTCCGGCGCGACGTGACCGGCGTGGCTCTCGGCCTGCGCGACGACGAGGGGGGCGGACGCGGGGTCGCGGCCGGCGAACTCGCCGGCGGCGAGCGCCGGCACGGCGAGCGCGGCGGCAAGGATGGCTAGGACGGGGGCGTGGCGCATTCCGGTCGTTCCTCATGCAGGACGGGAGTCGCGCCGATCATGCGGCTTCCCCCAGCTGGAAGGTCAAGCGTGGAAGAACGTTTGGACCCGTCGCTTGCCAAGGCCCCCGGCGTCGGCTTCATAGGGCTGTTGGCAAGAGATCACCCCGGGGAAGGAACCGCCATGACCGACGTGCCCGCCCGTCCGCTGCGTTCGCGCGCGTGGTTCGACAATCCCGGCAACCCGGACATGACGGCGCTCTATCTCGAGCGCTACCTGAACTACGGCGTCAGCCGCGAGGAGTTGCAGTCGGGCAAGCCGATCATCGGCATCGCGCAGACCGGATCGGATCTGTCGCCCTGCAACCGGCATCATCTCGAGCTCGCCAATCGCGTGCGCGAGGGCATCCGCGAAGCGGGCGGCATCGCCATGGAGTTCCCGGTCCACCCGATCCAGGAGACCGGCAAGCGCCCGACCGCCGGGCTCGACCGCAATCTCGCCTATCTCGGGCTGGTCGAGCTGCTCTACGGCTATCCGATCGACGGCGTGGTGCTGACCGTCGGCTGCGACAAGACGACGCCGGCGCTGCTGATGGCGGCGGCCACGGTCAACCTGCCGGCGATCGCGCTCTCGGTCGGGCCGATGCTCAACGGCTGGTTCCGCGGCGAGCGCACCGGCTCGGGGACGATCGTCTGGAAGGCGCGCGAGATGATGGCGCGCGGCGAGATCGACTATGCGGGCTTCATCGACCTCGTGGCGAGTTCGGCGCCCTCGACCGGCTACTGCAACACCATGGGCACGGCGACCACGATGAACTCGCTCGCCGAGGCGCTGGGAATGGAGCTGCCGGGGGGCGCGGCGATCCCCGCGCCCTATCGCGACCGGCAGGAGATGTCCTGGCGCACCGGCAAGCGCATCGTCGACATGGTGCGCGAGGACCTGAAGCCCTCCGACATCATGACCCGCGGCGCCTTCCTCAACGCGATCAAGGTCAACTCGGCCATCGGCGGCTCGACCAACGCGCCGATCCATCTCAACGCCATCGCCCGCCATCTCGGCGTCGATCTCGGCATCGAGGACTGGCAGGAGCACGGCGAGCGCATCCCGCTCCTCGTCAACCTCCAGCCGGCGGGCGAGTATCTCGGCGAGGATTACTATCACGCCGGCGGCGTGCCGGCGGTCTTCGGCCAGCTGATCGCGGCGGGCGAGATCGACGAGAGCGTGATGACGGCGAGCGGCAAGACGGTGGGCGAGTGCTATCGCGGCGCGGTCATCGTCGACGAGGACGTCATCCGGCCCTATGACCGGCCGCTGAAGGAGCGGGCCGGGTTCAAGGTGCTGACCGGCAACGTCTTCCATTCGGCGGTGATGAAGATGAGCGTGATCTCGAAGGAGTTCCGCGACCGCTACCTGTCGAACCCGGCGAGCCCCAACCGCTTCGAGGGGCGGGCGGTGGTGTTCGACGGGCCGGAGGACTACCACCACCGCATCGACGATCCCGCGCTCGGCATCGACGAGAGCACCATGCTCTTCATGCGCGGCGCCGGGCCCAAGGGCTATCCGGGCGCGGCCGAGGTGGTGAACATGCGCGCGCCGGAGTATCTGCTGAAGCGCGGGGTGGCGAGCCTCGTCTGCGTCGGCGACGGGCGGCAGTCGGGAACGTCGGGCAGCCCCTCGATCCTCAACGCCTCGCCGGAGGCCGCCTCGATGGGCGGGCTCGCCCTCATCGAGACGGGCGACCGGGTGGTGCTCGATCTGAACGAGGGGCGTCTCGACCTGCTCGTCCCGGAGGAGGAGCTGGCGGCGCGGCGCGAGCGGCTCGAGGCGGCCGGCGGCTATCGCTATCCGGACAGCCAGACCCCGTGGCAGGAGATCCAGCGGGCGCTGGTGGGCGAGCTCGAGACCGGAGCGGTGCTGGAACCGGCGGTGAAGTACCGCCGGATCGCCCAGACGATGGGCGTCCCGCGCGACAACCACTGAGGGGGCGCCCGTTTCGCCGGCGCCGTTAACCCCGCCGCGCTGCCGCCCGCGCGGAATGGCCCCGATTTGTGTAGACTTGTTTCGTTTTCGGGGGTGGGGGCGGACGATGCGGAGGTGGGCGGCTATTGCCGGCGCGGCGGCTTTGTGGGCCGGGGCGACGGGCGCTGCGGGAGCGGACCAGTTCGACAGCACGCCGCTCTTTGCGGCCGGGCGCTGGTCGGTCGAGCACACCTACGACGCTGCGGCCCGCGGCTCCTGGTGCGCGGCAGACACCGTGAACGCCGAGGGGCAATGGCTTTCGGTGGTCGGCTATGACACCGGCGCGGCGGCGATCCTCGTCGGCGATCCCGAATGGCGGATGCGGGAGGGGGCGGTGCGCTTTCGCATCGACGTCGACCGCACGGGATGGGACGTCGAGGGGACGGGGAGCGACGGCTCGGTCGCGGTCTTTCTCGACGACGCGGTCGCGGCGGCGGATTTCCTCGCCGGCCTGACCGAGGGCGCCGAGGCCGCGGTCTACAGCGACGCGGGCCGCCGCCTGGCCGCCTTCCCGCTCGACGGCGCATCCCGGGCGATCGAGGAGCTCGTCCGCTGCTGGAACCGGATCGAACTCCCGGACCCGTTCGCGACCGCCACCGTCGCGCCGCCGGGCATGGGGCTCTAGGATTGGCGATCCGCCGAGGCGTCTCCGCGGCGCCGGCGGCCCGGCAGGGTGGCGATCCGTGGCGGCAACCGGGATCGCCGGCCGGTCCTGCGCGATCCGGCGCGGAAGCAGGTCGCGGCCGGTCCCTGCGCCAGTCCGAGCGTTCCGGTCGCTGCGTCCACGGGATTGTGAGCCGCCGTGTGTCGCGGGCGGGCTAGCCTTGCAGCGGCATCTCGGGAGAACGGCATGATCGAAGTGGCGGCGCGGGCGGCGGTCATCGCGGCGGCGTTGTGCGGCTCCGCCCGGGCTGACGATCACATCGTCGTCGACACGGCGATCGTGCTCGCCGTGGATGTCTCCGGCTCGATGGATCTGGAGGAGCTGGCCGTGCAGCGGACCGGCTACCTCGACGCGCTGCGCCATCCCGATCTCGCGCGCATCGTCGCGGCCGGGCGCACCGGGCGGGTCGCGCTGACCCTGTTCGAATGGGCGGGACAGGTGCGCGAGGCCTCGATGGTGCCGTGGCGGGTGATCGACGGCCGGCCCGCGCTCGAGGCGTTCGCACGCGACCTCGAGGCGCTGCCGGTCCGCACGAACCACGGCACCTCGATCGCGCGCGCCATCGACTACGGCCTGGCGCTGATCGCCTCGGCCGAATTCGCCGCCGACAGCTGGGTGATCGACGTATCCGGCGACGGACCGAACAACATCGGACCGCCGGTGACCGAGGCGCGCGACCGCGCGCTCGCCGCCGGGGTCACGATCAACGGGCTGCCGATCGTCATCCGGCCTTCGCGCGGTCTCGCCGACCTGCCGCGGTACTTCGAGGACTGCGTGATCGGCGGGCCCGCCGCCTTCGTCATGCCGGCCGCCGACGTGGCGGAACTCGCCCCGGCGATCCGCCGGAAGCTGTTTCGCGAGCTGATCGGGGGCGATCCGCCGGAGCGGCTTCGACAAGCTGCGGGCGAGCCGGCGGCCGACTGCCTGATCGGTGAGCGGCTGAGGCGCGAACGCGGGCAGTTCTGAAGCAGCGCCTGACGCAGCAGCGCCGCGTTTCGCGGTCGAAAGGGTCGCGACCTGTTGCGCGAATTGTCTCGGGGTGGACGCGCCCGCGCCGGGGCGCATATTGGTTCTCCAGATAATCATGCACGCCAGGGGGGTCGTTCATGTTCCCGCTTTCCAAGATGCTCGCAGGCTTCGTCAGGAAGGGCAGTCTCACCGTCACCGACGCCGACGGAAAGACGCACGTGTTCGGCGGCGAGCCCGGACCTTCCTGCAAGATACGCCTGACCGACAAGTCCCTCTACTGGAAGTTGTTTCTCAATCCGGAGCTTCACGCCGCCGAGTCCTACATGGACGGCAAGCTGATCTTCGAGGACGGCTACGGGGTGCGCGACCTGCTCGCCGTGTTCTCCGCGAACCGGCGGACCCTGTTCGATCAGCCGCAGCAACGCGCGCTCGAGCGGCTCAACAAGGCCCTCAAGCGCGCGCTCGAGGCGAACCCGATCGGCAAGGCGCAGGAGAACGTTTCGCGTCACTACGACCTCGGCAATGCGCTCTACGAGCTCTTCCTCGACCGGGAGATGTTCTATTCCTGCGCCTATTTCCGCCGCGGGAACGAGACGCTCGAGGAGGCGCAGCTCGCCAAGTGCCGGCTGATCGCGGCCAAGCTCCGGCTGGAGCCCGGCATGAAGGTGCTGGACATCGGCTCGGGCTGGGGCGGACTCGCGCGGTACCTGGCGCGCGTCGCCGACGTGGAGGTTCTGGGCGTCACCCTCTCGAAGGAGCAACTGGCGCTCGCGGTCGAGCGGACCGGGGCGGAGGGGCTTTCGGACCGGGTCCGCTTCGAGTTGCTGGACTATCGCCAGCTCGACCGGACCTTCGACCGGATCGTGTCGGTCGGCATGTTCGAGCACGTGGGCGTGCGCCATTACGCGGAGTTCTTCGGCAAGTCCTACCGGCTGCTGGCGCCGGACGGCGTCATGCTTCTGCACTCGATCGGCCACATGAGCCCGCCGAACGTGGCGAGCCCGTTCTTCCGCAAGTACATCTTTCCCGGCGCCTATGCGCCTGCGATGTCAGAGGTTTTCCCCGTCGTCGAGCGGAGCCACCTCTGGGTGACGGACGTCGAGTTCCTGCGTCTGCACTACGCCAGGACGCTCCGGCACTGGCAGGAACGGTTCCAGGCCCGCCGGGCCGAGGCGGCGGCGATGTACGATGAGCGGTTCTGCCGGATGTGGGAGTTCTACCTGCTCGCCGCCGAGGAGATGTTCACCGGCGGCGCGTCGGAGGTCTTCCAGATGCAGCTCACCCGCCGCATCGACGCCGTGCCGCTGTCGCGGGACTACATCGTCGAGGAGCAGGCGCGGCTGGAGCGGATGGAGCGGAAGCAGCTGGCGGCGGAGTAGGGCCGAAGGCCGCGGAGCCAAGGGTTTACGCGGATTCGCTCGATGCACGGCGCATGCACGAACCATGCACGATCCATATGCATGGTAAAATCGTCGGGATAGCGCGTTAATCTTCGGTGCCCGGCGGCAGCATCGCCTCCAGCGTCTCGATGCGGTCGGCCTCGCGCGGGGGCTTGTCGCGGCGCAGGCGCGAGATGCGGGGGAAGCGCATGGCGAGGCCGGAGCGGTGGCGGGTCGAGCGGGCGAGGCCCTCGAAGGCGACCTCGAAGACGAGGCCGTGGTCGGGATCGGCGCGGACGGCGCGGACCGGGCCGAAGCGGTCGGTGGTGTTGTGGCGCACCCAGCGGTCGATCTCGGCCAGTTCGGCGTCGGTGAAGCCGAAATAGGCCTTGCCCACAGGCACGAGCGTGTCGTCCGCCGCCCAGACCCCGAAGGTGAAGTCGGAGTAGAAGCCCGACCGCTTGCCGTGGCCGCGCTGGGCGTACATCAGCACCGCGTCGACGAGGCGGGGGTCGCGCTTCCATTTCCACCAGGGGCCTTTCGGCCGGCCGGCGAGGTAGGGGCTGTCGCGCCGTTTTAGCATCAGGCCCTCGATCACCGGCTCGGGGGGCGTGTCGCGCAGGCGGGCGAGGTCGTCGCGAGTGGCGAAGGGCAGGAGCGGCGAGAGGTCGATGCGGGCGGGGTCGAGGCCGGGGGCGAGGGCTTCGAGCGCGGCGCGGCGCTCGGTGAAGGGCAGGGGGCGCAGGTCGCGACCGTCGAGGGCGAGGAGGTCGTAGGCGCGCAGGAAGGCCGGGAAGCGGCGCATCTGCGCGGGGGTGACCGACTTGCGGTTGAGGCGCTGCTGGAGGTCGGAGAAGCTTGCGACGCCGCCGTGCCCGGCGCGGACGAGAAGCTCGCCGTCGATGGCGCCGTCGAAGGCAAGGGCTTCGACGAGGTCGGGGAAGGCGGCGGTGATGTCGTCGCCGGTGCGGGAATAGAGCCGGCGGCGGCCGTTTCCGGCGGCGGCCTGGACGCGGATGCCGTCCCATTTCCATTCGGCGGCGAAGTCGGCGGGGTCGAGGCGGGCGAGGTCCTCGGCCCCGAGCGGGTGGGAGAGCATGACCGGGCGGAACGGCGCGTCGCTGGCCGGGGCGGGGCGGGGGCCGGCCGCGGTCAGCCAGGCGAAAAGGGCGGCGTAGGGGGGCGCGAGCCCGTGCCAGACCTCCTCGATGTCGGCGACGTCGCGGCCGCCGAGGTCGGCCAGCGCCTGCTTGGCGAGGCGGGCGGAGACGCCGACGCGCAGGCCGCCGGTGACGAGCTTGAGGAGCGCGAAGCGGGCGGGCGGGTCGAGCCGGTCCAGCAGGCGCTCGACCACCTGCGGGGCCTCGCGGCGGGAGGCGGCGTGGAGCGTGTCGACGACCGTGGCGAGGCGGGGGGCGTCGGCGCTGCCGCGGGTCGGCCAGATCAGCGCGATCGTCTCGGCGAGGTCGCCGACGAAGTCGTGGGAGAGGGCGAAGAGCTCGGCGTCGACGCGGGCGGTGGTGACGTCGCGCAGGAGCGCCGGCTTGACCGAGGCGACGTCGAGGCCGCCGGTCAGCGCCGCCAGCGCCCAGCCGCGGTCGGGGTCGGGGGTGTCGCGCAGGTAGTCGGCGAGCAGCCGGAGCTTGCCGTTGCGCGCCGGCGTGAAGGCGAGGCGTTCGAGGAGCGCGGCGAAGCGGCGCATCAGCGGGGCGCCCTATCACGCGTGATACGCTGACAAGCGTCTGATTTAACTTGGTAATTCAAGACGGCTAATCCTCTGCCTCGTCCTCGTATCCGACGAGGTGCAGCGGGCGGGCGGCGAGGCCGTTCAGCGCGCACCAACGGACGAGGGCTTCCTCGCGGCCGTGGGTGACCCAGGTTTCGGCGGGGGAAAGCTCGGTGAGGGTGGCGGTCAGGCCGTCCCAGTCGCAGTGGTCGGAGAGGACGAGGGGAAGCTCGGCGCCGTGCTGGCGGGCGCGGGCGCGGATCTGCATCCAGCCGGAGGCGAAGCCGACGAGCGGATCGGCGAAGCGGCGGATCCAGACGTCGCCGAAGGCGGAGGGCGGGGCGAGGACGACGGCGCCGCCGACGCCGCCGCGATCGGCGGCGGTGGCGTCGGCGATCTCGCCGAGGTCGATGCCGCGGGAGGCGTAGTAGTCGCAGAGCCGGCGGAGCGCGCCGTGGACGTGGATGGGCGCGTCGTGGCCGGCGTCGCGCAGGAGGCGGATCAGCCGCTGCGCCTTGCCGAGCGCGTAGACGCCGACGAGGTGGGCGCGGTCGGGGAACTGCGCCAGCGAGGCGAGGAGCTTGCGCGTCTCGTCGGCCGGGTCGGGGTGGCGGAAGACCGGCAGGCCGAAGGTCGCCTCGGTGACGAAGAGGTCGCAGGCGACGGGCTCGAAGGGCGCGCAGGTCGGGTCGGGCGTGCGCTTGTAGTCGCCGGAGACGACGGCGCGGCGGCCGCCGGCCTCGACGGCGATCTGGGCGGAGCCGAGGACGTGGCCGGCGGGGTGAAAGCGGACGCGGGCGCCGCCGAGGTCGAGCGTCTCGCCGAGGGCGATGGGCTGGCGGCTGGCGGCGAAGTCGTCGCCGAGTCGGATCGCCATCATGTCGAGGGTTTCGCGGGTGGCGAGCACGGCGGCGTGGCCGGGGCGGGCGTGGTCGGAATGGGCGTGGGTGATCAGGGCGCGGGCGACCGGGCGCACCGGATCGATGTGGAAGTCGCCCGCGGGGCAGTAGAGGCCTTCGGGGCGCGGCGTCAGCAGGTCGCGGAGCGTCATGACGGCAGAGGTAGGGGCGCGGACGGCCCGCGCCAAGCCGGAAGGCCGGACGCTTGCGCCCGACGTGACGCCGTCACGGGAGCCTCACGCAGCGGTCACGGCCCGCGGGCGACAAGGGGGCATCGGCGGCCGACGGGGTCGCTGTCCACGGAGAACCGTCATGGCCACCACCACCCTTCCCGCCCCGAAGCCGAGGTTCTTCGGGGGCCTCGTCGGGCTGATCGAGGCGTTGCGCCGCAGGATCGCAGCGGCGAACGCCCGGGCGCGCGACCGGGACATCCTGCGTCGCTTCGCCGAGATGGACGACTCGCTCCTCGCCGATGTCGGTCTGACCCGCGACGATCTGAAGCGGATCGCGCGCGAGGTCGGGGCGCCGTTCTAGCCGCGCGCCCCGCGCCGGAGGCCGGCGTCGGCCGCCGCATGTGTTGTCGCCTTTGTGTGTTGTCGCCTGCTTGTGTGTTGTGAGCGTGTCCTCCTGCCCGACGCGGCGCGACCCCCGCCGCGTCGGGCGCTGGTCGTGGGGGCGACGGGTCGGGGTCTCGCGCCCCATGAAATAATCCCAACTCCGCTTGATCGGTTCGGTCGATGCGTTGCGGAGACCCCGCCGATATCCCCGCCGATTTCGACCGTTGGCGAAATCGGCACGCGACTGCCCTGTCGTGCCGAAGGCACGCCTTCGGCGTGACGGGCAGGCGCGTTCCGCGCCAGCCAGGGCAGCCGCGCGCCGATGCGAGCTTCGGGGATAACGGATGGCCTCTCGGCCCGCGCTTGCGGCGCGGGCCGACCGGATCGCGCGGGCGCCACCGGCGCCCGGCAAGTGCGATCCGGGGAGAAATCGGATGGGCGCAGCCTGGGCTGCGCGGGGGCGGGCCATGCCGCAGGGGTCAGGCGGAGACGGAGTGATTGGTCGCAATCCAAGATCCGCGCCGCGCGGGCCGCCCCGCGGCGTCAGTCCGCCCGGGCTGCGACGGGGGCGCCGCCGCCTGCCGTCAGGCGGAGGGTCCAGGCGGCAGGGGGGGCGACGCGGGAGCGCAGGCGGGCGATGCGCCAGCGCGGGGCGCCGTCCACGGCCCAGCCGGGGGCGGGATCGGCGCGCCAGCGGCTCTCGACCCCGGCCGCGCCGCCGTCGTCCGGGGTGAGGAGCAGGACGAGCGCGCCGCCGCCGGCTTCGGCCGCGAGGTGGAGCCGGCGGACCGGGGTGAGGCCCGGGGGGTGGTCGAGTTCGACGACGACGAGGCCGACGGGCCCGGCGCGGGCGGCCTCCTCGGCGGCCCACAGCAGGTCGGTCGCGGTGCGCCCGGCGCCGAGGACGATGCGGCCGGGCTCGACGAGATCGGCGATCCCGTCGCCCATCAGCTGCTCGGGGGACCACGCCGGTCCGAGCCAGAGCACCGGGCCCGCGGTCCGCGCCGCGATGAGCAGCGCCAGGGCGCGGCGGGCAGGGCCCGTGATCTCGTGCGCCCGTCCGGGCGCGAACGCGATGTCCGGGGCGAGCGTGACGGGCGGGCGGTCGGGGG
>NZ_JAGOID010000190.1 GCF_017995835.1 Amaricoccus sp.
ATCATGGTCGCGGTCTACTACGCGCCAGGAGATCCGCGGAACACCGCGATCGACTACGCGGGATACTGCCTCCAGCACAACATCGTCGCGCGCTATCGGCTCGTACCCGCCGGCAGCGACCAGGGCTCCGCGAACGAGTTCTCCCCCAACGCCTACCTCCCCGCGGCCGCCCGCGGCAGGGACGTCACATGACCCTACTCGACAGCCACCGCTCGTCCCTCGCGCTCATCGGCCGCGCTCTCCAGGGCGCCCTCGTCAAGCAGGACATGCTCGCCGCCGTGGACGAGACCGTCGGCGAGGCCGCGGTCGGGTTCTTGACCGCTGGAGACGCGCCCGCCCTCGCCTCCGAGCTCACCACGCCGGAGGCGCTCGGGTTCGCCGTGTCGATGCGCTGGGCCGCCGACACCTCCAACGCCCCGGTCATCGGCCTCGCGCCGCACGGCCGCTGGCGCCTGACCCTCCCAACCGGGACGTTCGGCCAGGCCCTGGCGCCCGCCGACGCGGCGCCGCTCGCCATGGCCCTGCTCGCCGTTCGCCGGGCCATCCGCCCGTGCGAGCCCTGGCAGGCCCGCGATCCGGTGGCCGACGGTCTCCAGTTCCACCTGCGCTCGATGTCCGCGGCCCTGAGCCCGCGGCACGCCGAGCTGCTCCTGCCGCCCACCATCGCCTCCGACATCGGCCGCGACTGGTCCGGCCGCTACGATTTGCCCGCGGCTTGAAAGAAAGGACGCTCGTACGGGACGTGTTGCGCGGGCATGCAGCCCGGCCGGGGAATCGTCCCCGGCCGGGCTTTTTTACCGCTGCATGCTGGCGTCGCCGCCCGGTGATAGCGTGCGCCCGTGGCCGAGGATTACACGATCGAGGAGCCGGGCGAGGGCCCGGTGCGCGTCTACAACCTCCCCGAGACCGAGGACGCGCAGCTCTTCGAGTGCTCGTACAAGTTCGTGGAGAACCGTCAACACGACCACCTCGGGATGCTGTGGGGCGGCGAGTCGCGCGAGGTCGAGAACGCTAACTACCTCCGCGAGCGGTACTACCCGCGCGGATTCCAGCCGGTCGACCCTGGATCGGCCAACGCGCGCAAGCCGGAGCTGACCACGCCGATGGCGGCGGCGATCACGTCCCGCAACACTGGCCTGCTCCTTGGGACAGATCCGAAGATCGAGGTTGTGGTCGACGAGGACTCGCAGGCCCTGCTGCGGACCATGTACCAGGCCGGCAACCTGCGCCTCCCGTTCGCGCAGGCCCGCAACATGGCCGGCGGCGGCGGCGCGGCGGTGCTGATCCCTGGCGTCGTCGGCGGCCGGCCCTGCCTCACGGTTGGGAAGCCGAGCGAGTTCCGCGTGCTCAAGTGGTCCGACAAGGAGCCCTGGCAACCTGAGCGCATCGTCCAGCAGACGCTCGTGAGCCGGACCGTCATCGACCGCCACGGCCACCGGTACCCGAAAAACTTCTGGGCGACGACCGAGTGGAACACCGAGACGAAGATCGCCTACAAGCTGGTCCCCGAGGACTTCGACCCAGACGAGGCGATCCCCGTTGACACGTCCGTCCCCGAGATCGCCCACGGCGTGCGCGGCCGGTGCCCGGTCACCTGGTACAAGAATTCGGAGACAAACTGGCTGCTCGGCGACACGGACTTTGGCGGCCTTGAGCCCCGGTTCGATGCGGTGGACCGGCTCGGAACGCACCTGTACACCGCCGTCGGGAAGAACTGCGACCCGACCGTCTACCAGGCCGACGACGAGGGCACGCGCCGGCGCCACCTGATCAGCAAGCGCGGCCGCGGCGTCATCGCGCAGCTGAGCGCGCAGGGGAAGCTCGGCGCGCTGGAGATCGCCGGGACCAGCCTCGAGATCACCTACAAGTTCTGGCGCTCGCTCACCGACGACACTTTCGCGATGGCGGATTGCGTGCGCGTCACGCCCGACACGGCTGGCGCTTTCCGCACCGGCGAGGCGATCCGGCTGCTGTGGCGCGCGAGCGAGGTCCGCGTCGGCTGGCTCTGGCCGCCGCTCGCCGAAGCGATCCGGCGCACCCTCGAGTGCCTGTTCTCGATGGCCGAGACGTTCGGCGTGTCGTCCGTCGAGCGCCCGAAGCCGGGGACCTTCATCCTCCCGAGCAAGATCGTCCCGCCCGCGCGGCCGAAGCCCTCGCCGCCGGCGCCGCCTCCCCCGCCCGAGGTCGGACCCGACGGCGAAATCATGCCGGCGCCGACGCCCCGGCCGGTCCCGCAACTCGCCCCGCCGCAGGAGGAGAAGCCGAAGCCGAAGCTGGAGCCGCACAAGGTGGGCGCGTTCGGCTGGATCGACATCGCCCCGGGCTCGTACTTCGCCAAGACCCCGGCCGAGAAAGCCGCCGAGATCACGACGGTCCAGACCGCCGCGGGCGGGGTGCCGGTCCTGTCCCAAGAGACAGCGATCGAGGAGTCGGCGAAGGCGCTGGGCCGCGACCCCGACGAGGAGATCCGCAAGGTGCACGAGGAGGCCGATCGCTCGATCGACGGGTTCGGCGGGGGCGGCGGAGCGCTCGCGCTGGCGGAGCACGAGGCCGCCGAGGATGCCGCGGACGACATGGACCGCGGGCCGAAGCCCACGAAGGACGGCGACGGGGACGGCGAGACCGGCGAATAGGATTCGTGGTACGGCAGGTCCATGTCGACCTGGGGCTCCAAGGGAAAACAGCCGCTCCGCTACTCCACGCGCGTGCCGTTCGAGGGCCTGACCGGCGCCCTCGATAGCGTCGTTCTGCCCTCGCCGCCGCAGCGCTACATCCCGCTCGGCTGTTACCTCGAGATCGAGGGGACCGCGGCGCCGACGGACCCTGACACGGATTCGCTGCTGGTCCGCGTCGGGACCGACGCGCTCCCCAACCTGTTCGGCGGCGCGTCGTCGACCGAGGTCATGGGCCAGACCGGCGAGGTCGGCTTCGGGAGCGCGCCAGGCTTCCGCGGCGCCGACGTGCTCAAGATGTTCTTGCACGCGCGCCTCTCGCCAGACACCGACGGCGACCTGACCCACATCGAGGGCATCACCGCGATCACGTTCGTGCTCTGGTACCTGCCCGCGTGAATCCCCGCGACATCCTCCGCCGGATGCGCCAGCACCTGGCGGACACCGGCAA
>NZ_JAGOID010000099.1 GCF_017995835.1 Amaricoccus sp.
GCCCGGCGCCAACGGCCCGGTCCCCGGCGCTTCCGCGGCCGTCGGCGCGCAGCCTGTGGACAGGGTGGACAGGCTCCGCCCGCCCGCCCTGTCCACAGGCTCATCAACAACAGCAGCTCCTTCCTGCTCGTTCACTTGGGGGTTCCTCGGCTGGTCCATCTCGATCTCCTTTCGGACAAAGCGATGTCCAGGGAAACCGGGGGCAACTCACGGACGACACGATTACCGCCCTGACCGACAACGGAATCGAAGAGCTGCGCGACATGCTCGCGGATGCGCGGCGCTCCCCGGAACACTGGCGCAACTTCCTCGAAGACTTCGTCGCGGACCCCGACGTCATCGCGCGCGTCAACGAAAAAGATCCGCGGTAGCAATCGAGCGGCTACGTCGAGCGCCACCGTCACCTTCTTGCGGCGCGGCCGGACCGGCGCTGTCCTCTCCAGCCGGCCCCAATCCTGCGGGATCAGCGACTGGCGCAGGCGCATGTCGCGCCAGTCGGCCGCCTGCCGGTCGAGCTCCTCCATCAGTTGGAGATACGCCCGCTCCTGGGCGATCGTGCGCAGCCTGTCCTCCGCGGGGGGCTCCCTTCCAGCGATGTCCCGGAACGCCGCGATCCTGCCCGCGGACGGTCAAAATCCCCTGAAAGCCGGCAAGCCCGATTCCTGTACCGGAAGGACAGCCGTGCCCACATGCGGCCACGGCGCCCGACGTTCGACCCGGTTCCCGGTCTGCGGTCTTTCCGGGGGCGCCGGGACCCGGTCGAGCCGTCAGTGGTCGATGTCGGCGCCGTCGAGGGTGGCGCGCAGCGTGTCCGAGACATGGCTGGCCTGGGCGACATAGGCAGGGTCGGCGCGAAAGCCGTCGTCGCGGGGCCAGGGCGCCTCGATGCGGAGATCGCCGACCACCCGGCCCGGGCGGGCGGCCATGACCAGAACCCGGTTGGCGAGATAGACCGACTCGAAGACCGAATGGGTGACGAAAACCACCGTCAGCCCGTGCTCGGCCCAGAGCCGCAGCACGTCGTTGTTGAGCTTCATCCGCGTCATCTCGTCGAGCGCGGCGAAGGGCTCGTCCATCAGCAGGATGCGCGGTCGGGTCACGAGGGCGCGGGCGATCGAGACCCGCATCTTCATCCCCCCCGAAAGCTGGCGCGGGTAAGCCGTTGCGAAGCGGGACAATCCGACCTCCGCAAGTGCGGCGTCCACCCGGGGCCGCGCTTCCTCCCGGCTGCGTCCGGCGAGGCGGAGCGGCAGGAACACGTTGTCAAAGACCGTGGTCCACGGCATCAGCGTCGGCTCCTGGAAGACGAAGCCGAGATCCTGCTCGGACCGGCCCGCTCCCGCCTCGATCGCGATCGTCCCGGCGGTGACGGGCAGGAGCCCCGCGATCATGCGCAGCGCCGTGGATTTGCCGCAGCCCGAGGGCCCGAGAAGGGCCACGAAATCGCCTTCGCCGATGGTCACGCTCATGTCGGCGACCGCGAGCGTGCCGCCCGCGAACTGCTTGCGCACCCGGTCCATGCGGATGAGCGCGCGGCCCAATCAGAGCTCCGTCGGGTTGTGCAGGAGCGACACCGGATAGCGGTGGACGTCGGCGAAGAGCTCGGCGAGCGCCGTGGAGGTATGGTCGATGATCGCCTGCCCGGTTTCGGCCGTCGCGACGGCGGCGTTTCCGACGGCGCCGGCCGGGTTGAGATCCTGCGCCTGCCAGCCGATCCGCGCGCCGGGGCCGATGCCGAGGCGGGAGAAGTTGCGCTCCAGCCGGTCGGACAGCGATTCGAAGTCGCGGGCGCGCTCCATGACCACCTTGTCCGGGTGGAGCGCCAGCATCATCGCCGTCTCCATCTCGCCGGCGTGTATGCCGTGCCGGCGCTCGAAGTCCGCGATCACCCCCTCGGGCAGGCCGAGGCCGAACCAGTTCGCGCCGACCGTGATCATGTCGTGGCGGATGCGCAGCTCGCGCGCGACGATGTCGACGATCGACATCTGCCCGCCATGGGAGTTCAGGATGACGAGGCGCGTAACGCCGGCCGCGGCCACCGAGGCTCCGATCTCGCACCAGCTGCGGAGGAGCGTCGTCGCGTCGAGGGTGAGCGTGCCCGGGTAGCGGGCGTGCTCGTCGGACTTGCCGATCGCCTGGGTTGGAAGGAACACCACCGGCAGGTCGTCGGCGAGTTTCGGCAGCGTCGCGGCGATCAGCCCGTCGAGGATGTCGCGATCGACCGAGAGCGGCAGGTGCGGCCCGTGCTGCTCGATCGCGGCGACGGGCAGCACGGCGACCATGTTCGTCCGCTCCATGCGGGCGAAGTCGTAGGAGGTGTAGTCGGCCCAGAACCGCTTCATGCGCCGCCTCCCGCCGCGCGCAGCGGCCGTCCCGGCGAGAGCGCCTCGATCATGGCGAGGATAGATGCGCGGTCGATGCCGTAGTGGCGGTAGAGTTCGCCGACGGTTCCGGTCTGGCCGAAATGCTCCACCCCGAGCCCGGCGGTGCGGTGGCCGGCCACCGCCCCGAGCCAGGAGAGCGTCGCCGGGTGGCCGTCGATGGCGGTGACCAGCGCGCAGTGGCGGGGAAGGGGAGAGAGCAGGCGCTCGACGCGGCTGACCGCGTCCTGCCCGCGCGCGCGGGCGCGCTGCGCCGCCTGCCAGCCGGCGTTGAGCCGGTCGGCCGAGGTGATGGCGAGGACGCCGACATCGCGGCGACCCTCGGCCGCGAGGCCGGCCGCCGCGATCGCCTCGGAGGCGACGACGCCCTGGTAGGCGAGCACCACCTCGGCGTTCGGCCCCGGCGCGCGCAGCCAGTAGGCGCCGTCGATCACGCCCTGGCGGATCGTTTCCGGGTCGCGGCGCGGCTGTTCGAGCTGGCGGGTGGAGAGGCGCAGGTAGACCGAGCCGCCGCTCTCGTCGCGCAGCCACGTGCGCTCGTCGGCGAGGTCGGCATGGCCGGTCGCGTCGCGCTGGAGGTAGTCGAAGGCCCAGTCCATCACGATGGAAAGCTCGTCGGCGAAGGCGGGCTCGAAGGCGGCGAGCCCGTCCTGGCTCATGCCGATCAGCGGCGTTCCGATCGACTGGTGCGCGCCGCCCTCGCCGGCCAGCGACACGCCAGAGGGCGTGGCGACGAGCAGGAAGCGCGCGTCCTGGTAGCAGGCGTAATTGAGCGCATCGAGACCGCGGGCGATGAACGGGTCGTAGAGCGTGCCGACCGGGATCAGCCGCGCCCCGAAGAGCGAATGCGACAGGCCCGCCGCGCCGAGCAGCAGGAACAGGTTCATCTCGGCGATGCCGAGTTCGATATGCTGTCCCTGCGGCGAGAAGCGCCATTTCTGCGCCGAGGGGATGCGCTCGTCGCGGAAGGTGTCGGGGATGTCGGCGCGGGCGAAGAGGCCGCGGCGGTTGACCCAGGGCCCGAGGTTGGTCGAGACGGTGACGTCGGGCGAGGTGGTCACGATGTGGTCGGCGAGCGGCCCGCCGGCCTTGGCGATCGCATCCATCACCCGGCCGAAGGCCGCCTGGGTCGAGGTGACGGCCTCGGCCGGAGGGGCCAGCGCGGGGAGGGCGAGCGCGGGCGCGCGCCGGCGCCGCGGGCCGCCTTGTGCGAACGGCACGCCGTCGAGGAAGGCCCGGAGCCGCTCGGGCGGCAGGTCGAGCCCCTCGAAGGCGTCCCATTCGTGGCCCGGCCGCACCCGCATCCTCGCTTGCAGGTCGGCCATCTGTGCGGGGGTCATCAGGCCGGCGTGGTTGTCCTTGTGGCCGGCGAGGGGGGTGCCGTAGCCCTTGACCGTGTAGGCGAGGATCGCCTTCGGACGGTCGTCGGCCGCGGCGCGGTCGTAGGCCTCGGCGATCGTCTCGGGGCAATGGCCGCCGAGGTTCTCCATCAGGCGGGCGAGTTCGGCGTCGGAGCGGCGGTCGAGGAGGGCGACGACGTCGCCCTGGTCGCCGATCTCGTCCATCAGCCGCGCCCGCCAGGCCGCGCCGCCCTGATAGGTGAGCGCGGAGTAGAGCGGGTTGGGGCAGGCGTCGATCCAGTCGCGAAGGCGCGCGCCCCCCGGCTCCTCGAAGGCGGCGCGCTGGATCGCGCCGTATTTCAGGGTGAGCACGTCCCAGCCGAAGGCCTCGAAGATGCCGCGGATGCGGGCGGAGAGACCCTCGCGCACCACGCCGTCGAGGCTCTGGCGGTTGTAGTCGATGATCCACCAGCAATTGCGCAGGCCGTGCTTCCAGCCCTCCTGGAGGCATTCGTAGATGTTGCCCTCGTCGAGTTCGGCGTCGCCGACGAAGGCGATCATCCGGCCCTCCGGCCCCTCGGCGAGGCCGCGGGCGCGGACGTAGTCCTGCACGAGGCTCGCGAAGGCGGTGATCGCGACGCCGAGACCGACCGAGCCGGTGGAGAAGTCGACGTCGTCGCCGTCCTTGGTCCGGCTCGGGTAGCTCTGCGCCCCGCCCCAGCCGCGGAAGGCCTCGAGCTTCTCGCGGGTCTGGACCCCGAGCAGGTACTGGATGGCGTGGAAGACCGGGCCGGCATGGGGCTTGACCGCGACGCGGTCCTCAGGGCGCAGCGCGCGGAAGTAGAGACCGCAGATCAGGTCGACCATCGAGGCGGAGCTCGCCTGATGGCCGCCGACCTTCAGCCCGTCCGCGTTGGGACGGATGTGGTTGGCGTTGTGGATGGTCCAGCAGGCGAGCCAGAGCGCCTTGGCGCTCAGCGCTTCCAGCTCCGGGGCGGTGCGCCGGCGGTCGGTCATGGGACGGTCTCCCGGGCTGGGCGTCGCGGCGAGACAACCACAGCGGGGCGCGGGGTTCAAACGCTTTGTCCCTCGGGCGCGCGCGCACGTCGCGCTTGGGCGGGCGCCGGAGGCGAGGTATCGTGCGCGAGCACGAAACCATATTGTGCGGGGGGGGATACGCGATGGAAGGGCTCGTGGCGATCATCGTGCAGGCCGTTGCCGGCATGGTCGGCGGCGGCGTGGCGGGGCAGATGGTCAAGACCGTCGGCATGGCGCTGCTGCCGAAGCTCATCTCGGGGGCGATCGGCGGCGTGGCGGGGGGCTCGATCCTCGGCGCGCTCTTCGGGTCGGGGACGGTCGATCCGGCGGCGGCGTCGTCGCTCGACATTGGCCAGCTGATCGTCCAGCTCGTCGGCGGGCTGGTCGGCGGCGGGGCGCTGACCGGGATCGTCGGCAAGTTCCTGGGCAAGGGCTAGGATACAGCGCCGACCCTTCGGTCGCAGACATTGGAACGCCCCGGCCTGTGTCGGGGCGTTCCTCATTTTCGGCAGCGGATCCGCGTTCCCTTTGCGTGCCGCCGGGCGCTCAGTAGCCCTTCGCCGACCCCGCGGTTGCCCTGCTGTCGATCGCGCCGGTGTAGCGGGGCCCGGAGCCGGACTCGATCTCGTCGAGGTCGCTGCCGCCGACGAGGATGCCCGCCGCCTCGCCCCAGATCGTCCAGTCAGGGTCGATCCCGACGCTGTAGCCTTGGACTGCGAGGACTTGCAGCGTGTCCGGCGACAGGGCGCGCGGCTCGATATAGACCCGATCCGGCAGCCATTGGTGATGCACGCGCGGCGCGTCGATCGCTTCTTGAAGGTTCATCCTATGATCGATCACGTTCATGATCGCCTCAAGCGTGATCGTGATGATGCGAGACCCGCCGGGCGAACCGATCACCATGAACGGTTGGCCGTCCTTCGAGATGATCGTCGGGCTCATGGACGACAGCGGCGACTTGCCGGGCTCGATGGCGTTCGCCTCGCCCTGGACCAGCCCGTAGAGGTTCGGCACCCCGGGCTTCATCGTGAAGTCGTCCATCTCGTTGTTGAGCAGTACTCCGGTACCCTCGGCCACCTTGCCGGTCCCGAAAGAGCCGTTCAGCGTGTAGGTGACGGCGGCTGCGTTGCCATCCTTGTCGATGATCGAATAGTGCGTCGTTTCGGTCGACTCGCCGAACCCCTCGGGTTCGAGGTCGGCCGACACGCCGGCGCGGTAGGGGTCGATCCTGGCCCGGATCTCCTCGGCATAGGCGTCGCTCGTCAGCTTCTCGACCGGATTCTCGACGAAATCGGGGTCGCCGAGGGCGGTGTTGCGGTCGACATAGGCGTGGCGCATCGCCTCGACCATCAGGCGCGTGGTCTCCGCCGAGCCGTAGCCGAGGTAGCCGATCGGATAGCCTTCGAGGATATTCAGGATCTCGCAGATGATCAGTCCCCCCGACGACGGCGGCGGGGACGACACGATGTCATAGCCGCGATAGTCGCATTCGACCGGGTCGAGTTCGCGCACCTTGTAGGCCTCGAAGTCGGCCTTGGCGAGGATGCCGCCGTTCGCCTCGCTCGCCTTTACGATCAGGTCGGCGGTCTCGCCCTTGTAAAAGGCGTCGGCGCCGCCGTCCGAGATCGCCTGCAGCGTCTTCGCGAGGTCGGCCTGCACCAGCGTCGAGCCGAGGGGCAGAGGCTCGCCGTCCTTCAGGAAGATCTTCGCCGCGGCGGGGTCCTGCGCCATCATGTCGTTGCCTTCGGTGAACGACTCGATGTCGCCCTGCTCCAGCACGAACCCGTCGCGCGCAAGCCCGAGCGCCGGCGCGATCAGTTCCGCCCGCGACTTCGTCCCGTATTTCTCGCGCGCCATCTCGAAGCCGGCGACCGAGCCCGGCACGCCGACGGCGAGATAGGTATCCGTGCTCGCTCCCGGCACCGGCTCGCCCTTGTCGTTGAGGTACATGTCCCGCGTGGCCGCCTGCGGCGCCCGCTCGCGGAAGTCGAGGAACGTCGTGGTCCCGTCCGCCAGCCGGATCGTCATGAAGCCGCCGCCGCCGAGGTTTCCGGCCGTGGGGTAGGTGACGGCGAGCGCGTATCCGACCGCGACCGCCGCGTCGACCGCATTCCCTCCCGCCCGCAGCACTTCGATCCCGACGTCCGTGGCGAGATGCTGGGCCGTCACGATCATGCCGTTCTCGCCTTCCGCCGGCGCCGGCGACGCGGCGAGCGCCAGCGATGCGCCCCCTATCCACAACGCTGCCGCCAGCGACAGCCGCGCCCGTCCTACTTCGTTCATCCCTGATCCTTTCCGAGAAGTTTGCCACACGACCCGGCGGCATCCCGCGAGGGGCGAGCCGGGTCACTCTAGCACCCGCGCCAAACGCGGGGCACGATTATTCCCGCAGCCGCCGATCGACCGCCTCGCCGATAGCGCGGGCAAGGTTCCGAGGCCGCCGACCGGTCGACAACGCTGGCCGCGCGGCCTAGAGAGCCCGGAGACACGGACGGGAGGGCGGCGTGGCCGAATTCGGCGAGCGGGAGCTGCGCGACGCGCTCGGGCGGTTCGCGACCGGGGTTACCGTCGTCACCACGATGGGCGCCTCCGGACCGCTCGGGATCACCGTCAACAGCTTCGCCTCGCTCTCGCTCGACCCGCCGCTGGTGCTGTGGTCGCCGGCGCGGCGGTCGAGCCGATTCCGCGCCTTCGAGGCGGCGACGCATTTCGCGGTCCACGTTCTCGCCGAGGACCAGCGCGCGCTCGCGGTCGCCTTCGCGTCCTTGCCTTGGGCCGAGGGCGCGGCGTGGAGCGACGGCCTCGGCGGCGCGCCGCTCCTCGAAGGCTGCGCGGCGCGGTTCGAGTGCTTCCATGCCGCGCGCTTCGACGGCGGCGACCATCTGATCTGCGTCGGCGAGGTGCGCCGGCTCGTCACCGCCGACCGGCCGCCGCTGCTGTTCCATCGGGGGCAGTACTGCGGCTTCGACGGGTGACGCGCGCTACAGGGTCGCCGCCAACCTACGCGCCCAGCAGTTCCTCCACGAAGCGCGGAACCTCGGTCGTGGCCGGACCGTAGCGGCGCTCGTCGAAGGCGTGGGCGTTGTCGGAGGGCTCGAGGTTGATCTCCACCGCGCGGACGCCGAGGTCGCGCGCCATCGCGACGTAGCCGGCCGCGGGGTAGACGGCGCCGGAGGTGCCGACCGCTGGCGTCGAGCCCGCAGGGCATCTCGCCGAACCAGACCACGTCGGGGCGCATCCCGCCTGTCCGCCAGCAGCCCTCGCAGATCGTCTCGACCGAGAGGTCGCCGCGGCATTCCTCGCGCCGCCCGCACCAGCCGCAGCGGGCCTTGAGGAGTTCGCCGTGCATGTGGTGGACCTGCGGGCTGCCGGCGCGCTCGTGCAGGTCGTCGATGTTCTGGGTGCAGAGAAAGAGATCGACGCCGCCGGCGAGGCGGGCGAGCGCCGCGTGGGCGGCGTTCGGCGCGGCCGCGAGCAGGTTGCGCCGGCGCATGTTGTAGAACTCGTGGACGGTCTCGGGGTCGCGGGCGAACGCCTCGGGCGTGGCGAGCTTCAATGGGTCGAACTGCGCCCAGATCCCGCCCGCATCGCGGAAGGTGCCGAGCCCGCTCTCGGCCGAGACCCCGGCCCCGGTCAGGACGAAGACCCGCATCAGGCTGGCTCGAAGGCGCCCGGCCGAACCGCGGCGAGGCGCGCGCGCTGCTCGGGGGTCAGCGCGGAAAGCGCGACCATCCAAGTGTGGATCGAGAACACCATCGCCCGGGTCTCGGGCAGGCGCAGTATGGTCTGGCGCTCGACGCGGACGAAGCGGCCCGTGCCGGGATCGGGCGTGTGGCGCTCGAACTCGGGGCGCGGGTTGAAGAGGTCGCCCTCGGCGTAGACGATGAGGTTCGCGCGCATCACCGGCGCCTCGGGGCGGATCAGGTCGAACATGCGCTGCACCCGACGCGCGATGCCGGCGTCGTAGCTCTCGATCGGCACATGGATGCGGCCGAGGGTGCGGCCGATCTTCTGCGACAGCGTCCAGTTCGAGGGAAAGCACAGGATCGCCCCGACGAGGCGGTGCTCCGCCTCGCCCTCGGCCTTGTCGAGGAGGCACAGGTCCTCCTGCACGAGACGCCCGGCGACGAGAAGCGGCGGGCCGTCGAGGGGCACGCGCACCCCGTCGGGGCGCAGGACGGCGCCCGGCGCTTGGGCATAGCCGGGGGCGGCGTCGAGGTGGGCGAGGACGAGGTCGTGCAGTTCCGCCGCGGCCGCCTCGGCGCCGGGCAGGAGCGCGTGGACCTCGGCGGTCCGCTCGGCGATCAGCCGGTCGCGACAGGCCATCTGCGCCGCGAAGGCGTCGTCGCGTTGCAGCCAGTCGGCGAGTGCGATCGGCCCGGTCCCCGGCAGCCGCATCATGTGGTCTTCCATCCACGGCGCGAGCGGCAGGCCCTGTTGCAGGATGGTCGTCATGTCGAACCCCTTTGCCCGGAAGGCCCCTTCAAGATATAGAGGGAGCGAGCAGTCCCGCGCCGAGACTGGCCAAGGCGCGCGAGAAAGAAAAGGCCCGCCATGGTTCACGCCCCCGATCTCTTCGGCGACGATCCCGCATCCCGCGCCTACGACGCCTCCTCGATCGAGGTTCTCGAAGGGCTGGAGCCGGTCCGGAAGCGGCCCGGCATGTATATCGGCGGCACCGACGAACGGGCGCTGCACCATCTCGTCGCCGAGGTGCTCGACAATGCCATGGACGAGGCCGTCGCGGGGCACGCCAACCGCATCGAGCTCGAGCTCCACGCCGACTTCTCGGTGACGGTGCGCGACAATGGCCGCGGCATCCCGGTCGACCCGCATCCGCGCTTCCCCGACAAGTCGGCGCTCGAGGTGATCCTCTGCACGCTGCATGCCGGCGGCAAGTTCTCCGGCAAGGCCTACCAGACCTCGGGCGGCCTGCACGGCGTCGGCGTCTCGGTGGTGAACGCGCTCTCCGACCGGGTTCGGGTCGAGGTGGCGCGGGGGAAGCAGCTCTGGGCGCAGGAGTTCAGCCGCGGTCACCCGACCGGTCCCCTCGCCAGTCTCGGGCCGACGCCGAACCGGCGCGGCACCAGCGTGACCTTCCATCCCGACGCGCAGATCTTCGGCGCGAACGCGCATCTGAAGCCGGCGCGCATGCTGCGGATGGTGCGCTCGAAGGCCTATCTGTTCTCGGGCGTCGAGATCCGCTGGCGCTGTGATCCCGCCTGCATCCCGGCGGGCGATGACACGCCGGAGCAGGCGACGTTCCACTTCCCCGGCGGGCTCGCGGACTATCTCGGCGAGCGGCTCGGCGGCGTGCAGACCTATGCCGACAAGCCCTTCGCCGGCAAGGTCGACTTCGCCGAGCGCTTCGGCGACGGCACGGTCGGCTCGGTGGAATGGGCGATCAACTGGACGCCGCAGCACGACCCCTTCGTCTCCTCCTACTGCAACACCATCCCGACGCCCGAGGGCGGCACGCACGAGCAGGGGTTCTGGGCGGCGATCCTGAAGGGCATGCGGAGCTACGGCGATCTCGTATCGAACCGCAAGGCGGCGCAGATCACCCGCGAGGACGTGGCGGCGGCGGCCTGCGCGATGATCTCGGTCTTCGTGCGCGAGCCGGAGTTCGTCGGCCAGACCAAGGACCGGCTGGCGACGCAGGAGGCCGCGAGGCTGGTCGAGGGTGCGGTGCGCGACCGTTTCGACAACTGGCTCGCCGCGGACACCCGCACGGCGGGGGCGGTGCTCGACTACCTCGTGCTGACGGCCGACGAGCGGCTGAAGCGGCGGGCGGAGAAGGAGACGGCGCGCAAGACGCCGGTCAAGAAGCTGCGCCTGCCGGGAAAGCTCGCGGACTGCTCGGGGGCGCGGGACGGCTCTGAGCTGTTCCTCGTCGAGGGCGACAGCGCCGGCGGATCGGCCAAGCAGGCGCGCGACCGCAAGTTCCAGGCGGTGCTGCCGCTCAGGGGCAAGATCCTCAACGTGCTCGGCGCGGCGGGATCGAAGGCGTCCGGAAACCAGGAGCTGTCCGACCTCGCGCTCGCCATGGGCGTGCAGTCGGGGTCGCGCTTCGCCCTCGACGATCTCCGCTACGAGAAGATCGTCATCATGACCGACGCAGACGTCGACGGGGCGCATATCGCGGCGCTGCTGATGACGTTCTTCTTCACCCAGATGCGGCCGCTGATCGACGCGGGGCGGCTGTTTCTCGCGGCGCCGCCGCTCTTCCGGCTGACCCAAGGCGCTCGCTCGGTCTATGCCCGCGACGAGGCGGCGCGCGACCGGCTGCTGGCGAAGGGGCTCGGCGGGCGCGGCAAGATCGAGGTCTCGCGCTTCAAGGGCCTTGGCGAGATGATGCCGGCGCAGCTCAAGGAGACGACGATGAGCCCGGCCAGCCGGACGCTCATCCGGGTGACGATCGACGACGAACTCGCCGAGACCGGCGAGCTGGTCGAGCGGCTGATGGGCAAGAAGCCGGAGCTGCGCTTCCAGTACATCCAGCAGAACGCCCGGTTCGTCGAGGATCTCGACGTGTGATAATCAGCGCGTGATTCACGCGTGAAGTCCCGAGAGCCGCCTGAGCATCTGTTCTTCTTCGGGGGGCCGGGGCGGAGGAGGGCGGAGGCTGCCCCGGTCGGCGAGGCAGCCCGGACTTGTACGGTTTCCGTCCGAAGACTTCCGCGTCAAAGGTTTACGGCGGATCCTTCGATGCACACTCCATGCACAACGTATGCAC
>NZ_JAGOID010000191.1 GCF_017995835.1 Amaricoccus sp.
CCCTGCTGTCGATCGTCCAGATGCCGAAGGGGGTGCCGGTCGGCACGCTGGCCATAGGCGCCGCCGGGGCGGCGAACGCCGCGCTGCTGGCCGCGGCGATCCTCGCGCTCGGCGACGCGGATCTCGCCGCGCGGCTCGTCGCCTGGCGGGCGGCGCAGACCGAGGCGGTGGCCGAGGTGCCCGATGGCGTCTGAGGCGGGATCATTGCCGGTCGGCGCGGTCATCGGCATCCTCGGCGGGGGGCAGCTCGGGCGAATGCTGGCGCTGGCCGCGGCGCGGCTCGGGGTCCGCTGTCACGTGTTCGAGCCGGCGGCGGATCCTTGCGCCGGGCCAGTGGTCGAGAAGGTGGTGCGCGCCGCCTATGACGACGTCGCGGCCCTGCGCGCCTTCGCGGCCGCCTGCGATGTGGTGACTTACGAGTTCGAGAATGTCGCGCTGGCGGCGGTCGATGCGATCGCCGATCTGGCGCCGGTCAGGCCTGGGCGGCGCGCCCTCGAAGTGGCGCAGGACCGGATCGCCGAGAAGGAATTCCTCGGCACCGCCGGCCTGACGGTCGCGCCCTTCGCGGCCGTTGACGGGCCGGAGGATCTCGCCGCGGCGCTGGCGCGGATCGGTGCGCCGGCGATCCTGAAGACGCGACGCCTGGGCTATGACGGCAAGGGCCAGGCGCGGATCGCGGCGCCCGGCGACGCGGCGGCGGCCTGGGCGGCGGTGGGCGCCGCCCCCTCGGTGCTCGAAGGTTTCATCGGCTTCGAGCGCGAGATCTCGGTGATCGCCGCCCGCGGTCGCGACGGCGCGGTTGTCGCCTTCGATCCGGGCGAGAACGCGCATCGCGACGGCATCCTCCACACAACGACTGTTCCGGCGCGGATCGGCGCGGCGACGGCGCAGGACGCCGTGCTGATCGCGGGGCGGATCCTGAACGCGCTCGATTATGTCGGGGTGATCGGGGTCGAGCTCTTCGTCACGCCGGGGGGCGGGCTCGTCGTCAACGAGATCGCGCCTCGGGTACATAATTCCGGCCACTGGACGCAGGACGGCTGCCTGATCGACCAGTTCGAGCAGCATGTCCGGGCGATCCTCGGCTGGCCGCTCGGCGACGGGACGCGCCATTCGGACGCGGTGATGACCAATCTTCTCGGCGACGAAGTGCTGGCGGCGCCGGCGCTGACCGGCGCGGCGCTGCATCTCTATGGCAAGGCCGAGGCGCGCCCGGGCCGAAAGATGGGTCACGTGACCCGCATCAGCCCCCGCGCGTGATCTCCGGCGCCGGGCGGGCGGTCCGACCCCGTTCAGCGCGGTGCAGCCGCCTCGAAAACAAGAAATCCCGAAGCGATGCTCCGGGATCTCGATCGCGCGAAAGCCGCGCGGGACTTGGTCGACAAACGGTCGAGAGGCTCAGAGACCGCCTTCGCGCTGCAGCTTCTTGCGCGCCAGCTTGCGCGCGCGGCGCACGGCCTCGGCCCTTTCTCGGGCCTTCTTGACGGACGGCTTCTCGAAATGCTGCTTCAGCTTCATTTCGCGAAACACGCCTTCGCGCTGCAGCTTCTTCTTGAGCGCGCGCAACGCCTGATCGACATTGTTGTCACGAACCATCACCTGCACGGGTAGTCACCACCTTCCAGTCAAGAGTTTCGAAATTCGGCAGGAGGGCGCTATATACGCAAAGACCGTCGGCCTGTCCACCGGCGGGGGCAAAAAAACGGCCGGGGACCCGGACGGGTCGGACGAGGCCGAACAGCGGAGCGAAATGCGATGACCGAAACGCCGGGCAGAGAGGATCCCGCCGGCCTTGCCGAGACGGCCAAGGCGGTGATCGCCGCGGCGCTGCCGCACGTGGCCTTCGACGGCTGGACCGACAAGACCCTTGCCTTCGCCGTCGAGGACGCGGGCGTCGATCCGGGAGTTTCGCGCCTCGCCTTTCCGCGCGGCGGGCTCGATCTGGCGCTCGCCTATCACTATGACTGCGACGCGGCGTTGGCCGCGCGGCTGGCCGAGGCGGCGCTGCTCGATCTGAGGTTCCGCGACCGCGTGGCCTTCGCCATCGTGACGCGCCTCGAACTGATCGCCGCCGAGCGCGAGGCGGTGCGCCGGGGCGTCGCGCTCTTTGCGCTGCCGCTCAACGCGGCGGACGGGGCGCGGGCGATCTGGCACACGGCGGATACGATCTGGACCGCGCTCGGCGATACGAGCGGAGATTTCAACTGGTACTCCAAGCGGGCGTCGCTCTCGGCGGTCTATTCCTCGGCGCTGCTCTACTGGCTCGGCGACGGGTCGACCGACTTCCAGGCGACGCGGGACTTCGTCCAGCGGCGCATCGACGACGTCATGCGGTTCGAGGAGGTAAAGGCGCGCGTTGCCCGCAATCCGATCGCCGCGGCGATGATGAAGGGCCCCCAGCGCCTGCTTGACCATGTCAAGGCGCCAGGGAATACTCCGCCCCCGGACCTGCCCGGCTCCTGGCGGCGCAAGACCTGAGGGCGGGCCGGGATCGTCCGGCGCGGCGGGAGTGAGGGGACATGATGCGCGGCAAGACGATCTCGGTCGGGTTCAACGGCGCATGGCGCGGCGGTGATCCACGGCGCGGCGGCGATCCGAGGATCCCCGGCGCCCGCCCGCTCTCCACCCGGGCCCGCTCGGAACCCGGCCAGCGGATGCGGGGCGCGGCGTGAGCATTCCCGCCGAGATGACAGTCGTCGAGATCGCCGAGCCCGGCGGACCCGAGGTGCTGCGCGTCGCCACGCGCAAGGTCCCGCGACCGGGACCGGGCGAGATCCTGATCGCGTTGCGCGCGGTCGGCGTCAACCGCCCCGACGCGCTGCAACGCGCCGGGGCCTATGCGCCGCCGCCCGGCGCGTCGGATCTGCCCGGCCTAGAATGCGCCGGCGTGGTGGCCGAGGTGGGGCCCGGCGGCTCGAAGTGGGCGGTCGGCGATGAGGTTTGCGCCCTGCTGCCCGGCGGGGGCTATGCCGAATACGCGGTCACGCACCAGGACCACGCCCTGCCGATTCCGAAGGGCCTTGGCATGATCGAGGCCGCGGCGCTCTGCGAGACGTTCTTCACCGTCTGGAGCAATGTGTTCGTGCGCGGCGGTCTGCGTCCGGGT
>NZ_JAGOID010000100.1 GCF_017995835.1 Amaricoccus sp.
AGGCGCCGACCACGGTCGCGCATGCGATCAGCGTCACGACGCGCCTCACAGAACCCTCCAGATTCAGAAATCCCTGCGCTTGTGGATCCCCTATCGACACAACCGCCCACCTTTTTGCCCCGGTTACGCCAGAATCTGCCGATTTGCCGAAAGATTCACACGCTCTGACGCGACAAGGGCGAATGCGGCCATCCCCCAGAGCGCGAGATCGTCGAGGAAGCGGACGTCGCCGATCCAGGGCAGGCTCACCGCGTCCGGCAGCAGCCAGCCGGCCAGCCACAGGACGCCGACGAGGAGCGCCGCGAAGGCCGCGAGCACCATCAGCACGGCGCGCCACAGCACGGCACGGAAACGCGCGTCGCCGAGTTGGCCGAGGGCGCGTCCGAGATCGACGAGAAGGCTCACCCGTCCATCCAGGTGACGAGGCCCGGCACGTCGGGCCGCGGGCGTTCGGGCGGCGCGGCGTCGCTGGTTCCGATATGGACGAAGCCGGCGATCCACTCGCCCGGAGCGAGCCCGAGCGCCGCCTCGCGGAAGGGCGCGTCGTAGGCCGGCCAGCCGGTCAGCCAGCACGCGGCCCAGCCGGAGGCGAGCGCCGCGTTGAGGAGTTCGAGGCAGACGGCGCCCGCCGACAGCATGCGCTCGATCTCCGGGATCTTCGGCGCGTCGCGCGGGACGGCGACGACCGCGACGGTCATCGGCGCCTGCTCGAAGGCGCCCGCGCCCTTGTCGGCATCCTGTCCGGTCTCGGCGGCGCGGGCCCGGATCGCGGCCGAAAAGCGTGCGAGACCCGCGCCGGACAGCACGACGAAGCGCCAGGGCTCGAGCTTGCCATGATCGGGCACCCGGGTTGCGAGCGTCAGCAGCGCGAGGATCTCGTCGCGCGACGGCGCGGGAGGGCGCATCAGCTTCGGCGGACGCGACCGTCGCGTGGCAAGGAACTCGATCGCCTCGGGGTGTGCCGGCATGCCTTCCTCCTGATCTCGCCGCCGTCTCGGCCGCGCCCGGAGAGAAGTCAATGCCCGCCCGCCGCGTGCGGCCCCTCGCGCCGGGCACGGGGCTCGGCTAGTCTCGCGACCGGCAGCGCCGGGGAGGTCAGGGATGCCAGCGGGATTGTCGGGCAAGTCGGCGGTCGTCACCGGCGCCGCTCAGGGCGTCGGACTGGCCATCGCGCGACGGCTGGTGCGGGCGGGGGCGTCGGTGATGATGGCGGACCCGGACGAGTCGAAACTCGCCGTCGAACTGGCGCTGCTCCGCGCCGAGGGACTGGAAGGCCGCGCCGCGACCTTCGCCGGCAAGCTGCGCGACAAGCTCGGCATGACGAACCTGATGGCGGCCACCATGGACGCCCATGACGGGATCGACATCCTCGTCAACGCCAACCCGCTGCTCGCCGTTTCGGACCCGCTGAACCACGAGGCGGACGGTCTCGACGCGTCGCTGGAGCAGAACGTCTCGCGCACCCTGTGGCTCTGCCAGATCGTCGCGCGGCGGATGATCGAACTCGCCGCGAGCGAGGAGCCTGTGGCGGCGGACCGCGCGATCCTGAACATCAGCTGCATCCACGCCCGCCGCGCGCCGCCGGAGCTGATCGCCTACGCGACGAGCTGCGCCGCGGTCGAGCAGATGTCGCGCGTTCTGGCGCTGGCCCTGGCGCCGCACGCAATCCGGGTCAACGCTCTCGCCACCGGCCGCCCGGCGGGCCGCATCGTCGGCGCCGAGAACGCCGAGGAGACCATCGAGGCCCTGGAGGAGAACGCGCCGCTCCGCCGCGGCGACGTCTGGGCGGAGACGGCGGAGGCGGCCGCCTATCTGGCCTCGCCCGCCGCCGCCTTCGTCACCGGCCAGGTTCTCGACGTCGACGGCGGCCTGTCGCTCCTCGCGCCGCGCGCCGCGCCCTGATGCCGTTCGCCCGCGGAGCGCGGGCGGACCCAGGCGCCGCGTCGACGTGGCGCCTGCGGCGGCGTTGCGTCCGCGGCGCGCTGCATCGTCGCTAGGGTGTAAACGTCTCCCGTGGCGCGGTCACGGCCGGTCAGGCGACGTCGAGGACGATCTTGCCGATATGGGCGGAGCTTTCCATCCGGGCATGGGCCTCGGCCGCCGCGTCGAGCGGAAAGGTGCGATCCATCACCGGAGCGATGCGGCCGGCGGCCAACAGCGGCCAGACCTCGCGCTCGAGGGCGGCGGCGATCCGGGCCTTGGCCTCGACCGATTGCGGGCGCAGGGTCGAGCCAGTGAGCGTCAGCCGCTTGGTCATCACCTGGGCGAAGTTGAGCTCGACCTTCGGTCCGCCGAGGAAGGCGATCATCACCAGCCGGCCCTCGGTCGCCAGCGCCCTGACGTCGCGCGGCAGGTAGTCGCCGCCCACCATGTCGAGGATCAGATCGACGCCGCGGCCGCCGGTCGCCTCCGCCGTGACCGCGACGAAATCCTCGCGGCGGTAGTCGATGGCGCGCTCGGCGCCCAGCGCCTCGCAGGCGGCGCATTTCTCGGGCGAACCGGCGGTGGCGAACACCCGCGCCCCGCGGACGGCGGCGAGCTGGATCGCGGTGGTGCCGATGCCCGAACTGCCGCCGTGGACGAGGAAGGTCTCGCCGCCGACCAGCCGGCCGCGTTCTAAGACGTTGTGCCAGACGGTGAAGTAGGTCTCGCAGAGCGCCGCCGCGGCCGTCATCGCGAGGCCGGCAGGGACCGGCAGCGCGTGATCGCCCGGGGTCACGACATATTCGGCGTAGCCGCCCCCGGGCAGCAGCGCGCAGACCGCGTCGCCCACCTGCCAGCGCGATCCGCCGGGACCGACCGCGGCGACCTCGCCCGCGGCCTCGAGCCCGGGCAGATCGGAGGCCCCCGGCGGCGGCGCATAGGCGCCTGCGCGCTGGAGCGCGTCCGGCCGGTTCACCCCGGCGGCGCGGACGCGGATCAGTATCTCGCCGGCCTGCGGCGTCGGAACCGGCCGGCGGGACGGGCGCAGGACCTCGGGACCGCCGGGCGCCGCGATCTCGACGACCAGCATGGTCTCGGGGAGCAAAGGCGCGCTCATGCCGCCTTGCGGGACTGGTGGGCGAAGTCCCAGTAGAGCGACCGGGCGCGCGTCGCCATCGCCGACGCGCGCAGTTCGCGGTCCTCGAACCGGGTCGCCGGCATGACCTTGCTGGCGTTGCCGGTGACGAAGATCTCGTCGGCCGCGGCGAAATCGTCGACGGTGAGCGCGGTCTCGACGACCTCGACCCCATCCGCGCGCAGGAGGCCGATGACGCGGGCCCGGGTGATGCCGGCGAGGAACATGCCGTTCGGGACCGGCGTGAACACCACCCCGTCGCGCGCCATGAACACGTTGGTCATCGCCGTCTCGGCGACGTTGTCCTCGACGTCGAGCGACAGCGCGTTGTGAAAGCCGCGCCGGCGCGCCTCGGCGACGATGCGGCCGTTGTTGGCGTAGAGGCAGCCCGCCTTGGCCTCGGTCAGCGCCATGTCCGGCCGGGGCCGGCGGAAGGGCGAGACGGTCAGGGCCATCGGAGCGCCGGGCGTTCCCATCGGGATTTCCTCGATGCAGGCGACGAAGGCGGTCGACTCGGGCAGCGGATCGACGAAGGAGGGCGAGCAGGACTGCGACCACATCATCGGCCGGAGATAGAGCTGCGCCCCGACCGGCCAGCGCGCCACACCCTCGAGCAGGATCGCCGCGATCTCGTCGGCGGCGAGCGGCGCGGTCATGCCCATGACCTCGGCCGAGCGCACGATCCGCGCGGCGTGGCGATCGAGGTCGGGCGTCACGCCCTCGAAGGCGCGGGCGCCGTCGAAGACCAGCGTGCCCTGCCAGGCGCCGTGGTCGGCGGCGCGCATGACCCGCAGGTCGCCGTCGTGCCAGCGTCCGTCAACCCAGGTCGCGATCGTCTTGCCGAGGGCCATGACCCCTCCCCCCGTTTCGTCCTGGCGGCCCGCTCAGTCGCGGCGCAGGCGGCCGGGAAGGTCGGGGCGGCGAGTATGGTCGGCGCCCCGGATCCGGTCAAGCACACGGGAGGGCGCGTCGAGCAGCTTCGCGGCGAGCGGGTTGCGGCGCACGCGCGCCTTGAACTCCTCGAAGGCCATGACGTTGTCGATGCGGCGGTGGATGAACTCGCGGGTCGCCGCGGCGCCCGGAGTCCTGTCGCCGAGCCAGTAGAGCAGGCAGGAGGACCAGACCGCGGAGAGCGTGGCGCGCTTTGTGTACCAACTCGCGTCCGTGCTCGTGTCGCCAAGCGCGGTCCAGATCGTGTCGGCCGTGCGCCAGAGCGCCCGCGCGCCGTCCGCGGCATGGGTCGGGAGAGCGAAGAGCGCCGTGGCGCGGCGCACGGCGTCGCGGTCGTCGGCGACGATCTCGAGCCGGAGCGCGATGGCGTGGGCGATGCGGTCGCGGAAGCGCAGGCCGCGCAGATCCTCGGCCGCGAGGCGCGCCGCGAGCTCAGCGTCCTTGCCGTCGTGCCAGGCGAGCGCAAGGTCGACGCCGCCGCGGGGGAAGGCGAGCCGCGCGAGCGCCGGGTCGACGCCGGCATCCTCCACCGCGGCGGCCAGGGTCCGGTCGCTCCAGCCGTCGAAGGGGACGTGCGCGAGCGCGTGGGCGAGCGTGGCGGCGCGGGCGGCGGCGACGGCGTCTCCGGCGCGCGCCTCAGTGGGGTCGGATGTGGCGGTGGGATTCATCGGCGTCTCGCTCGCTTCGTTTTTGACGTTCGCCGCGGGTGGACACTTGCGGCCTGCTCCTCTATATAGCGCGTTCCTGCCGAAACTCGAAATCTCATTGACGGAAAGGTGGTGACTACCCGTGCAGGTAATGGTTCGTGACAACAACGTCGATCAGGCGTTGCGCGCGCTGAAGAAGAAGCTTCAGCGTGAAGGCGTCTTTCGCGAGATGAAGCTCAAGCAGCATTTCGAGAAGCCGTCGGTCAAGAAGGCGCGCGAGCGCGCCGAGGCCGTCCGGCGTGCGCGCAAGCTGGCGCGCAAGAAGCTGCAGCGCGAAGGCGCGCTCTGAGCCGCTCCGCGGGCGCCTGAGCGTCCCCGATCGACGACGAACCAAAGGCCTGCCATCCGGCGGGCCTTTCTTCGTTGGGATCGTCTGCTTTTCCCGACAACCGGGCTCGAAGCCGCGCAGCGGGCCCCAAGACGGGAACCCCCCGCCGCGGGCAGCGGCGGGGGGTTGGGGAAGCGAAGCGGCGGGCGCGCGGGACGCGCGGACCGGTCGGTCAGGCGGCGCGCACGGCGGCGGCGCGGACGTCCTCGCCGACGTGGGGCTCGTACTGGGCGAAGTTCTCGACGAACATCGCCACGAGCTTTGCGGCCTGCGCGTCGTAGGCCACCGGATCGGTCCAGGTCGAGCGCGGGTCCAGGAGACCGGCGTCGACGCCCGGCGCCGCGACGGGAACCTGGAAACCGAAGTTCGGATCCTCGCGGAACCCGACCCTGGCGAGATCGCCATTCAGCGCGGCGGTCAGGAGCGCGCGAGTCGCCTTGATCGGCATACGCTTGCCCGTGCCGTAGGCGCCGCCGGTCCAGCCGGTGTTGACGAGCCAACAATCGGCCCCGACGGCGGCGATCCGGTCGCGCAGGAGCGCGCCGTAGACCTCCGGCCGGCGCGGCATGAAGGGCGCGCCGAAACAGGTCGAGAAGGTCGGCGAGGGCTCGGTCACGCCGCGCTCGGTGCCGGCGACCTTGGAGGTGAAGCCCGAGAGGAAGTGGTACATCGCCTGCGCCGGCGTCAGCCGCGCGATCGGCGGCAGCACGCCGAAGGCGTCGCAGGTCAGCATGACGATGTTCTTTGGCTGGCCGCCGCGGCCCGTCGGCGAGGCGTTCGAGATCGCCTCGAGCGGGTAGGCGCAGCGGGTGTTGGCCGTCAGGCTGTCGTCGTCGAAGTCGAGCTCGAAGGTCCGCGGATCGTAAACCATATTCTCGACGATGGTGCCGAAGCGGTGTGTGGTCGCGTAGATCTCCGGTTCGGCGGTGGCGGAGAGGTTGATGGTCTTGGCGTAGCAGCCGCCCTCGAAGTTGAACGTGCCCTCGTCCGACCAGCCGTGCTCGTCGTCGCCGATCAGCACCCGGCCCGGATCGGCCGAGAGCGTGGTCTTGCCGGTGCCGGAGAGGCCGAAGAACACGGCCGCGTCGTCAGGGTTGCCCGGCGCGTGGTTGGCCGAGCAGTGCATCGGCATCACGCCCTTCTCGGGCAGGAGGTAGTTCAGCACGGTGAAGACCGACTTCTTGTTCTCGCCGGCATAGGCGGTGCCTCCGATCAGAACGAGTTTTTGCTCGAAGGAGATGGCGATCACCGTCTCGGAGCGAACGCCGTGGCGGGCCGGATCGGCCTTGAAGCTCGGGCAGTTGAGGATGGTGAAGCCGGGCGCGAAGCCCTCGAGCTCGGAGGCGTCGGGCCGCCGCAGCAGGTGGCGGATGAAGAGCGCGTGCCAGGCAAGTTCGGTGATGACCCGGACGTTCAGCCGGTGCGCCGGGTCGGCGCCGGCGTAGAGATCCTGCACGAAGAGTTCGGCGCCGCGGGCGTGGGCGCGCATGTCGGCGTGCAGCGTGTCAAAATGCTCGGGCGAGAGCGGGGGATTGTTCTCCCACCAGATGTGGGCGTCGACGCCGGGCTCGCGCACGACGAACTTGTCCTTCGGGCTGCGACCGGTGTGCTTGCCGGTCGAAACGAGGAGCGCGCCCCCCTGCCCGATCTGGCCCTCGCCCCGGGCGACGGCCGCCTGCATCAGCGCCGGCTCGGTCAAGTTCCAGTGCAGGCGTCTCGCCTCGGCCAGTCCGCTCGCCACAGGCGAAATCCGCGTTCCCATGTTCATCCCCGTCCAAACTCCCCTTGCACCGGCCGGAGGCCGAACTGCCCATCGCCTCGGGCCCGGAGCCCCACCGGCCCGTTGCAGGCGCGAACGCCCACGGCGAGACATTCTATATCACGTCGCGGCGCAATCGCGCGCCGGCAGTTGGAGTTAACGCCGTACCAGTGTCATATTCGGAAGCGTCGTCGTGGTTGTCCGTGTTGGGATCGATGTTCGCATTCTTTCGCATCGCAGGAAACCGGTCGGATCGCGCGCAGGCGTGCAGGCGCACAATCGCATGAGTCGGAGCGCGCCGACTGAGATCCTGCACGCCTCCGCCGTGGCGCTCGGCGACCGCGGACTGCTGATCCTCGGCGCGTCCGGCGCGGGCAAGTCCGGCCTCGCCCTGCGGATGATGGCCTTGGGCGCGCGTCTGGTGGCGGACGACCGGGTGGCGATCGAGGTCCATGAGGGCGCGCTCCTCGTCTCGGCTCCGGCGGCGATCCGCGGCATGATCGAGGCCCGCGGCGTCGGCCTGCTGCGCGCGGAGGCGCTGGACGAGGCCAGACTGGCGCTGGCCGTCGACCTGGATGCGGATGGAGCGGCCCGGATGCCACAATCGCGTCAATTCGGTTACCATGGTGTCGAAATCGAGTTGATCTCGGGCCGCGGCGTCCCCAATCTCGACGCAACCTTGGTGCAAATGCTCCGGTCAGGCCGGGCGTGCTAGCCAGGCCAAGGCCCGAAGAAGGCGATCTGCGTGGAACCCTCCATGAGCCCCGGCGCGGGGCCGGATATCGTGGTCGTCACCGGTCCCGCAGGCGCCGGCAGGTCGACTGCGATCCGCGCGCTGGAGGATTTCGGCTTCGAAGCCATCGACAACCTGCCCCTCTCGCTGATGCCGCGCCTGATCGCCGGGCCGCCGATGGCGCGTCCGCTGGTCGTGGGCGTCGACGCGCGCACCCGCGAGTTCGACGTCGCGGCGCTGGCGGGCATGCTCGACGAAATCGGGGCGCGGCCGGGCTGCCGTCCGGTGCTGGTATTCATCGATTGCGCCGCCTCGGTGCTGATCGCGCGCTACAACGAGACCCGCCGGCGACACCCGTCAAGCCCGCACGAATCGGCCCACGTCGGCATCGAGCGCGAGGCTGCGCAGCTCGCGCCGCTCAAGGCGCGGGCGGACGTGCTGATCGACACTTCAGCGATGACGGTCCATGACCTGAAGGCGGAGCTGGCGCGCTGGTTCGCACCCGCCGATGCCGGCGCCGGGCTGGCGGTGACGTTGCAGTCCTTCGCCTATCCGCGCGGACTGCCGCGCGGGGCGGACATGGTGATGGACTGCCGCTTCCTACGAAATCCGCACTGGGATCCGGCCCTGCGCGGGCAGGACGGGCGCGACCCGGCGGTCGCGGCCTACGTCGCGGCGGACCCGGCCTGGCCCGCGTTCTACGCCCGCCTGGTCGACATGCTGCGCTTCCTCCTTCCCGCCTACGGGGCGGAGGGCAAATCCTATTTCGGCGTCGCGCTCGGTTGCACGGGCGGCAAGCATCGGTCTGTGGCAGTGACGGAGGCGCTGGCGAAAACGCTTGCGCAGGATGGATGGCAAGTGTCTATTCACCATCGGGATCTGGAGCGGACGGCGGATACGGCGCTGGTTCAGAGAGCGAGCGGGGCGTGATCGGAATCGTTATTGTGGCTCATGGCGGTCTGGCGAACGAGTACCTCGCCGCCATGGAGCACGTCGTCGGCCGGCACCCCGGCGCGGTAGCCGTGTCGATCGGGGCCGAGGACGACAGCGACAGGAAGCAGAGCGAGATCGACGCGGCCATCCGCGCCGTCGACGAGGGCGACGGGGTGGTGGTGGTGACCGACATGTTCGGCGGCACGCCGTCGAACCTTGCGATGGAGGCCTGTCGCGAGTCGAACCGCATGGTCGTCTACGGCGCGAACCTGCCGCTGCTCGTCAAGCTCGCGAAGGCGCGGCGGCTACCCCTGCGCGAGGCGGTGGCGTCGGCCTTGACCGCCGGGCGCAAATACATCAACTCGGTCGAGGGGTACGGACCAGACCGGTTGCCGATCGCCCTCTGAGCATCCCCGGAACCGCCGGGAGGAGCGATTGCAGTTCGTCCTCGACATCGTCAACGACAAGGGTCTTCATGCGCGCGCCTCGGCGAAGTTCGTCGAGACGGTGGAGCGATTCAACGCGCAGGCCCATGTCAGCCGGGACGGGATGGAGGTCTCGGGCGATTCGATCATGGGGCTGATGATGCTGGCCGCCGCCAAGGGCACCTCGATCGCCGTGCGCTGCGAGGGCGCCGAGGCGAGTGCGCTGGCCGAGGCGCTGCGGGCGCTCGTCTCGGGGCGGTTCGGCGAGCCGAGTTGAGAGGCGGGGGTAGACGCGGCCCGGCGGCTATGGGCCGACGGGCGGGGTCGCCGAACAGATCGAGGCGCGGCGGGTTGATGCGGCGGAGGTCGCCGCGGCGGATGGTGACGCCGTTCCGGTCGAGAAAGTCGAGGATTTCGATCGCCACCTTGCGGCCGTTGTCCATGCGGTCGCGGAAGGCGGCGGCGGTGAACCAGCCACGCTCGGCGCCGGCCGAGACGGCCGCGGCGAGGGCGACCATTTCGGCAGTGGTGGCGCGCAGGAAGAAGTGGTCGTGGGCGATCTGGTCGACCCTGCCCATCCGCGCGCAGAGCTTCAGCACCCGGCGGATCTCGCGCTCGTCGATCCCGTCTCGGCGGCCAGGTCGCGCACGCGCGGGGGGCGGAAACGGGCGGGGCCACCGAGGCGGGGGCGATGTCCTCGGAGAGCGCGGCGTCCTCGGGCGAGAGCCGCGCCTCGTGGCCGGGGAGGCGCACGAATGCGCCGTCGAGAACGATGCGACTCCCGCTCGGGTCGTCGTGAAGGACCGCGAGGAAGGCCGGCCGTGCCAGGCGCGGGCGGAGCGCGAGGCGCAGGCGTTCGCGGCCGAGGCCCTGCAACTCGGGATAGTCCGCGTGGAAGACGGCGAGAGCGGCGGCAGCGCCTTCGCGCAAGGCTTCGTGCTGGCCCCGCGCGATGGCGAGGCCGGCAATGGTGCGCCGCGCGGAGACGTCGCGCAGGATGAAGCGGTCGAGCGCCGCAACGGCAAGGGGGCGGTCGAGGACAAGCTGGACAGGGCCGTAGCCGCCGGGCTCGGTCGGCGCGGCGAGCGGCACGACGCGGACGCCGATCTCGGCGGCGCCGGTGTGGAGATGCGCCGGCATGGGCGCGCCGAGCGGCCGGATCTCGGAGGTGATATGAGCAGGCCCAGTTCGGCGTCGATGCGATCGGTTGGCGCGTGGAGCGCGACGTCGAGAATCACGTCGCCGCGCAAGATGGCGTCCTTGCCGACGCCCTCGCCGGCAAGGTTCAGCGCGCAGCGCTGGCCGGCGAGGCCGCGCGCGACGGGCCGGTTCTGCGCGTGGACCGAGCGGATGCGGGCCGCGAGGCCGGAGGGTGACAGCGTCACCAGATCGCCCGGGGCCGCCGTTCCGGAGATCAGCGTGCCGGTGACGATGGCGCCAACGCCCGCGAGGGTGAAGGCGCGGTCGACGGGCAGGCGGAGTCGCCCGGCGGCGGCGTGCGCCGCCGTGGCGCACTCCTCGCGGGCGAGGAGTTCCCGGAGTTCGGGCAGGCCCTCGCCGGTGACCTAGGAGACGGGCAGAACCGGCGCATGAGCGAGGCCGGTCGGCGCAAGGAGCGACCGGATCCGCGCTTCGACCGCCACGCGGCGGTTGGCGTCGGCGAGGTCGGCCTTGGTCATGGCGACCGCCCCACGGGTCAGGCCGAGAAGGTCGGGATGTGGAGAGGCGCGCAATAAGGCCCCCGTTTCCGGGGTGATCGGCTTCCAAAAGGGCCCCCCTGGCGATGGGGTTCACAGTGCTCCCGAGGGTATCGGGAGCCGAGTTCGGGATGCTGGTTGTGGAGACGATCGCGAAGATCCGCCGAGCGCATTTTGTTCATGGAAAGCCGATCAAGCAGATCTGCCGTGAGCTGAAGCTGTCGCGGAAGGTTGTCCGGAAGGTTCTGCGGTCGGAGGAGACCGCCTTCGAGTACAAGCGCAGCGTCTAGCCGCAGCCGAAGCTCGGCCCGTGGCGGGACGAGCTCGACCGGCTGCTGGCGGCGAATGCCGCGCGGAGCAGCCGCGAGCGGGTGACGTGGCTCGCGGATCTGCGAGGACCTCCGGGGTCTCGGCTACGAGGGCGGCTACGACGCCGTCCGGCGCTACGCCGCGGCTTGGCGACGGGCGGGAAGCACGGGGACGTCGGCGGCGTTCGTGCCGCTGCGCTTCGATCCGGGCGAGGCCTACCAGTTCGACTGGAGCCACGAGATCGTGCTTGAGCTGCCCCCAGTTTCCCTGGACATCGCTTTGTCCGAAAGGAGACCGAGATGGACCAGCCGAGGGACCCCCAGATGAACGGGCAGGAAGGAGCTGCTGTTGTTGATGAGCCTGTGGACAGGGCGGGCGGGCGGAGCCTGTCCACGCTGTCCACAGGCTGCGCGCCGGCGGCCGCGGAAGCGCCGGGGACCGGGCCGTTGGCGCCGGGCCAGCGCTGGAGCGTGGCGCGCAAGCGCGCCGTGGTGCTGCGGCTTCTCGGCGGGGAG